>NC_020054.1:4266256-4566256 GCF_000331105.1 Fibrella aestuarina BUZ 2 | reverse complement strand
GACATGGATGGCACCGGCAATCAACTCAACGTGGCCACGCGCGGCCTCGACCCGCACCGGTCGTGGGAGATGAACCTGCGCCAGAACGGGATCATCACCAACTCGGATATGTATGGCTACCCGGCGAGCCATTACTCACCCCCGACCGAAAGCATCGAGCGGATCGAACTCGTGCGTGGTACGGCGTCGCTGCAATATGGGGCGCAGTTTGGCGGGATGCTCAACTACGTGACCAAGCAGGCTGACACTACGCGCCACCTTGGTTTCGAGACCGTCAACTCGATTGGGTCGTTCGGCACACGCAGCACCTACAATGCCCTAGGCGGGCGCGTGGGTCGGCTGACCTACTACGGCTATGCCTACTGGCGGCATTCGGATGGCTACCGCGACAACAGCCGGTCGGATGCACAGGCGCAGTTGGTCCGCCTTCAGTATCAGGTCAATCCCCGGATGGGTCTGACCGCCGAGGTCGGGCGTTCGCGCTACGTCTATCAGATTCCCGGTCCGCTTACCGACTCGATGTTCCGGGCCAACCCTCGGCAGGCAACCCGCGGCCGTAATTTCTTCAACCCGGCTATCTGGGTGCCGTCACTTCGGCTCGACTGGCAATTGACGCCCCAAACGCGGCTGCAATGGGTAACGTCGGCCGTGCTGGGTGACCGCAACAGCGTGCAGATCGACGCCTTTGCCACCGTCACCGATCTGCCTGATCCGACGGGGCAGTACCGGCCGCGGCAGGTCGACATTGACAACTTTAACAGCTATACCTCCGAGGCGCGGCTGTTACAGCAATTTACGATAGATGGTCTCGCAGGTACGTTGGTCGCGGGGGTTCAATGGATGCACAACGACCTCCACCGGCGGCAACTGGGAAAGGGTACCACTGGCACTGATTTTGACCTCAGCCTGACCACCCCCTTCGCCCGCGATTTGTGGTATCATACCCGCAACGGCGCGGCATTCGTGGAAGGGCAACTCCGTGTGGGGCGGTTAACGCTCTCGCCTGGTGTGCGGGTTGAACAGGGCGACACGCAACTGCGCGGCAGCATCAGCTACTACGACGCGGCCGAACTGCCTACGACCATCCGCCACCGGTTTGCGCTGCTGGGCCTGAACGGGCAGTACCGGCTCAACGACCGGATGCGACTCTATGGCGGCTGGTCGCAGGCGTATCGGCCCGTGCTGTTTAAAGACATTATCCCGACGTCGGTGTACGAGCAGATCGACAAAAACCTGCGCGACGCTACCGGCTACAATGCCGAACTGGGCCTGGAAACGCACTGGTCGGGCGGGCATCTGAACATCAGCCTGTTTGAGTTGCTCTACCGCAACCGCATGGGTACGTTGGTGTTGATGGACGGCAACAACCAGCCTTACACCCTCCGTACTAACATCGGGGATAGCCGCAATCAGGGTATAGAGGTCTTACTGGAAGGACAACTGGCCAGCTGGAAAGGGGGGAGCCTCAGCGGCTTTACGTCGACGTCGTTTCTGGACGCGCGATATACCAACGCCCGGGTGTCGGTCAATGGGGAGAATGTCAGCGTAAATGGTAACCGGGTCGAGTCGGCTCCACAGATCACTAGCCGCAACGGCCTGACGCTGCGTTACCGAACTGCCAGCCTGACGGTGCAGTACAGCTACGTGGGCATGACCTACGCCGATGCACTCAACACGCCCGTGCCGTCGGCCAATGGCGCCAAGGGCCCCGTTCCCGCCTATGGCCTGCTCGACCTGAACGCCACTTGGCGCGTAGGGCCGCACCTGACGCTGCGGGGGAGCCTGAATAACTTGACCAACGAGTCGTATTTCACCAAACGCCCCACATTCTATCCGGGGCCGGGCGTCTGGTCGTCGGATGGCCGCAACGTCATGCTGTCGGTGGGGTACAGGCTGTGAGTAATGAGTGAACGTATTTCTCCATACTTTATGAACCGTAATCTGCTTCTCTGGGCGAGCGTTGGGTTGGTGCTGCTGATACTACTCGAAGCGGCGCGGGTGTATTTTATCATGCCGTTCCCCGGTAGTCAGCTCGACGATGCCGCCAACCTGAGTCGTGTATCGGTGGCGTACTGGCTGCATCAGCACGTAGGCTGGCTGCGGGGAATGGGGCTGCTACTCGTGGCCTACCCGCTGGTTCGGGTTCTGTGGCGGCCCGCCCGGCCCAGCGACCGGTGGGTAGCGGGTGGGTTGGCTATCGCCTACGGGCTGGTGCTGTACGTGGTGAACCAGACCATGATGGCCGACCACATGTTTTTGCAGCCGACCACCAAGCGTATGCTGTCGATGGCGCAGAACAAAATTGGGACCAACAAGCTGGTGCTGGGCGTCGTGGCCAACGGCGAAGCGCGGGCGTACCCGATTCAACTCATTGGCTACCACCATCAGGTGCGCGACACGGTGGGCGGTAAACCCCTGATGATCACCTACTGCACGGTGTGTCGCACCGGGCGTGTGTTTGACCCCATCGTGGGCAGGCAACCCATGACCTACCGGCTGGTCGGGATGGACCATTTCAACGCCATGTTTGAAGACGACCGCACGGGCTCCTGGTGGCGGCAAGCGACGGGCGAGGCCATTCTGGGACCGCTCAAAGGCCAAACCCTGACCGAGTTGACCGCCCGGCAAATGACGCTGGCCGAATGGGCCGCCGAACACCCCAACACCCTCGTAATGCAGCCTGACCCGGCTTTTCGGGAAGAGACCGACAGCCTCGCTACGTATGACCTTGGGGTACGCCGGGGTAAACTGACGGGCCGCGATTCGGCATCGTGGCACCCCAAATCGTGGGTAGTCGGGCTGGCCGACAAACAAACCGCCGTCGCTGTCGACTGGAATGCGCTGGTTAAAAAGCGGACAATCAACACCCGGCTGGGTGCGCAACCGGTGTTGCTAACGCTGGCACCCGATCGGCTCACCTACCGCGCGTTTGACCGCAGGGTGGCGGGGCGCGTGCTCACGTTTACGCCCCTCGCCGACGGGCAATTTACCGACCGCGAAACCCAGAGCGTCTGGAGCAAAGCGGGGCTGGCTACCACCGGTACGTTGGCGGGGCAGCAGTTGACCAACGTACCCGCGCATCAGGAATTCTGGCACTCGTGGCGGTCATTTCACCCCACCACCCAAAAAACGGAAGGCGAGTAACGGTAGCGATAGACCAGACGACCAACGCGTTGATTGGCGATCAGACACTGTGTTCAGTTGATGAGCGCACCGTGCGCTTTGGGCGTATCTTTGCCGCCGTGAAAAAGATCCTGATCCTGAACGGTCCCAACCTCAACCTGCTGGGCAAGCGCGAACCGACCATCTACGGCAACCGCTCGTTTGTCGATTACCTTAAAACGATCGAGGCCCAATTCCCCGACGTACAACTGCATTATTTCCAGTCGAACCACGAAGGCGAACTGATCGACAAGATTCACGAGCATGGCTTCGATTTCGACGGGATCGTGATCAACGCTGGGGCTTACACCCACACGTCCATCGCTATTGCCGACGCGCTGGGGGCCGTCACTACGCCCGCCGTAGAGGTGCACATCAGCAATGTCCACGCCCGCGAAAGCTACCGGCATCACAGTTACCTTTCACCCAAATGCAAAGGCGTCATCGTCGGCCTCGGCCTGACAGGCTACGAACTGGCCGTACGCTACTTAATCAGTGATGAATGATAAACGATAAGTAGTAGGCCGGGCATCACTTGCTGCTTACCACTTACCACTCATCGTTTACTCCCCCATCCCTATGATCACCTTCTATCCCGGTCCATCCAAAATTTACCCGCAGGTGGCAGCCTGGGCGGCGGAAGCCTGCACGTCGGGCATCGTCAGCATGAACCACCGCAGCCCGGAGTTTATGGCCGTTACGGAAGGGGCGATGCGCGGGGTGCGCGACAAACTGAACGTACCTGAGGGCTACCACCTGGCCTTTGTTTCGTCGGCCACGGAGTGCTGGGAGATCGTCGCCCAATCGCTGACGGCACAGACGAGCCTGCATCCGTACAGCGGCGCCTTTGGCAAAAAATGGATGGACTATGCCCACCGGATCAAGCCCCCGCAGCAGCCCGACGAAGCCGATGTGCTGTGCGTGGTCCAGAATGAGACGTCCAACGGAACCCAGGTACGTATGCCGGCGCTGGGTACGTTCCGGCAGGAATTCCCCGACGCGCTGATTGCCGTCGATGCCGTATCGTCGATGGCGGGTATTGCTTTCGACTGGACGCTGGCCGACGTGTGGTTTGCGTCGGTACAAAAATGCTTCGGCTTGCCAGCGGGGCTGGCGGTATTGATCTACTCGCCCCGGGCGCTGGCCCGTGCCGAGGCAATCGGCGAGAACAATCATTACAACAGCCTGCTGTTTCTGCACGAAAACTTCAGCAAGTTCCAGACACCCTATACGCCCAACGGACTGGGTATCTACCTGCTCGACCGCGTGATGCAGACCGTACCGCCCATCGCCGAGACCGACGCCCATATCCGGCAGCGCGCCGCCGACTGGTATCAGTTTTTTGAGGAAGCGATGGCCGGCTCACCCTTTCGGCTGCTGATCGATGAGCCCGAACGCCGCTCCGATACGGTCATTGCCGTGACGGGAAGCGAGGCCGATATTAAAGCGGTCAAAGGGGCCGCTAAAGCCGCTGGCTTTATGCTGGGCAATGGCTACGGCGACTGGAAAACCACGACCTTCCGCATCGCCAACTTCCCCGCCATTACCGACGACGACGTAGCCCGGTTACAGGCGTGGTTGAGGGGGTGGGGGTAATGTACAATGTAGAATGTACAATGCACAATGGGTGTAGGCGTCGCTACCTTTGCAACTCACCTCATCTTCATTCCCATTACGGTCCGCCGCTGTGGTGCATTGTACATCGTACATTGTTCATCGTACATTGTTCATCCCCTTCCCGCTATGCCACTCAACTTTAAAGAGATCATCTCGGTCACGCTCATTCTGTTTTCCGTCATCGACGTGCTGGGTTCGTTGCCCGTGATCATCGACCTGCGCCAGAAAGTTGGTACAATCGAGTCGGAGAAAGCGACGCTGGCCTCGGGTGTGCTCATGCTCACGTTCCTGTTTGTGGGCGAACGCATTCTGAAACTGTTCGGCGTAGACGTGCAGTCGTTTGCCGTGGCCGGGGCCATCATCATTTTTCTGATCGGGCTGGAAATGATTCTGGGCCGGACCATCTTTAAGTCGGAAATCGAGGCCGACAGTGCGGCCCATATCGTGCCCATCGCCTTTCCACTGATTGCCGGGGCCGGTACGCTCACCACCCTGATTTCGCTGCGGGCCGAATACCAGATCGGCAACATTGTGGTGGGCGTCATCCTGAACCTGATCCTGATTTACATCGTGCTCAAATCGGCCGCCTGGCTCGAAGACCGGATCGGACCGGGCGGGCTGAATGTGCTGCGAAAGGTTTTCGGCATAATTTTGCTCGCCATTTCCATCAAACTGCTCAAGAGCAACCTGCTCCCAGCTAATTTTTAAACGGCCATATATTTTTCTTCTTCACGTAAGAGTCAAAAGCGATTTTTGACCACGATTCTAGATACTCGTAGTTTTCTTCCATTTCAGCAATAGTTACCCAGCGACCATCCATCTTGTCTTTCTCTATAATTTCTATTTCTGAGTAATTTAGCTCGATTTCAAAAAGAAGTCCAATATGTACCTGCCCTACTTCTGAAACATCATCGTTTATAAAGCCAATCAACTGCGGAATTGAAAAATCTCCTATGTTAATTTCTTCTCTTATTTCTCTTATTAGGCCGCCTATGATAAGGTCATAATCACTAGAATAATCGACTGGATTAATGTGTCCGCCAAAACCAATCGACATCTTATTGTGAAGTCGTTTCTCGGTTTGAGTATTTTTTCTTCTAGACAAAAAAAACTTTTCTTTGTAATTGATTAGAACATATGGAATTATCTGCTTGTGGGAATTGTCATTTTCTGCGTGGCTTCTGATCATTTGTATACAATTACTTAGTATTTTAATATACAAATTTTCGACATTATCGCTGATAAAGCCAAAAGGGTTATCTAACAAAGTTTCATTGATGACCTTCCTAGGAACCGCAATAATTACTTCTTCTGACATTGTGCTAATATTAAGGGAGTTGAATCGTTGGTTTGGTCGCGTTTTGGTACCTACCATTATACGAATTTACGTGTTTAGTCGAAGCCTTGATGATAAAGAGATCTCCTACTTTCTGTCTTGGCAATAGACGAATTCTCATATTAGAAAGATTACATATCTCAAAAGTGATTTTACCTTTAAATCCAGGCTCAATTTGAGAGTCATTGCAATGTAATGACACGAAAAGCCGTGCCAAAGACCCTTTAGTTTGTAATAGGCCGAAATAGCCAATCGGAATCTTTACAGTTTCATACGAGCACGCGAGAACAGATTGCTTAGGTTCTAGAACTACACCGTCGTTTATATTTATAACTTGTTCTTGTATCCATTCTTCAGGAATTTCGGTGCCATATGTCAAAATTACACTTTCGTCATTAGGAATGATTTTTATTATCAAAGAGTCAAGTGTAAGACCTATTGAGGTGTTATCAAATCCACTGGCTAAATCGTCAACAATATTATGTTGAGTGATTAAACTTTTTAAATTGTCCCCGACAATAATCATTTCTTGTCAATTTTACCTGATTTACTATCAGATTCGATAGCGCTAAAGATTGAATTTCTATTGGTTAACCCAACGAATAAAGCAACGAGAAAGGCTATAATAGCAATAATATGAGTCACTAATTGCATATTACCCTTGTAAGCATTAAATAATTTTTGAGTTCTGGTTAAGTAAACCTTGTTTATTTGCCTGTTTGCGTCATAATTTTTTAAAGGGCTATTCATGTTCGACTCCATTTGGAAAAACACACAGGAGCACAGAGGGTGCCCGCTTTTTATATGTATCCTCTTTCTACTCCCATTATATAGGCCTATATTGAGTTTTCCATTGAAACCTGGGTTGATCTTACCTGAAGAGATAAATGTGCCTTGAAATATTTGATGACCCTTCCCAATTACAATGCCAAATATGTTTAAAGGCAGACACACCTTTTGTTCTGTTTCTATCAACAGAGAGTTGAATGGTTCAATATATATGCCATCATCTGTGATTGTGTAGTGTTGCCCACGATCATGAAAGAAAAACCTGTTTCCAACGGTCAAGTCTAACGAAGCAGGACCATCTTCAATGTTGTAATTGTGCGGACTAATAAAAATTAAGCTGTCACTAGATTTTAGATTGCTATTATAACTATCCCAATCTTTAGTGAGCCTTGTTTCTAGATCGATTACAGCCATCTCGCCTGTTTCGTAGTGTCTTAAGTATGAAAAATATAAATTTTAGTTACAAAGACTGTCTTCTTGTTCACAATCTTGCATGATTCACTGAAAATATGCATGTTGTTGGTTATAAATTGATTATGTGTCAATTTGCGTTCTGAGTAAAAACCAAAGATAGTATAGAATATCCGTGACTCTCTCCAATTCGGATGGAGAAATCAATCTATATAACTGTCGGTTGTATTATACAGTCCACAAATGGGCCAAAGGTAAGAGATGAATTTAATACTCAATTCTTTCATTAAGGGAGGTTAAACTATATATGAATCCTGATTATGGTACAAAAGGGTGATCTATCATGTTGTTGATAATCAGTAGTTATTAACATGAATATTGTATCATGTACTTTGGGTCGGCGTTACTTTGATATTTAGGATCAGTAGAGGTTAAGTTGTGGTTTACTGTTGAGCGACGGTTTACCGATGAGGCAAACGGTTATTATTAATCGGTCATATTTTTGTTCGATATCTTCTTAAAATCATTATTTCAAACTTTGTATTTAAGACCTTTTTTAAGTGATGATCAACGCCCAGACGCTCACCGACCGCTTTATTCGGTACGTACAGATCGACACCCAATCGGACCCGCAATCGACGGCCAGCCCGACCACGGAGAAACAAAAAGACCTGGGGCGCGTGCTGGTGCAGGAACTGCACGAGCTCGGCATCACCGACGCCGAACTGGACGCATTTGGGTACGTCTACGCCACCATCCCCGCCAACGTACCTGGCGACGTACCCGTACCCACCATCTGCTTCTGTGCGCACATGGATACCTCGCCCGACGTGACGGGGGCGGGCGTGAAACCGATCATTCACCGGCAGTGGAACGGCACTGACATTATCCTGCCCGAGCCCGCCGACGCGCCCATCGTGATCGGTCAGAAAGACCACCCCGATCTGGCGCAGCAGGTGGGTAACGACATCATCACGGCGAGCGGCGATACGCTGCTGGGCGCCGACAATAAAGCGGGTGTGGCGGCGATCATGGCGGCAGCCGACTACCTGATGGCCAACCCGGACGTACCCCACGGGCGCATCCGCATCCTGTTTACGCCCGACGAAGAAGTGGGCAAAGGCACGGCCAACATCGACATGGCGAAACTCGATGCCACCTACGGCTACACCATCGATGGTGAATCGCTGGGTACGTTGGAAGACGAAACCTTCTCGGCTGATGGCGTACAGATCGTGATTCAGGGCGTGAGCACGCACCCCGGCTTCGCCAAAGGCAAACTCGAAAACGCGCTGAAAATCGCGGGTGATATCCTGGCGGGTCTGCCCCGCACGGGCCTGTCGCCCGAAACCACCGAGGGCAAGGAAGGCTTTGTGCATCCGACCCACATGGAAGGCAATCAGGACCGCGTGGTGCTGGACTTTATCGTGCGCGATTTCACCACCGACGGCCTACACGAACACGAAGCCCTGCTGCAATCGCTCGTCGATGAGGTGCTGGCTAATTACCCGCATTCGACGGCGACGCTGACGGTGCGGGAGCAATACCGCAACATGAAAGAGGTACTCGACCAGCACCCCGCCGTGGCCGAACACGCGCTGGAAGCCATCCGGCGGGCGGGCCTGTCGCCGCAGCGGCGCAGCATCCGGGGCGGCACCGACGGTTCGCGGCTGTCGTTTATGGGCTTGCCCTGCCCGAATATCTTCGCCGGTGAACACGCCTTTCACTCGCGGGAAGAGTGGGTATCGGTGCAGGACATGCAGAAAGCCGCCGAGGTGATCGTGCACTTGGCCCAGATTTGGGCGGGTAAGTGATTGCCTTCGGGTATGAATCAACAGCTACAGTTCTGATTACAAAGACGACCATTGCGCTGTAGAGCCGCCTCTTAGCCGAGTTTGGCTCTGTATTAAGACGCTGTTGTACATAGTTCGATCGTAAAATTGATGTGATTGTCTGCAACAGATGAAGCAAGGGATAAATGAACTGAGTCGGGAAGAAATTGGGATGCGTTTTCCCGTAGAGATCGTGCCTTTCGATCCACGTTGGTTCGATCTGTTCGATCAAGAGCGAAAACTTATTCTCAATACGCTGGGCGAGCAGCTAGCTCTGCGCGTTGAGCACTTTGGCAGTACGTCTATCCCTGAACTACCAGCGAAGCCAACGATCGACATACTGGTCGAGATTCCGACTGATGAGCGCCTGCATGATGATATTATCACAAAGCTAGTCGCGCAGAACTATGACTTTATGTGGCAAACAGATGCCGAGCCACCGTATATGGTCTTTGTTAAAGGCTACAACGTGACCGGCGCCAAACAGCAGACCTACCACATTCACATGGGACCGCAAACACACGCTTTGTGGGATCGACTTTACTTTCGGGACTACCTGCGTGAGAAACCAATGCTAGCCAAAGCATATGCTGAGTTAAAAAATGAATTGGCTAAAGTATATCGCAATGACCGGGTAGCTTATCGACTTGCTAAAACTGATTTTGTCAAAACAAAGACGGAGGAGGCAAAGCAGTATTATGTGCTTTAACGTTTATTTGTATGGGTTTTTGACTTGAAGACAAACTAGAAAAATTTATGCTAATAGAATTCTGTGGTTGTCGGAAAGGGTTTGCCAAGATATCATCCACTCATATGTTTAGAACATATTTTAGTTTGGGTCTTAAGCAAGCAAAGGAAACAACGGATAAATTACTTGATGGAGAGTGTTTTACCTTTTCATTAGGTGAAAGCCAAGACGCGGAAGAGGTAGTTGACGCATTTTTAAAAATTGGCGCAATCTGTTTTGCGAAACAAGATGAAGTTAGTATCTAATTTTAGCCGGAATGCCTTGTTTTAAATCAATTAATATATAGGTGAGCGATCGTGTTCAAATAAGTAAGCTAAATAGCCTAGTGACTCAAACGATAGGTCTGATAGCTTATGCGTTCTTTTCGGTGATTTGTCTTTTTATTGTTATTGTTGATTTTTCACTAACTGGATTGTTTTTACTATGCTTGTCCGTTGGGATAGGTTTTTACGTACTGATTAAGACCAAGCATAGGAATGTATATTATGAAGATGGAAAGATATATCTTGATAGCCTTTTCTATAGAGAAGTTTATGAGATTAGTATGTTTGATCGGATTTACAGTACTGCCTTTTCTGGGTATTCAATCAGGTTTAAAGATGGTAAAGAGTTTTATTTTAACTTATTGATAGAAGATTTAAAGTTGGTATTCAAAGCAGATCCTGATTCTTACGCCAACGAGCTTAATCGGAAATTATGGGATAAGGCAAGAGCTCATAGGGTAAAGCCAAATTCGTAACCTTATTTGCCGTGAAAAGGGAGTAGAGCATTCTCATTTAGAGCAGTAGAAGGATAACCTTTCCCCATCAAGCCGGTTGTAGGGGCTATGGATAATCTGTTTATTGCTCTCGGGCTGGTGTTGGGGCTGGCGATTGCGGCACTACTGTGGTGGTTTCTCAACCGGAAGCGTCGGTCAACGCCCGCTGAACCGGCCGAGCCGCTGCCGCCGAGTCTGGTGGAGCTATTGGCCGAGAATGTACCCTATTACGCCACGTTGCCCGCCGATCGGCAGGCGGTGTTCGCCGATCGTGTGAGTCTCTTTCTGGCTGAGGTGCAGGTAGAAGGCGTCGACACCGACGTCGATGACATCGACCGGGTTTTGGTCGCGAGCAGTGCCGTAATCCCAATGTTCGCCTTCGACGACTGGCAGTATCCCAACCTGACGACGGTGGTGCTGTACGAGTCGACATTCAACGAAGCTTATCAGACCGAGGGTGACGACCGGCGCATCATGGGGCAGGTTGGTACGGGTGGGGCGTTGCAGAGCACGATGGCCCTGTCGAAATCGGCGCTACGCAACGGCTTCATGAATAAAACCAGCAAGGAGAACACGGGCATCCACGAGTTTGTACACCTGCTCGACAAAGTGGATGGCGAAATCGATGGCGCTCCCGACCTGCTCATGCCCAAAGAACACCTGCAACCCTGGCTTCGCCTGATTCACCGGACCATGCAGGAGATGGAAAGTCATAAATCCGACATCAACCCCTACGGGCTGACTAACGAAGCGGAGTTTTTCGCGGTGGTATCAGAGTATTTCTTCAAACGGCCCGATCTGCTAAAAACGAAGCACCCCGAGCTATTTGCCCAACTCGAACAGATTTTCCGGCAAAACCCGCTCACCGACGAAAAAGTCGTGGAGGAAACCGCGGAACCATCGTTAAACGAGGAACCGGACGAACGCTAACGGGAGCTTGCGTTGGTGCGCGCTTTTCCTTCGTCCGAAATGTGCCGCTGACGGGTCATGGTCTTAATGTAGGCTACCCGCCGAAACCGCAACGCCGACCAGTCGCTGTCGATGGCGACCATTCGAACCGGCTCGAACCCCGCCTGCCCAACCGATTGCCAGCCCGTGTCGCGGTTGAAATCGCAGGTGTAGTTTTTCGAGCTACCCTTTGGATAGGCGAACCATAGCGTTGCGTCGCCCTGAAGCAGTGGAGCCAACTGCCCGATGAGCGCATCGATCTGAGCCTGCTGCGTTACGAAGGCCAGTGCAAACGAAACGGGCTCATTGGACCGAACGTCCACTTGCACGCTGCCATCGGGTAGCGTCTGTTGCAGCGCCTGCGCGAAGGCGGTCGGTGCGTTGAACAGCACAAGGGGCTGTTGCCCGGTGTAATTCAGTTTTTTGAGGAGGTCCTGCATCGATAGTATAGGGACGAATAGGGTAGGAGGGCACTGAATGCCTGTCCCAACTTAGTGATTTTGGCACTCAGTTGGGGCAAATGAAAAATGGAGTTTTAAAGGCGTAAGCGACGCTTTTTGTCATCCCGGTCGGGATGATAAAAAAGAGTCAGTTAGTAAGTCGTTACCCTGTACTGTTTGTCAATATGGCGTATTGGGTCATGCATCTATCAGCCTGTAGTGCGACTTGCCTCGTTAAAGCGGATTGCTGGAGTAACAACCGCGTATCATTCCGGTTGGGGGTATAAACAAGCAACAAGACGCTATGAACACGAAACCCATATCGGCCAAGCAACACGGCATTAATGATTACCTGTTTTCGGCCACGCAATTCCTGGTTCCGGAGCGGTTGGGCGCAAACCCGGAAGCCGTGAAGCTGTATCGGTTACTCGGGGGAAACCTGCTGCTCACCAACCTGCTGACGGACCACCCCGCCGGGGCGGCCCCGGTCATTGCCTACTCAACGCACCGGCTTATTGACATTGTCAGCGTGGCCGGGCTGGCACTGCTGACGTTCCACAAGGCCATCCGGAACGATAAACGGATGCTACCGTTTCATTTGGGCTACACGGCGCTGGCCGCCCTGCATATCGCCCTGACTAACTGGCAACGTAAGTCTTAATCAAAAACGTAACGCCCGGCTCTGGCCGGGCCATTTAGTAAACTCAGCGATTTGGGTTTACTAGACGGACTGGCCAGAACCGGGCGCTACGTTTTTATCCTTGATCAATGCTCGTCTTTCAGCGTCGAGAGGAAGCTGACCACGTCGCGGATTTCGCGTTTCGTGAGCAGGTATTTCATCTCCGGCATACTCGACGGATCGTTAGTGCGCTTGGCAATCTGGTCTTTCGCGATGGTCCGAGCCGGGTCGTTGCCTATCTTGATCTGAAGCTCTTTATCGGTCTCGCCCGCCAGAATACCCGACAGCGACTTGCCATCTTTCAGCGTCACCGACACTGTACCATAGCCGGGTGCGAGCCGGGCGCTGGGGTTGATGACCGCTTCGAGCAGTTGTTCGCGGGTGAGACGGCCAGCAACGCCGTTGAGCCGTGGCCCTGCATTGCCGCCCTGATCGTTGTACGAGTGGCAGCGGATACACTGCGCCGTTGGGTGCCGGAAGAAAATGCGGCGCCCTTTGTCGGCCACACCGCCCATCAGGCTCCCTTTAAACGCGTCGGCGTCGGACAGTTGCCCGCTGAGGCTTTTGTAGCGGGCCGTCAGCGCCGCCGATTTGCTGCTCTCGATGGCTTCCTCCAGTTCCAGATACAACTCGGGCGACAACGTACCGGCCTGCATCGAGCTAAGCAGTTTGTCGAAAACGGGCTGCGAATTGGCGGCGGGCAACGTACCCAGCGTCAGCAGGGCTGCCTGCTTTTCTTCAATCGGGCCGTTATCGAGTACGTTGGTCAGCAGGCGTACCATCTGCTCTTTCGGCATGGCGGCTTTCCCGAGCAGGTCAAGCCCCGCCACCCGTACCTCACGCGCTTTGTCAGCAAGGGCCGTTTCAATGGCGGCATTCAGTTGCGGGGCGTTCAGCGAAGCCAGTCCGCGCAGGGCCGCTTCCCGAACCGCCGGATCGGCGTCTGTCGATACCAGCTTGGCCATCGCTTCATCGGCCGACGAAATGCCCAGCCGACGAATGGCCGAAATGGCGCTGAGACGTACCTGCCGCTCCGACTGCGTCAGCGCGCCAGTATAGGCCGAGGCCGTCGCAGTCCGAACGGGTGCCAGGTCACGCTCGACGGCCCCCCGATAACGTCCGTCAACCCGGTCGAGCACCGACGGCTTGGCCCAGGTGCTGAGGGCGTCCATCGCCTCGGCCCGCATGGCGGCGGGGTTACCCGTGCCCTGGAAATAGCCGATCAGCGTCTGCATGGCCTCGGGTGTACCCACGCGCATGTTGGCGTTGATGGCCCGGCGGATGAGCGCTTCGTTACTGAATTTAGTGGTCTGGAGCAACTTAGCCAGGGCGGGCAGCGCGGCGGGAATCGAGAGGTCGTCGTTGATACCGCGGGCGGCTTCGGTCACCACAAACTCGTCTTTGTCGTTCAGGAACGAGGCAATGCCGGGGCTTTGCATGCGACGCAGCGCCACCACGGCTCCCACCCGAACGGCCTTCGACTTATGGTTGGCCAGCGAAATGAGCGGGTCGGCTTTCCCAATCCGGGCCAGGGCGAGGCTCGCCCCGTGGCGCAGGTAGGCGTCTTCGTCGTTGTTCTCCTCCAGCAGTTTAATCAGCGGCTGAATGGCGGGTTCGTAGGCAATACGACCCAGGGCTTCGGCGGCAAAGAACCGCGTCCGGCTGTTATCGTCGGTGAGCAGCGGCAGCAGGGCCGAACCGGCCTCCGCATAGCGCACATCGCCGAGCCAGCGGGCGGCCTGCGCCCGAATTTCGGGGTCGCTGTCGGTCAGCAGGGGGAGTAGCAGTTTTGCGTGCGTTTTGCTCTGGCGCGCCAGTTGACTGATGCCCCAGATGCCGTGAATGCGCGCCAGTTGGTTGGCCTTCTGCCCAATCGCCTGCTGGAAAATAGGGAGGCTGGCTGCACCCCGGCGGGCCAGTTCAAACTGCGCTTTCTGACGTACCCGCATGTCGGGGTTGCTCAGCAACGTACCCAGGCTGGCGGCGGTGCGGGGCCGGAAATCGGCCGCCAGCAGGGCTTTCGTGCGTTGCCGTTCTTCGAAGGCGGCCCCGCCCTGCACGTCCATCTTCCAGATACGGCCATAGTTTTTGGTGTCCCAGCCGTTGATCCAGTCGGCCACGTAGAGCGAGCCGTCGGGACCAAAGTCGATGCCTGTGGCCAGCACGCCGCCGACGATCTTCTTCGTTTCGCCCAGTTCAAAACCGGCGCCTTTGGGTTTCAGCTTGAAGGCGTGAATGCCGGAGTTGGTGGGGCTGCCGATAAACTCGGCCAGGAAGAACGTGTTCTTGTATTGCGGCCCCAGTGCCGTGCCGGGGTTGTATTTCATGCCCGCCGGACCACTCACGTAGTTGGCAATGGTGGGGGTGATGTAGGCCGCCTGCCCCTCAAATTTGGGCTTGAACATATTCTCGTCCATCCAAACCTTGTAGGTGTTGTTGAGCGGATCGCGGTATTTGCCATACTGCCAGTTGCTCCGCCAGCCCGTATCTGAGCCGTCGACGATGTACACCAGCCGTTCTTTCTCGCCGGGGTGGTCGCCGTCGTTGTCTTCGCTGATGAGGTTACCGTATTCGTCAAACACAAACTCGTGCGTATTCCGGACGCCATAGGCAAACACCTCGAAGTCGGAGCCGTCGGGGTTGGCCCGCACAATCACGCCGCTGTTGGGGTGTTCCCACTTTTTGCCGTCGGGGCCTTTGCCCGAGAACCCGATGTCGCCGATCTGCCAGTAAATCTTACCGTCAGGGCCCATCTCGATGCCCGACATGCCGTGGCCGCTGAAGCCGACGTGTACGCCGTAGCCATGCGAGATCGACGTTTTTTCGTCGGCAATACCATCGCCATTCTTGTCGCGCAGCCGCCACAGGTCGGGCGCCACGGCCACATACACGTCGTTGCCGTGGGCCATTACGCCACCGGCCACGTCGGTGATTTCTTCGTGGAAATCGCTGGTCACCAGCTTCGACTGATCGGCTACGCCATCGCCGTTGGTGTCTTCCAGCCGGAATACGTCTTCGCGCTCCACGGTCAGGTCGCGCCAGTCGTGCGAGCCATCGCCGTTTACGTCTTTCAGCCACTCGTTTTTGGCGCTGTTGGCCGGAGCGAGCACCTTCCGCAGAAACGCCCGCCGATCTTCAACCGTCTGCAACCGGATCGACTCGATTTCCCAGTCCTGATGCCCGCGAATGTCGAACTCCGAGTTTTTCTGGCGGTTGGTCCTATTGTAATAAAGCCGCCCCTTGTCGTCGACGTCGATGCCGATGGGGTCAGACACGAGCGAATCGACGCCCCACAGCTTGAGGGTCAGGCCCGGTGCCAATTGGGGGGTGACCGTAGCTTCGATGGCTTTGGCCATGCGGACGGCCTTGTCGGGCGCCAGCCGTTTGATGCGCTTGTCAATGGGCGCAATGGACTGTTGGTAGCCAGCCAAACCCAGCAGCGTAACCAGGCCTGCCGACCAGAGCGCGTGCTTGCGGGTAAAGACCCGTATGCGGTGTTGTTTCATGTAAAGAACCCGTTAAGCAGTTGGCCATGCGGGCGGCCTTTTGGTAACCGCCCGGGACACTAGGAGCTAAAGGCCATTGGGTGCACTTTTTACCAATGCATAAAGGGGCCGATGAACCCCGCAGCGCACATTCGTGAAAGAAAGCGAATGCCCTGTTAATCGATTTATAACGCAGGCTTGTTGTTCTATGACAAAACCGGGATAAATTTGTTGCTTTGACAACTAATTCATCAACGAACCGCCATGCCGCTCTATCATCGACTGGGTACGTTGCCCCCTAAACGGCACACGATCTTCAAGAGTCCTGAGGGTGCTTATTATTACGAACAGCTCTTCGGTACGGTTGGCTTCGATGGCATGTCGTCGCTGCTGTACCACCTGCACCGGCCTACGCAGGTGAAGGCCGTGCTGGATACGGTGGACCTGCGCCCGCAACTGGCCGTGGAGCACAACATCCAATCACGCAAGCTGATCGGGTTTGACGTACCCCCGGCTGATGATTTTCTGCAAAGTCGCACGCCGCTGTTGGTCAATAACGACGTGGTGGTGGGCGTGGCCGCACCCCGGCAATCGCTGACCGACTATTTCTACAAAAACGCCGACGCCGACGAACTGCTGTTTGTGCACCGGGGCTCGGGTACGTTGCGGACGCTGCTGGGCAACATCCCCTTCGTGCCGGGCGATTACGTGCTCATTCCGCGCGGCATGATCTACCAGATTCAGTTTACCCCAATGGGTAACGAGACGGGCAACGCGGCCGACAATCGGCTGTTTTACCTGGAATCGACGTCGCCGATTTACACGCCCAAGCGCTACCGCAACTGGTTCGGGCAGCAACTGGAACACTCGCCCTACTGCGAGCGCGACTTCCGGCTACCGCAGGACCTCGAAACGCACGACGAAACCGGCGACTTCGTGATCAAGATCAAAAAAGAGGGCATTCTGCATACGCTCGTGTATGCGACGCATCCGTTCGACGTGGTCGGCTGGGACGGTTACAATTTCCCGTACGCCCTCTCGATTCATGATTTTGAGCCGATTACGGGGCGCATCCATCAGCCGCCGCCGGTGCATCAGACGTTCGAGACGAAAGCCTGCGTGATCTGCTCGTTTGTGCCGCGCCTGTTCGATTACCACCCGCAGGCGATTCCGGCTCCCTACAACCACAGCAACATCGACTCCGACGAGGTGCTGTATTACGTCGATGGCAATTTCATGTCGCGCAACGGCATCGGGCCTGGCGTGCTGACGCTGCATCCCGGTGGCATTCCGCACGGGCCGCATCCCGGCGCAATGGAGCGCAGCATCGGTAAAACCGGTACCGACGAACTCGCCGTGATGGTCGACACCTTCCGCCCGCTGCGCCTCACCACCCAGGCGATGGGCATCGACGACGGCATCTATTTTCAATCGTGGACGGAGGAGTGAAAGAGTGAATGAGCGAAAGAGTGAAAGAGTTGTAGGGTTGCGTCAAGCCCTTTTGCTCATTCACTCTTTCGCTCATTCACTCTTTCACTCTTTCACTCTTTATCATATGCCCTGCTTTATCATATGCCCTGGCTACCCATTCCTGCTGATTCTGATTTTTCAATCCATAACCTGCCGTATGGCGTGTTCAGCACGGCGCAACGTACCCAGCCGCGTGTGGGCGTGGCCATTGGCGACCAGATCATCGATATGGCGGTGGCGGCCCAGCTGGGTACGTTCGATACCTGCCTGACCAAGGCCCAGCGGTCGGTTTTCAGCCAACCGTACCTGAACGATTTTATTCGGCTGGGGCGAACCATCTGGCAGCAGGTACGTCGGGTGCTGCAAACCGAACTGAGCGATCCGGCGTCACGGCTGAAAGCTAATGCCCAACACGCGCTGGTGGCGCAGGCCGACGCAACGATGCACATGCCCGTTCAAATTGGCGACTATACCGATTTTTATTCGAGCATCGACCACGCCAGCAACGTCGGCAAGATGTTTCGCGATCCAGCCAATGCGCTGTTGCCCAACTGGCGCCACCTTCCGGTGGGCTACCACGGCCGGGCGTCGTCGGTGGTGGTGTCAGGTACGTCCATCCGGCGACCACAGGGGCAGCGCCTGCCAAAAGGGGTAGATCAACCCGTTTTCGGACCGAGCCAACGACTCGATTTCGAGCTGGAAACGGCGTTCATCGTTGGGAAAGACACGGCGTTGGGTACGTCGGTAACTCCCGGTGATTTTGATGAGCACGCCTTCGGCATGGTGCTGTTCAACGACTGGTCGGCGCGCGATATTCAGCAATGGGAGTACGTGCCGCTCGGGCCGTTTCTGGGTAAAAGTTTCGCTTCGTCGGTGTCGCCCTGGGTGGTCACGATAGAGGCGTTGGCCCCGTTTCGGGTGGCTGGGTACGTGCAGGAGCCCGAACCGCTACCGTACCTGCACGACCCCAACCCATTGCCCAATTTCGACATCAATCTGACGGTCGAACTGACCGATCCGGCTGACGTTACAACCGTCATTTCCCGCTCCAATCAGCGGTTTTTATACTGGTCGCAGGCGCAGCAACTGGCGCACCATACCATCAACGGCTGTAACCTCCGCGTGGGTGATCTGATGGCATCCGGCACCATCTCCGGCCCCGACCGGTCATCGTGGGGGTCGCTGCTCGAATTGTCGTGGGGTGGTGCCGAACCCCTTACGTTGGCCGACGGTAGCAAGCGCACCTTTTTGGAGGACGGCGATACGGTCACGTTCCGGGGCTGGGCGGGTGAAGGCGACCACCGCGTCGGTTTTGGCGAGGTAACGGGAACGGTACTGTAACGGCTGCGCCTTCCGGTACAGCTTCACCTGAACCAGTCGGCATAGTCCGCGGCAAACTGGGCGAATGGGCGAGCGGGATGACCGGTAATCGCCGCGACGGTATCGGTCACCGCGGCGGCTTCGCCCCGGCTGTAGTGCGCATAATCCTCGACCAACCCGGTGGCCTGCCAGTCGATGAAACCGGCCTTGAGCAATTCCTGATGCATCACCTCGCCCGGGATGTAAACAAACTGTACTGACCGATGCAGCGCCTGCCCCAACGCATTGGCCAAGTCGGCGTGGGTGAGCGACTGGGGACCGGTCAACGTGTAGGTCTGATTCGCATGGCCGGGTTGGGTGAGTACCGTAGCGGCCACGTCGGCAATGTCGCGGATATCGATGAGGCTGACGCTGGCGTCATTAATAGGGGCAAACAGGGCGCCCTGCTGCCGAATCAGGTCGCGAAAGCCGAGCAGCCCCTGCATAAAGAGGTTGGGCCGCAGAAACGTGTACGTCAGCCCGCTCGCCTGAATGGCGTTCTCCACAACAGCATGGTAGCGCAGAAAACGAACCGGTGAATGAGCATCTGCCGCCAATTGAGATAGTTTAACCAGGTGCTGAACGCCCGCTTTCCGGGCTTCTTCGACAAAGTGGAGTTGTTGCGCTTCAGCCTGAGCCGACGAGGGTGTTAATAAAAAAGCCTGCTCCATACCGTTGAGCGCCGTGGCCAGTGAGGACGGGTCGTCAAAATCGCCCGCCACCACGGTGGCACCGGGCAGGGTGGCCAGGTCGCTGGCCCTTTCGGGTCGACGGACCATCGCCCGGAAGGGAACGCCCCGGTTGCTGAGGGTCTGGCAGAGTGCCGTGCCGATGGTACCGGTCGCACCGGTAATTAATACGGTGGGTCGTTGGCTCGGCGGGGTGACGAGTGACCCGGTTTTTGTGGTTGTAATCATGAGTCGTACCAATCAGGCGTTATAGTCTCCGATCGGTCAGACAAAAGTCCTTAGACAGCGCCCCCCAAACTTGTACGAAAACGAAATGCAAGCCCCTACGTTTACGGCCATTGTCGATGCCATACCGCCATTGGAAGCGGTCTTTCGGCACGTGTACGCCGTCCGGCACGATGCCGAGGCTCAGCCTGTCGTTCAGCAGCTACTGCCCAATTACGAGATGCTGGTTGGTTTCAACTTCGGAACGGACGTACCCATCCGGCTAGGGGGGCAGGCTTTCTCTATTCACCACACTGCGATTATTGGGCCTCTGGATAAAACGCTGGCGTACGAGGTGCGGCCTGGTGCCGACCTGATGGTCGTTGTGTTTACGCTCAATGGCTTCTATCGGTTGATGGGCCATCAGTTGAAAACGGGCATGGCTGACATCCGATTAACCAGTCCGCAACTCGAGTCAGTCACGCTGGTTTCGTTATGGGAGGAGTTAGCTAACCGGCCCACGCTGTATGAGCGCATCAGCCACGTCAATGCCTATGCGCTGACCCAGCTGATGCCAGCCGACGACGTGACGAGACGAATGCCCGCCGACGTGGGCTATTTTGAGACAACAGCTGTTGATCCGGTTAAAGGCATGGCGGGCGATAGGCAACTCACGCCCCGAAGTGTACAGCAGCGCATGAAAACGCATCTGGGATACTCGGCAAAAGAACTGACCCGCTTTCTGCGCTTCCGAAAGCTGATCGACCGCTTGATGGAAGCCCGGCCGTCGGCAGTTGACTGGCAGGCACTGGTCACGGAGTTCGGCTATTACGATCAGCCGCATCTATCCCGCGACTTTCAGTACTTCCTGGGCCTGTCGCCGCGCCGTTTCCTGGCCGAACTCGCTCGCGGTGGGTTGTGCGTCGCCCGACGTGGGAAGTTTTATTAGGGGCGTTGGCAGGACACGACTTTACTTTGTTCGCATTCGTTGCTCGTTGGGTAGACAACCTGCCTGTCTGAGAGTTTCTAGTACTAAACGCATCGATCACCAACCGCCGCCCCTAATTCCTGCCATTATGCGCTTACTTTTTGTTCTAGTGCTGCTTACGACGGCTTCCTACGCCCAGCCCCTGACCGTCAAAGGGCTCAACCAACCCGTCGAGGTACTTCGTGACCAATGGGGCGTCAATCACATTTACGCCAAAAACGAACACGATCTGTTCTTTGCACAGGGCTATCTGGCGGCGCAGGACCGGCTGTTTCAGCTCGAGCTATGGCGGCGGCAGGCGACCGGCACCGTAGCCGAACTGCTGGGCCCGCAGGAACTGAAACGCGACATCGGCACGCGGCTGTTCAAGTTTCGGACCACTAACCTCGACGCCGAGCTGAACCACTACCATCCCCACGGTAGCCTGATCGTGCGGGCGTTTGTGGCGGGCATCAACGCCTACGTGACGCAGATCAACCAGACGCCGGAGAAACTGCCGTTTGAGTTTAAAACGCTGAATACCCGCCCCGGCCTCTGGACGCCCGAGGTGGTGATCAGCCGGCATCAGGGCCTGCTCAGCAACATCCGCGACGAACTGAACTACGGTCGGCTGGTGCATTTGATCGGGGCGGATAGCCTGCGGATGCTACAGTGGTTTCACCCCAAAACAAAAGCCAACGATCCCGACCTGACGCTGCACGTGGACGGCAAGGGACTGATGCAGCCTATTCTGGAATTGTACGAAGCGTTTCGTCTGCCCATCCGGTTCAGCAAATCCGATAAATCGATGGGCGTGACGATGGAAGACGAAGCCCTGCGCCAACAGCGGCAGCAGGAGATTGATGCCTGGTTCGAGGCCGAGAAACAATTTGTCGGCTCTAACAACTGGGTGGTGTCGGGCAGCAAATCGGCGAGTGGGTATCCCATGCTGGCCAACGACCCACACCGGGCGCAGTCGGTGCCGTCGTTGCGCTACTGGGCGCACCTGAATGCGCCGGGCTGGAACGTAATCGGGGCGGGCGAACCCACACTGCCGGGTATTTCCATTGGCCACAACGACTACGGAGCCTGGGGCCTGACCATCTTCGACACCGACAACGAAGATTTGTACGTCTACGAAACCAACCCGGCCAACCCGAATCAGTACCGCTACAAGGGCCGCTGGGAACCCATGCGCACCCTGCGCGAAACGATTCCGGTGAAAGGCCAGTCCGCACAGACCGTCACGCTGAAGTACACCCGCCACGGCCCCGTGGTGTTTGAAGACGGCAAGGCGCACCGGGCCTACGCCGTGCGGGCGGGCTGGCGCGAACCCGGCTGTTCGCCCTACCTGGCCAGTCTGCGCATGAATCAGGCACGGTCGTGGGCCGAGTTCCGGCAGGCGTGTCTGGCCAGTCGGGTGCCGGGCGAAAACATGGTCTGGGCCGACCCTAAAGGGAACATCGGCTGGCAGGCGGTGGGGTTGGCACCAGTCCGCAAAAACTGGACGGGGCTGGTGCCGGTACCGGGCGATGGCCGCTTCGAGTGGTCGGGCTACCTGCCCATTGCGCAACTACCCCACAGCGAGAACCCCGCGTCGGGCTACATCGTCACGGCCAACAACAACCTTACGCCGGTCGATTTTCTGCACCGCAATGCCATCGGCTGGGTGTGGGCGGGACCGTCGCGGGCGCAGCGGATCGAGGAAGTGCTGGCCGATTCGCGCCGCAAAACGCTGCCCGATTTCATGCGCCTGCAAGCTGATTACGTAGCCCTGCCCGCCCGTACGCTGGTGCCCCTGCTGGAGCCACTGGCCTCGGAGGACGTACCCACCGAACAGGCGCTGGCTTACCTGCGCAAATGGAACTACGAACTGGCTCCCTCGTCGGTAGCCGCGGCCATTTACGTGGGTTTTGAAACGGCCCTTCGCCGCGCCTTCGCCGACCTCACCATCCCCGCCGATGCCAGACCCTACCTGCGCAGCATCCCAACGAAACGCATCCTCGACTGGGCCGTATCGCCGCAACTAGCCCTGAACCGGCCCATCGGGCGCGATAGCCTGCTGCTCGCCTGCCTGACGCAATCGGTACAGGAACTGAGTGGGCGGCTGGGTCCCGACATGGAAACCTGGGTGTATGGGCAGCGTCGCAACAAACACATTACCCTTACCAACGCCCTGAGCGAGCTGGTTGGTGAGGAGCAGCGACGGCGTATCAACCTCGGGCCGGTGGCGCGGGGTGGCTACAGCGAAACCGTCAACGTGACGGGTGGCGGCCTGAATCAGGAACATGGCGCTACCTTCCGGATCGTGGTCGACACCGAAGACTGGGACCGCACGATGGGTATCAACAGCCCCGGCCAATCGGCCAACCCCGATAGCCCGCACTACCGCGATCTGTTTCCATTATGGGCCGAGAATGGCTACTTTCCGGTTTTCTTTTCGAAGAAGAAAATCGAGCAGGTGACAGAATTGAAGCAGGTGCTGCGCCCTGGAGCAACCATTCGTCCCTGATAATAGCTCGTTGGTCATTAGTCGCTGGCTGAGGTTACCGCTATTGGTTGTACTTAGTAACCTACCACGCTACGCACGGCACCGCCAGCAAGTTCCGTTGATAAACGATGAATAAACCTGTACTAAACAAAATAACGGCGGGGTTACTAGGGTTAGCGGTAGGAGACGCGCTGGGTGTTCCCGTCGAGTTTCAGGGGCGGGTCTTTCTGAAGCAACGCCCCGTCACCACCATGCAGGGGCACGGCACCCACGATCAGCCAGCGGGCACCTGGTCGGACAACAGCTCGCTGTCGTTCTGCCTGGCCGAAAGTCTCTGCAAGGGCTATGACCTCAGCGACATCGCGCACCGGTTTATCAACTGGAGCGACCGGGGCTACTGGACGGCCCGTGGCCGCGTGTTTGCTATTGGCGTGGCCACCAGCACGGCCATTACCAAGCTACGGTTTGGCGTAGCCCCGACGCTGGCCGGTGGTCGCGCCGAGACCGACAATGGCAATGGGTCGCTGATGCGCCTGTTGCCGCTGGTGTTCTACCTGTATGAACGCCCCATCTCCGACCGGTATCGGCTCGTAACCGAAGTGTCGTCACTTACGCATGGGCATATACGTTCGGTGCTGGCCTGCTTTATCTATACTGAACTGGCCCGATGCCTGCTTGTCGAGCCCGACAAAGACAAGGCCTTTACGCAGATGAAAGAGGCCGTCAATGGGTTCATCGATGAATTTGCCATTGCGCCCGCGGAGGAACTCGTGCACTTCCAGCGTATTCTGGACCATCCGGCGCTGCCTGCACCCGCCAAACCGCTGGCCCATTGTCACGAGTCGGATATTCAGTCGTCGGGGTATGTGGTGCACACGCTGGAGGCCAGCCTCTGGTGTTTCCTGACCACCGATTCGTTTACGCAGGCGGTGTTGAAAGCCGTCAACCTGGGTGGCGATACCGACACCATCGGCAGCATTACGGGCGGCCTGGCCGGGCTACGTTATGGCGTGGGCAGTATTCCCAAACTGTGGCTATCGGTATTGGCCCGCCGCACCGACATCGAGGACCTGGCCGAGCGCCTGAGCGAACGCCTGTAGCCAGCAAACGCTACCGATGAATCTCCCTTACGACCAAACGGGCAGGTAGACACTGAACGTGGCCCCCTGATTGGGCTGACTGGTCGCGGTGATTGCCCCCCCGTGGTTAGCGGCCACTTTCTCACAGATGGCCAGACCAATACCCGTTCCTTCGTACTGACCCCGCCCGTGGAGGCGCTGGAACACCTGGAAAATGCGGTCGGTGTATTTGGCCTCGAACCCGATGCCATTGTCGGTCACATCGATGCGGTAATAGGCCGAGGCTGGGCGCGTTGGGCGCACATCGGCGGGGAGCAGGTCGGCGGCAACCGTTTGGGAACGTACCTGGATGTGGGGCCGCTGGTTGGGTACGTTGAACTTCAGCGCGTTGCTGAGCAGGTTCTGAAACAGCTGCCCCAACTGGGAGGCGTCGCCCTGCACGGTGGGGAGCTGATCAACGTCGACGACGGCCTCCGTTTCCTGAATGCGTAACTCAAGATCCGCCAGGGCGGTGTGGATGGTTTGGCTTAATTCGACAGCCGTGGCCGTTTCCTGCCGGGTCGAAATGCGCGAAAAGGTGAGCAGGTCCTGAATCAGCACCGACATCCGGCTGGCCGCGGCCTGCATGCGACTGAGCAGGTCGGCCCCGTCGCCCAGCTGATCGCCAAACTGGTCGATGAGCAGATTGCCGAAGGACCGGATTTTGCGCAGCGGCTCCTGGAGGTCATGTGAGGCCACATAGGCAAACTGCTGCAAATTGGCGTTAGAGCGTTCCAGGTCGCGCACCAGCGCCTGAAGCAGCTGGGTACGTTCCTGCACCTGCCGTTCCAGTGCCTGCTGTATCCGGCGCTGCTCGGTAACGTCCTGCGCCGTACCGCTGATCTTTTTGGGCTGGCCCTGTTCGTCAAACAGGGTCTTGCCGTGCGCATGGATGATCCGCTCGTAGCCTGAGCGCTCCACAAGCGTGTACTCTTCGTCAAACACACCCGATGAGCCGGGCCTGAGGGCAACCACGATGGCCTGCTCGACCCGAAGCCGATCGGTTTCGTGGATAAGGCTGTAGGCCGCGTCGGCCTTCGCCTGATTGTCGCCGAAGCCAAACCAGCCTTTTATCCGGTCTGAGTAGGTCATCTGCATGGTGGTGGCGTCGATTTCCCAGGCCCCCAGTTCGGCCAGTTCGATCGCCCCGCGCAGGGCCGCTTCGGTTTCCTCCACCTGCTGCTTGGCAAGGGCCAGATCGGTCACGTCGGCGGCGGTACTCATGACCCCGTAAACCTGCCCCTCCCCGTCGAAAAGGGGGGTGAAGCTGTAATTGAAAAAATAAGGCCTGGGCTCGCCGTGTACGATCAGGTCGACCCGTCGGTTCTTGGCATGAAACGCCACGCCGGTGGTGTAGACCTGATCCAGTTGGCTAAAAATGGCCTGGTACTGCAATTCAGGCAGCAGATCGGTGTAGCGTGTGCCAATCACATCGCGGCCTTTGCCCCACACATCCATGATGGCCTGGTTGGCAAGCTGAACGCGCTTTTCGGGGCCCACATAAACGCCGATCGGGAACGGGGCGCTCTCGACGACACTGCGCAGGTTCTGCTCACTCCGCTCCAGCGCGCGTTGGGTTAGCACCTGTTCCGTTACGTCAACAGACGTGTCGAGGATGCCATACACCTCACCTCGGGCATCGCGCAGGGGCTTGTACGAAAACGTGAAATAAAACGTCTGCAAGTGCCCGTCAACCAGCAGCTTCGCTTCGGCGGCCTGGGCTTCGTAGGCAACGCCGGTCGAGTAAACCGTATCCAGCAACTGAATAAACGGCTGATCGTCCAGTTCGGGCAGTGCTTCAATGAGCGGCTTGCCAATGATGGACGGGCCTTTGCCGAGGTAGCGAATCATGGTTTCGTTGGCAACCTCGATGTAATGATTCGGGCCCACAAAGAGCATCGTCGCCACCGAAGCCTCTTCGATAATCGACCGGAAGCGGCGCTCGCTCAGGAGCAGGGCTTCTTCGGCCTGTTTACGGTCGGTGATGTCGACACACGAGCTGATGTAGCCCGCAAACGAGCCGTCGGGCCGGAAGCGCACTGGCCCATTGGCCAGCAGCCAGCGGTAGTCGCCCGTTTTGCTCAGCAACCGAAACTCGCCCGTAAAAGGCACCCGCCTGGCAAACGCCGACAGGTATACGTTGACATACGCCTCCCGGTCGTCGGGGTGAATGAGGTCGGCCCAGCCGAAAGCAATCAGCTCGTTCATCGACCGGCCCGTCAGGTCTGTCCAGGCCCGGTTGAAGTAGGTAGCATTGCTGGTTTCGTCGCCGAGGGCAATGAGCACGTCCGTGCCTTCGGCCATGGTCCGGAAGCGTTCCTCGCTTTCGCGCCAGATCTGATCGATGCGGTATTGCTCCGTGATATCCTGCAAAATGCCGTTAAAGCGCTGAGCCGTCTTGTCGGACCCAAATTTGACTTTGCCTTTGGCGCGCACGACCCGCTCCGCGTTGGTATGCGGATTAATGATGGTATAGACGGTATCGTACTGCCCACCTGAGCTGATCTGCATGGCCCGCCAGATGGCCTCGGTGACCCGTTCCCGGTCGGCGGGGGCAATCACGTCCAGCGCCAGCGTGAGCGGAATATCATCGTCGGGGCGTAGGCCAAACCACTCTTTTAACCGTGCGTTGCCCTTGAAGGTGTTAGTGACTGGGTTGAGGTCCCAAACGCCCAGTTCAGCCGCATCAATGGCAAAGGCCAGTTCGTCGTAGAGTTCGTCGGCCGACGAATACACGGTTCTCATGAAGGAAGGGGAAAAGAAGCAGCAAGTTAGGTGTATCCGAAGTCAAGACGTAGGGCAACGACTATTTTCAATCAAATGGGACCAGAAACAAGCTGTTGTCGGATAATCGCTGATGGCTACTAAGGTACAGACAAGAGCAGGTTTGTTAACGAAATTCTTTCCCGAATAGAGTTGAAACATGGCCTTTCTGCCTTTGCCTATCGGGCTTCAACCAGTCTTGGTCATAATCGTGGGCTTTTTGCGCAGAAAAAGGCAGCTTTTGGTCACGATAGTCTATTTTTAACCCCGTTAAATACAAATCAACTCTTACGGTTCTAAACCTGCCACGTAGTTTACATGAATCAACTTGTTACAACGGATTACATCGTTTTCCTGCTCTATTTTGTCGGCGTCTCGGCCTATGGCTACTGGATCTACAAACGGAAACAGACCACGAGCATGGACACCAAAGATTTCTTCCTGGCCGAAGGATCCTTGACCTGGTGGGCGATCGGGGCATCGCTCATTGCTTCTAACATCTCCGCCGAGCAGTTTATCGGCATGTCGGGCGATGGGTTCCGGTTCGGGGTGGCTATTGCCGTATACGAGTGGCTGGCGGCGATCAGCCTCATTATCGTGGCCGTGTGGTTTATTCCGATCTACCTGAAGAATAAGATTTACACCATGCCGCAGTTCCTGAACACGCGCTACAACGAGACTGTGAGCTTGATTATGGCGGTGTTCTGGCTGTTTCTCTACGTCTTCGTGAACCTGACGTCGATTCTGTTTCTGGGGGCGCTGGCCCTGAGTAACCTGATCGGCGGCGACTCGTTTCACGTGATCGTCATCGGGCTGAGCATATTCGCCGTTTTCATTACACTGGGTGGCATGAAAGTGATTGGCTACACCGACGTGGTTCAGGTACTGGTGCTCATCATCGGTGGGCTCGTGACTACGTACCTGGCCCTAACTAAGGTGAGCGAAACCTTCGGACTGGGCAGCAGCGCCATAGCGGGTTTGGGGGCCATGATGAAAGATGCCGACGATCACTTCCACATGATTTTCCCGAAACCCGGCCCCGGCGCGTCGCAGGGCGAAATCAACCGCTATCTCACGCTGCCGGGTATTCTCATGTACCTGGGTGGGCAGTGGGTTGTGAACCTCAACTACTGGGGCTGTAACCAATACATCACGCAGCGGGCCCTGGGTGCCGATCTGCAAACGGCGCGTACGGGTATTCTTTTCGCGGCCATCCTGAAGATTTTCATGCCGATTATTGTGATGCTGCCGGGTATTGCCGCCTACGTGATCTTCAAAAATGGCGGTATTCAGGCCGAGATGTTGCGGAATGGTGTCGTGTCGGGCGATAATGCCTATTCGGCGATGCTGACATTCCTGCCTACGGGCCTCAAAGGGGTTTCGGTGGCGGCGCTTACGGCGGCGATCGTGGCTTCGCTGGCGGGTAAAGCCAACTCCATCTCAACGATCTTCACGCTGGATATCTACAAGAAATACATCGACAAGGGGGCCAGCGAAAGCAAGCAGCTTTGGGTGGGCCGGTTTGCCATTCTGGGGGCTATGCTCATCTCGATCATCTTCACCTGGGAAGATGCCCTGGGCATTGGTGGTGAAGGCGGCTTTACCTACATCCAGAAGTACACGGGCTACATCAGCCCTGGTATCTTCGCCATCTTCATTCTGGGCTTTTTCTGGAAGCGTACCACCGGCCCGGCGGCTATCGTCGGTATCCTGGCGGGCTTCGGGTTTGCACTGCTGTTCAACAACTTTGCGCCGGCACTCTTCGGCCCCGAAACGATCATGTACACGGCATTTCCCAACGGAAAGGGTGCCTACGAAATTCCATTCCTCGTAGCGATGGGCTGGTCGTTCTTCCTGACGGTTGGCCTGATGGTGCTGGTGAGTCTGGCCGGTCCGAAGATCAACCCGAAGGCCTTCGAGATCGACGCCGCGATGTTCAAGCTGTCGAACACCAGCATTGCCATGATCGTCGCGATTCTGGTGCTGTTCTCGATGCTCTACGTCCGGTTCTGGTAAGAGGAAGAAGTTTGGCGTTTAACGTTTAGGGTTTCAAGTTGGCTGTCGCGCTTGTACGTGTGCAACAGCCAACTTGAAACCCTAACTTTTAATCGCTAAACCTTAACCTATATTTGCTCCGTGAACGAAATACGTGTATTTGCGCCCGCTACGGTGGCCAATGTGGCCTGTGGCTTTGATATATTCGGATTTGCCGTCGATCAGCCCGGCGATGAGGTATGGCTTAAGCTAGTCGATCAGCCCGGTGTCCGCATCATCGACATTATCGGTGATCAGGGGCGGTTGCCGCGCGAGGCTGCCCGCAACACGGCTGGCATTGCCATTCAGGTATTCCTTCAGAAAATTGGCCGTACCGATGTCGGGTTCGAGATGATCCTGACCAAGCATATGCCGCTGGGTAGCGGGCTGGGGTCGAGTGCCGCCAGCGCGGTAGCGGGCGTTTTTGCCGCCAACGAACTCTTGGGCCGCCCCCTGACGACGCTGGAACTGCTCCCCTTTGCGATGGAAGGCGAGCGCGTAGCCTGCGGTTCGGCTCATGCCGACAACGTGGGGCCGTCATTGCTGGGTGGCTTTGTGGTGGTACGGAGTTACTCGCCCCTCGACGTGATCCGGATCGACACGCCCGCTAGCTTGTTTGCCACCATCGTTCACCCCGACGTGGAGGTAAACACGAAAGACGCCCGGTATATCCTCAAAAACGAGGTGTCGCTGAAGAATGCCATTACCCAGATGGGCAACGTGGCGGGCCTGATTGCGGGCCTCACCAAACCCGATTACGACCTCATTGGCCGCTCGATGGTCGACGTCATTATCGAGCCGGTCCGGTCGATTCTCATTCCCGAATTCAACGAAGTTAAACAGGCCGCGCTCGACAATGGCGCGCTGGGTTGCAGCATTTCGGGTTCCGGCCCGTCTATGTTTGCTCTCAGCCGCGATCTGGAAACGGCGCAGGCCGTGGGCTCCGCCATGCAGCAGGCCTTCCTGTCGGTCGGCATTACCGGCGAGGTGTATGTCTCAGGCATCAACACCGTCGGGCCGAGGGTGATTGAATGTATAATGAATGATGTATGATGGGGCTGACCGGTCTGCCGGTGCAGCACCCTTCTCTCGCGTCAGCCCCATCATACATCATTCATTATACATTGTACATTACTCATCATTCATTCATCTTCTCAATCCATTCCCGGATCAGCGCAACGCCTTCCTGGTGCGTCACTTTGCGGGCGACTTCGGGCATCATCACGCCGGGGTCGGTCGAGGCCATCCGGTAGAGTAAAATCGATTCGTTGGGCTTGCCTGCTACGATGTCGTACTGATGCCCGCCCGAGCCACGTCCGGCGGCGACGGGTGTTTTGCGTAAGCCCCAGGCCGTCGGGTTTTGTTCATGGATCGTCAGGTTCAGGCCGCTGGTGTTGGCGGGGCCGTCGGGGCGGTGGCAGTGCGCGCAGTTGATGTCGAGGTAGATACGCGCCCGCTCGGCCAACGTACCGGTGGCGGGGTCGTTCCAGACGGGGGCGCGGGGGCAACGGCGGGGTCGATCAGGGGAGCCTGCCCTGCTGAGGCGGGGTTGGTAAGGAGACCGGTTTTCTGCCAGTGTGTGAGCTGGTTTTCCGGGCCGGTGCCGTAGTCGAGTGGGCCGTTGAGCTGGCGCGCGGTGGGGCCGATGGGCATCAGCACCTCGTTGCGGTTATGGCAGCTTTTGCACTGATTCAGGTTGGGCATCACGTAGGTCTGCTCGTGGGTACGTCCGGCCGCATCGACGTACCTGACCGTCTTGCGGTCGCCCGCCACTTCCAGCACGGCGTCGGTTTGGGCATCGTTCCAGACGTATTCCAGCGCCTTCCAACCCGACTCGTTGCGGATCAGCAGGCGTGTTTCCATCAGCCGTCGGCCTTTAGTAGCATCCCGGAAATCAGCGGGGAAGTAAAACGTCTTGATGAGCGTAGTCCCCACCGGAAAGTCCATCACCTCGCGGGCATCGTAGCGGGCCGTTGTCCCGGCGGGCAGCTTCACAAACCGCAGCTTTTCGGCGTAATCTGAAAACAGCGGCGTGTTGAGCCGGTAAGGCACCACGCCATCGGCGGGCTGCTGATCGGCCAGGTTTCCCGCAAAAAAGCCCCATTCCGACAGGTGTTGGGGGATTGCCTGCTCCCCGCTGAATGACTGTAAGCCAAAGCCAATACTACCGAGCAGCCAGAGAAGGAGGATTGGTTTCATAGTCGATCAGTTAACGTTTGGGGCCATCGTAGCCCGACTCGGCCAGGAAGCGCCGGGCGTTTTCGTCGGTCAGGTCCAGCCCAATCATGTAGTTCAACGCCTGCTTTTTGTTGCGTGCCTTGTCATAATAAGCTTTACAGATCTGGTGACCAACAAAATAGCCGAGATCGTTCATCGGCTGTCCGTCAATCTCCTTTTTAGCATAAAGCCAGCCCATTTCGTGCTTGAAATCAGCAAACATGTCCGTTTTGAAAGCTTCCCAAACGGCTTTTTCATGGTTGAGACCGAAGGCCGTGTAGCCATCCGGATTGACCTGATCGAGTCGCTTGCCATACACCAGTTCCGAGACAAAATCGGCCATACCTTCTTCGAGACACCTGCCCAGAACGCTTTTATGCGTAGAGAGGTACTGGTTGACCAGGCTGTCGCTTTTTAGGATGCGGCTTTTGTTGCGATGCATCCATTGTTGCGTATGTACATACTCGTGCAATACGAGCGGTAGCGCCCAGGTCGGGCTATTGTGGGCGGCAACTTCGGTGCCGATGTAGACCGTCCTGTCGTCGATGGTGCCCCCGGAATTGTTGATACCCACGCAGAAATACACGTCACCTTCGCGAAAGGAAGGATACAGGCTTTTAAACACCTTTAGTTTTTGCCGGATAAGGTCTTCCTGTTGCTGAACTGACAGAATCAACGGTCGCTTTTCGCGTAGGATGGCCTGTTGCGTGACCATTATGGCCCGCCAGGCGGCGGTGTTGCCGCCCCGCAAGGCCATAAACTGTTTCAGGCCAACGCTTGCTTTGTCGACGTATAGTTGCTGGATGAAGGCCGTTTGGCGTAAGGTATCCGACGTGGTCAAAACGCTGTCGAAGGCCTGATAGAAGCGGGGCAAGTCCTGGGTGTGGAGGGTTACCTGAGCCCGTGTGCCTGTCACCCCCAGCCAGAGGACAAGACAAACGAGACGTGAGAGCCGCTTAACAGGGCCGCCTGGACAGAATTTCATGGTGAAGGCAATTGACAGGTTCAGGCACGCACGAAGAAGAACGATTTGTGTTGCTGGGCGTCGTCGTAAGTGCAGGGGTTTCGGTGCCGGTTTGTATAAAAATAGCTAACCATGCCGACATCGCCGAAGCAACCGCCCGTGTGCAGTATCAGCGCACTAAACAAGGCCCAGAACAGCGGCGGCGTTGCCAGCGCCATACCGGCAATCAGCAGCGTATTGATCACGACGAAGGGCGTCAGCGCGACAACCAGCAGTTCGGCCGAGTTGGCGACGAAGCGGTCAGCGAGGCAGTAAAAAACCAATTGCCGCCACTGCGCCACAAACGTTACCCGGCTGGCACCGAAGTGTTTATACGCCAGTCCATGCAGCCATTCGTGGACCGGAAGAAGCACAAGCAGAAAGAGGGCCATGCCCAATGCCGCCTGGCTGAGGCTGGTCGACAGCGCGGCGCGGGGCTGGCGGAATAATAGGATCAGAAAAAGAAGAATGAGGGCTAGGTTGAACGCCCAATAAAAAATCGTATACGGGTTGCGTTTCCGGCAATAGGTCTGCACGAAGGGTACGAGCTGGTCGTGCGGGAGTTCGGTGTCGAGGGTATACCCCAGGTCGGGCAGCGCGTCGGGCGAGACGTTCATGGCGAGGGTGTGGGTCAGCGGACGGCTTCCAGGGCGGGCAGCGTACAGCGGTAGGGCGTATCGTCGCGGCGGATGGCTTTGAAGTTGTTGGCGGCGTCGATGTTGGCAAACTGGGCGTTGGCGTTGTTGGCCAGGCAGAGCGGCGGCTGGGTACGTGTCGCTTTGTCGTCGGTGACGCCATCCCACAGAATGTCAGGTACGTTCTTGCCGAAGCGGAGTTTGAACCGGAACATCAGGCCCATGCGTCCCTTGCGTGTGGGATACACGGCCGGGCGGCTATATGTGTTGTCGTGAATCGAAATCTGGGTGGGGTAGGGGTAGTAGAGCGAATCCCGGATGGGTTCTTCGGTCATGAAATAACTGATGATTCCCGTCCCGAGCGACTTGTTGTTGTGGATCTGATTCCTGAAAATCTCGACCTGACTGGTGGCCAGCACGAGCACACCCGTACCGGCGGGCACCCGCGCCACGATGTTGCCCTTCGGCGCGAAATTGTCGAGGTTGTTATTCTCGATCCGGTTGTTAAAGACACGTACCTGACCACCCCGTTTCTGCACCAGATCGGGCAGGTCGAACACCAAGATACCGCCCGTGTTCTCGTAGGCGTGGTTTTCGTAGACGTCGGCTCCGATGGAGTTTTCAATTTCGATGCCCGCCACGTTATGCCAGGCCACGCAGTTTTTGACCACAATCTGCTTTGACTGCCCCACGTAGATCCCCGCATCGGACGCCCCCACGGCGGTGCAGCTCTCGATGGTTACGTTCTGGCACTGCACGGGGTAGAGGCCATACGAGCCGTTGGTCTCTTTGGGTTCGCCGGTCCATTCCACGCGCACATTGCGGAAGGTGATCCCGTCGACGTTCATCGTCTTGATGCAATCACCTTTGGAGTCCTGAATGGTCAGGTTTTCGATCACGATGTTGCGGCCGTTGCTCACGCGCAGCCCCTCGGCGCCTTCGGTTTGGCCCTTGAACGACAGCACGGTATTGCCCGCGCCCGCCCCCCGGATGGTGATGTTCTTTTTATCCTGCAACGACAGGCTGCTCACCAGCGCGAACGTACCGGCGGGCAGGTCGATGGTCGCGCCGTCATCGGCCAGAATCAGGTCGGTTTGCAGCTTTTTCTGCACGTCGGGCTGGGCCAGGAGCGGCAGCGCGAGCAGGTACAGGAAGAGGGTAAAAAGGCGGTTCATGGTTTAGGCAGTTGCTGATAAGAAAGGTACACAATCTGCCGAAAAAGTGGGCGATGTACAGCCACTGATCGCAACATCCGGCAAGTCAGGCTGGCGTTGGATAAGCTTTAACAGCAACACCGCGCTTCGCGGGTTAATTGATGAACCACCAATAGCCTCTGACTCATGGCCACCAACGCTAAAGCTGACCGGCAATTCAACTACGACCTCGATTACCGCAACCTTGATTTGCGGCAGCAGCCCGAGCTATACCGCGTGGGTAAAGGCGAAATGGGTGTGCTACTCGTGCGGCCCTACAAAGACGAGATTTTACCCCATTGGCGGTTCAAAACGCCCGAGATCGCCCGCGAGTCGTCGGAGAAAATCTACCAGCTGTTTCTCGATTACAAAGCGCAGGGCGATTTTGTGGGTATGGATATGGCCCGGAAGTTTTTGCAGATGGGCTATACGCGTTCGCGGCGCTATGCCAACCACGCCTCCGGCCAGAAGTACGACGGGCCCGTCCCCGCCGACAAAAAAGGGCAGTCGGGTGCCCACGGTCGTGAGCAGCTACCGCGCGTCGAAGACCCGGTCAAGGCGGAATCGGCCCGGATTTTTTATGGCGTCTACCTGAAAGCGCGCGAAGACCCCGACTACAAGCAATTGCGCAAAGCCTGGCAGGAGAAATACGGCTAGTATCCGCCGGTCGCTATAAACGGCAACGGCACCCTCAATGAGAGCGCCGTTGCCAAGGAAGACTCCTGAAAAGTTAGGCTTACTTACTTTATACGCCCAGCGGTCCGCCGGCCGTCACGTCCTGACCCGACGAATAGCCTGAGCCGCTGTTGGTTGAGCCACCACCTACCGTCGAGGGGCCGCCCATGGTTGAGCTACCGCCGCTGTAGATTGAGCCGCTGCCCGACTGCGAGCCGCTTTGGTAACCAGCACCCGACTGATTGCGGTAGCTGGCGTCGCTGCCCACCAGGTTACCCTGATTGAGGTCATCGTCATCATCGTAGTAATTCCGGCGATTCGGGCTTGAATAGGCTGCTTCATCGCCCCGGCCTTCCGATTTTGCCCGTTCGTTGACAAACGATTCGGCCAGTTGAGTCAGCTTTTTATCGGTAGCCTTTTCTTCCTGCAGCGACTGTTCAATCAGTTGCGCGGCTTCAGTGTAACCCAGCAACTGAGCCAGTGCGTGCAACGAGCCGTAGGCGGCAATTTCGTGGTGCTCCACTTTCTGCCCGGCGATAATCAGGGCGGCGTCGCGGGTCAGTGAACCCGTTTCGGTGGTGCTGATGGCTTCATCGCCGTCGTCGGCGAGGCCATCGATGGCATTGCAGGTTTTGCTGTCGGCTTCGACACCGATGCTATCGAAGATTCGTTCGAGGCGGGTTACCTGGTTGCGGGTTTCTTCCAGATGTTGCTGGAAGGCCATACGTACCTGATCGGTGGTGGCCGCATCAGCCATGTTTGGCATGTTGTCGACAAGTGCCTGCTCGGCATAATACATGCCCCGCAGTTCGTTCACGAATAAGCCTTTGAGACCTTCGTCATTGTCGGTTGTTGAACCACCTGAGAAAAAATCAGCGATTTGTTTGCCAATCGTTGCCATAACGTAAGTTGGGTTTTTTACTTGTTGATTACACTGTCTATGCTGCAAGCATTGTACCAGTCGCTGATCCTCTGCGAGTTAGCTTTTACGGTGAAAAAATAGTGAGCAATTAATTCTACAGAAATAGTAGAATATTGCTCGATCAGGCTGGCCACACCCCACTTTTGACCAAGTCGACTACAGGCTTGTGGGCATTACAGATACCAGGCGCGATAGGTGACGGCCCCATGTAGTCGCCAGTAGACCGATAGGAAGGGCGTGGCTACGCTGGTGAGTAATGCCTGCCCCAACGTAACGGGGGTGGGTTGAGCAGGTAGCCGTTCAACAAATAGCAGAATGGTGAGCGCACTCCAAACGGCTAGCCCGATCAGCGCTACCTGCGGCTGCCCGAGTAGTCCACCTATGGCGCCACCCATCAGGGCGATGATGGAGAAATAATACCGCCGAACTCGTCCCGTCTGAAGGGGAATATGTTCGCGGAAGAGCTGCGGGTGACGTTTGTAGAGCAGTGCATCGTACCGGTTCCGGCGTTCGTCGCGCAGGGGGGCATACCAGGGGCCGGGTGGCGTTGAATGAATCACTACCGCTTCGGGGCAAGGGCTGATACCGATACCTGCCCGGATGATTTTGAACTGCAACTCGCGGTCTTCCCGCCAGACACTATCGAAGGCTTCGTCGAACCCGCCGACAAACTCCAGTACGTTGCGGCGGCAGAACAGATTGGCCGTGATCGAGGTAGGCGTTTCGGGCCGGGTGGCTCGGTGAGCGGTAGTCGGCATGACGAGTTGGCCCGTCAGCACCTGCGCGCCCTGCTCGAACTGGGCCAACGCTGTGGCCAGCCAGGTACGTTCCGGCAGACAATCGTCGTCGGTAAAGGCGACCAGGGGGGCTAGTGCTACCCGCCAGCCCCGGTTCCGGGCCGCTGCTGGGCCACGCCGTTCAGGCTGGGCCAGGTAGCGCACCGTCAGGCCAGTTTGCTGGGCCATCTGCCGCGCGGCCAGAGCGGTGGGTGGGTCATTGCCGTCGTCGACAACGATCACTTCAAAGGTCATCAGAGAGACCGTCTGTTCGGCCAGGGCGGCTAAGCAAGCACGGAGCAGGCCGGGTCGCTTGTAGGTGGGAATAACGATGGAAAGCTGAGGCGTCATAAGCGTTGTTGTGGTTATCCGCAGACACGCATCCATAGCCAGCGTGGCCGGGGCCTTCTGAGGCACACGGGCGACTTTGATGGCTATTCTCCGGTTATGGACTGCTGTGTTACTGCGGGGATTGAGTTGGATTGATCAGTAGATCGACAGGCATCCGTTCGTCGAGAAGGGTTAACAGACGACTGACTTCTGGCTGGTAACCAGCGCCAGCACGGCATCAACAAGCCGTTGGAGCGGAACCCCCGGTGGGAGCGACTGCCGCACGGTATGCCGGGTGTGGGAAGAACTGGGTACGTCAGTGGCCACCGGCAAAGGTTGTGGTAAGGGCGTCGGTACCGTAGTGGCATCGACGGCCATCACCACGACTGGTGTTTGCAACGCCGCCGCCATATGCACCGGGCCCCGGTTGCTGGTCAGCAATAGGGGCGCTTCGGCGAGCAGGGCGGTTAGCGGGCCCAGCGCCAACTGACCCGTCAGGTTGACGACCCGGCCTGTCAGGTGCTGGGCGACAGCGTCGGCAAAGGAGCGTTCGGCGGCTGATCCGGTCAGGATAAGCTGGTAGCCGTGTTCCCGAATCAGGGTTTGGGCAGCTTCGGCAACGTACCTGGCCGAATAGCCACTTTTCTCGTCGCTGACACCCGGGTGCAACACGAGCCAGGGCAAGGTAAGGTCAATGCGATGCAGGGCCAGGAGCCAGTGGGCCATGTGGCGGTCGGCTTCGGATAGGCAAAGCGACAGACGGGCGCCAGCGGGCCGTTGGCTACCTGCTGTTTCGAGTAAAGCCAAGTAGCGGTCCGTATCGTGGCTGTGGGCCAGCAGCACGTCCGGGTTAGGTGTCCAGTCGGTCATAGGTTGAGTTGGGTTTTGTGGTATTCGCCGCTATGGGCGGGGCTGTACCCGGCGGCAAAAACGACTGGTAAACGGCACCGATTGCGTCGGTAAAGAAGGTCGACAGGCAGACGCCGTCAACGCCTGTTAGTAGCGTATCGTTGGCAACACGTCGCGAAGATTATCACGCTCAGCGCGCAAAATGTTTTCCGTACTTATCCTACCGTGCGGGTGCTGTGTCGGTCCGGCAGGCATGCCGTGCAGAAGGGTGATGTGTAAATTAAAGACAATGCGCAGGTGGTGAGCGACTTGTCAGAGAGGAGGTACTGATTATGCCTACGTAAAGCTAGGTACGTTGCCGGGGCCGTCAGATGACTGGCCCAGAGTGCGCTAAAGCCAATAAAAAAAGCCGACAGCAAGGCTATCGGCTTTTCGGGTGATCCGGCTGGGATTCGAACCCCTACTGATTTTCAGTCCATTAACGTGCGATGTAGCCCCCAACGTGGCCTAGTTGTGAAAAATTAGGTCCAAAACGGCCGCGCTGCAATGGACTATGAACTACATCGTTACCCTTTCCCAAACGCTGCTTTGTCTGGGTTGGTCTAGTTGGCTTTGCCCCACTCAAGGCCAGTAGTCCCTGAATTATGGTCTCTTTACCGGCGACCTCTGCCTGCACCTGGTCGAGCTGTTGGTAAGCCTGATTCAGTTTAGACAGCGTTTCACTCAGCTGAGCCTCCATCTTGTCCGGCGCATCGAAAACCGGCCCCATATTACGTATGAGCCATTTTTCACTAACGCCGTACCTCGTGCAGACCTGTTCGACCACATTAATACCAGGATTCAGCGTTCGCCCCTGCTCTATATGGCGAAGCGCACCGAGCCCAATGCCTGTTTCGTCGGCAAACGTTTCCGCTGACTTACCTAGAAGCCTGCGCAGCTCCTTAACACGGGTGGCTAAGGTTGATACTTCTACTGCCGTTTCCATACCCCAAAGAAAAGTGAAAAAAAATATTTATTCAAATTTGTGCACCTATAATTTGGAGGTATCAAAATTTGAATACTATGTTTGCAGCGAACTTAACGTATGAACATAGGCAGCGCGTTCGATCATCCGCGCCCTTTCTGTGTCAACGGTAGACCCTCCTTCGATGTATGAACGAGTCTGACCTTTCCCTCACTGTCATCGCCTGCCTGGCCGCCGCGTTGGCGCTGGTATTAGCCGTGCTAATTCAGATGAAGCACGATAAAACGCGTGATCCCCGCCGCCACTCATGAACCTGCACCGCATCAACCCTGAGGCCATCGACCTGCTGCGCCGTTACCAGCAGGTATGTGCCGAGGGTGTTAGCAACTATCACAAATGCGTCGAGTTCGAGCAACAGTCTTGGTGGCAGCAATGGCTGCACCGGAAGGTTCTGGAAGATCTGGTCAATGAAGGCAAGCGCCTGCTCGCCCGGAGGGAGTATCTGGCTGATCAACTAGCCCACATCCCCATCACACTCTATTCTTAACCCATACCCGGAGACAATGGCCCACCGGGGGCCGGTCAGCCTGAACGGCTGACTAACGTGGTTCGAATCCCGAGTTTCCACTAGGCGAGCTATCGACGTATAGTGACAGCCGTTACCGAGTGACTTTATCAACACTAACCTAACCGCCTGACGGCCTGCGCTATGCGTCAACACAACCGCTCCCCCTAGTCGATCTGACCATATAACCCCTGGTGCCTGCCTGCTGTGGCCACAGCAGCAGACGTATTCCTTATGCCCGCACCGGCACCGCTATACCGCCAAAATTTTCACGTTTTGGCGATAAATCAGGAATCTATTACCCCGGCTGTTTTGGCCGGTTTTTCGGAACGGTGCTTCACTGTACTGTAAGCGGCTTAGTGTATACCTCCGGGTTAAAAGAAAAGTCCCTAAGTCCGTTAAGTACTATTGTTACAGGTACAAGGGTACTGTGGCCCCAGTTGCGCGAAAAAAGACGCGACGACTCCCGACCTGTTCGCACGCTGTATTGACCCTACGAGTCTCAAATCGATTCACAGCGAATCATTCCCTTAAATTTTCAATGGCTCAGACCCAAAATATCGGGCAAGTTGCCGCGCAGGCGCTACCCGACAATGCCCCCCCTGTACCTATTCATCAACGATTCGCTCAATTCGAGCGGCAGGGCTCAACGTATTCCTGGATTGTATACCGACCTGGCAAGCACAATCTGTACGGTAATTCCAAGCCGGTAGGCGCGGCCGAAAAAGCCGATAAACGCCAGCTGCTGACGGACATTATCACGCGGCTCAACCGCACCAGCAAGTACATCGTGCCTAACCAGATGGTGGTTTTCTACCGGAATTTCTCCAACGACAACCGCGACAGCATCAAGCTCTTTACGCTGCACGCCACCCGCTACGAAATGGAAGCGTGCTGCATCGGGGAAACGTGGCTGAAAAACTGGCTCGATGCTTTTTACGTGCCGCCGGTGGTGGTGTATGGCACGGATCTTTTCCCCCAGGTACCCACGCAGCCCCCAGTAGGCAAACAGATCATTCCGGATCGGCCGGCGTATCACCCGACCGATAAGTACGACGAAACGAAGCACTTCAAAAGTGAGGACTCCCTAATGGATTACATCAATGGGCTGCTTGAACGGGGAGAAGAACGCGGCCGGGTAACGGCCTACTACCAGAAAATGCTGCCCAGGATCAAAAACCGCTCGCCCCGCGCGTAGGGATTCGAACCAAACCAACCGGCCCGATGGGCCATAACCAACTCCCCTATATGCAAACTGAAGAGGTGAAAACTCTCGATGACAAAGTCTACGTCGATCTGAAAAACGAAATCAAACGCACCCAGCCCGACGTGCGCGTGCTGCCGGTGCAGCCTGAACGGGAATCGATTATTCACTGCCGGCAGCTCACACTCGTTGGTCCGTCCGTCGATCTGACGTTGCTAACGAATGCCGCGCGGATGAACGACGAATTTAGTCTGTCAGTCCACTCCCTGACAACCCGCCGCACCGGTGCCAATATAGCAGCTACAGTTCTGCTAGTCGACTATACCGAATAAATCCCAATAAAAACAAAAGGCCCCGGTGGGTGCTGGAACACCGGCCGGGGCAACTAAAACTTCTCAAATAACCGATGGCAAATGTAACGATCGGGGCCAATACGCCCCAACCCTCTGAGCGGTTTCTGCTGCTGCAACAATTAGGCAAGGTACATCGCGCCCGCCTCCGGCACCGCCTGGAGAATCGCCCCAAGCGAGCAAACCGCAGCACCCAGTTGATGCAACGTCTGTATCGTCACCTCAAAACGGCCCCCGTGGGCTGCTGATGCTATGGCCAGTCCTGCGTATTACGAGTCTGCCACGTGCTACATAACACAGGCGGAACCCGATTCTCTGATCCGGCTGCTGAGCCTGCTGGTGGTGCGCTACCACTGCGGTGAGGTTATCGGCACGGCCTACGACTGGGCCTATCGCAAGATCATCGAGCGGCTTACTGCGCAGCTGGCCACGGCTGACCTAGCGGACGTGCTCACCCAGGTCACCCGACTGGGTGAGCACGTCGACCAACAGATCCAACAGTATCACGGCCCGATCGAGGGCACCCAACTCTCCTTGGTCGATGACTAGAACAACCCCCATTGTCGAAACCTGCCGCGTCTGTGGCTGCCATGATAGCATGGCCTGTATGCATGAAGAATATGGCCCCTGCGCCTGGGATAGGGAAAACCGGACTAAAGAGGGGCCGATCTGCACGGCCTGCTCCAGTAAACTGACCGACGTGGAACGGCCCTGGCTGGCCCCCCGCTGGTGGGTTGAGTGGGATAGGGGCGGGCCGCGTCAGGCCGGCGAAAATCCGCGCCGCTTCGAAAATTCAGTGCGTGCCGTCGACGAAGCCCAGGCCCGGCAGCTCATCACCGAGCGATTCACCTTTGATCAGGGCCGCGAGGTGTTTGTGCGATCGGTCGAGCGGGTGCCCAACTTCATTGCCCGCACGACGCCCGGCCTGTATCTGACCTGGTGGGAAGACGTCGCCGTGCAGCGCGCGCTGGACTGTTTGACTGAACCCGACAATCGGGATCTGGACACGCTCGCCGAAACCCTCGAAGACGATTACCGCGAAGCCGTCGACCGCGACGGTGAATCTGGGCCTCGTGCCGGCACGATTACCTACAGCCTGACCCATGACGTGCCAGGTCTGATCATTCGAGGAAAAGATAAGCGCACGCTGATGAGGATTACGCTGGAACAAATCCCCCAAACGGCAACTATCGGTGAACCGTATAATCCGATCTGGAGATGCGACTGGTGCAAACAAACGTTCGACCCGCGCGACGTTGGCCAGCAGTTGACAACCCAGGACCCACGCCTTGAAAAAGGTTTTGGTATGGTGTGCGTGACCTGCTCGAAAGATCCTGATTACATCCGGGACACGAACGATTTTTTAAACGAAGAGGCCATTGAGCAATCGCGCGATGAAGCCCAGTGGCGGGCTTACCGCAACGGGTGGCCGATCGTTGACAATCCGGCTGAGCAGTCAGCGTCTAACGAGAAACACAGCCATGAAGACTAAAACCCCCTTAGAGATGGATTACAAAATCATTGAGGTAGACGGCCGCAGCTTGCTCGTCTTCCGGGAATTTGAAGGCGAAGACGAGCAGCAGCGCCATGTCATTCACCTGCACACCTGGGTTGAGCCCAGTGTATTGTATAAGGTGTCGGCGATACTGGCCGAGGATGCAACCGCCGAAATTGCAAAACAGCACGTGGCTGACACAGACGAGGCGGCCGCGCGCGAATTCATTGCAGCGGCCGATCAGGCGATGGCCAAACAGATTATGGATCAGGAGGAACTGGTGGCCATGATGGAACGCGCATTTTATGGGACTGCCAGCCAAACCAACTTACCCGGTTGAATCGCGTCGCAACAATGAATACTAAACCTGTTGGGGCGTCTGTTGCCAATTTAGAATAAAATTTGGTCGACAGCTGCCGTAGGGTGGCCCGATCGGGTCCGGCCGGCGTAGATATCGCCCCGATCGGGCTGCCGCAACTGGGTTTTAACCATTGGTTCGCCGAATAATATTCCGTTTCTGGTTTTTGCGTAAAACGTACACAAATCGATGGTTACCCTGTTCCCCGTCACCCTTAACTTATACCCGGACGAGTACGCGGCGCTGGGGCAGTACTGCCAGCACTTCGCCTCGGTTATGCTCAACGGTTATCCTGCACCGAAGCACATGCCGATGGATTATATGCTGCTGGCCGATCTGTACGGTCGGCTCTTCACTTACTCGCGCACGGAGGCCTGGCGAAAGCGCCGCCACGACAAACGCTACACGTTGCGGCTCTCGATCTTTTATGTACGCCTGCTTCACAAGTCGTTGCAAGGCCATACCATCACCGAGCCCCAGCAGCGGGTGCTCTCTCAACTCGACCAACTTCTCAAGTAGCCATGCCTACACCACTAGCCCAACTGACCACCGATACACCTGGTATTGTTGAGGTGTGTATTACCGACCTGATTGAAGATCCTGAGCATGGTAGCCTGGGCCTGCTGAAATGCGGGGTTAGTTTGGTGGCACTGGGAGCTCTGACGCCCCAGGCAACACTAGCCTATGACGTGTCGGCAGAAGTGCTTAGCGGTTACGTCATGGGCCTGTTTCTGGCCCACGAAGCCGGTGATCTCCGAGGCCTGGATCTAATCTATTTCTACAATGACACCGACAACGTGCGCGTCCGCTTCGATTGCCGTTCCCTGCTCAGATCACTCCCCGCGTATGCCTGATCCCGCCCGCCAGCAACGGCTCGCCAAAAACTTGGCCACTCTCCGGGCGGGACTCGATAACCGCTACGTCGGTTATACGATCCTGACTGAAATAGCGGCCGACTGCCGTGCCCTGCGCCTGTGCGTTACCGACGTGCTGACGGTAGTAGTACCGGCTCAGCCTGTAGCCCATGAGTCACCCGCAGTGGCCCACGTCTGTGACCAATGTGGTAAATCGTTTCCTACTCAAATGGCCCTGTTCGGACATAAACGCGTACATAAACCATCCCATTAGGTACATAAGCGGCAAAGCCTTGTATATTTACAAGGCTGCTTGACTGTGCATCTCACCGCTAGTCGTACCAGAAAATATTTTGGTGTTTAGTTGCAGCTAAACTCTTATGCCTAGATTTGCGTTTGAGAAGATAGAGTTCATCACTGGAAGAGAGCAGGTATTTCAGCTTGTGATTGACGGAGTTAAGCAACTTGACTTATTCGAGCAGGAGACAGGTGACCAGTATGCTCGACACTATCAAGGTATCTTGGCAGTTTTAGAAATGGCTGTTAGTGGTGTTCGGCTACCGAAAGAAAAGTACCATCCGTTTAACCTCAAAAAAACCAGTTTAAAGGTGTTCGAGTGTAAGCGGTCTGACTTGCGGCTATACGGATTTCAAGGTCCCGATGGCAAGGTTATTGTCCTCGGAGGCTTTAAGAACCGGCAACCAGCGGATATACGCCGACTTGAATCCTTGCTCAAAGAAATAGAAGAGTACCTCAACCTCAATTCGTAAACATTCATGAAACGGTCAGACCTTATAGTAAGCCCAGGCTATTTGCAAAGCAAGATTCAAATAGACCTGTACAATCAAATTCAAGAGTACATGGATGCTCGTGGCCTAAATCGTACGCAACTAGCTAATGAACTAGGGTTCTCCAAAGGCTATATATCACAGGTATTAAATGGTGACTTTGACCACAAAATCAGCAAACTAATTGATCTCTCACTCAAGGTGGGTAAAGTGCCCTTCATATACTGGAAGGACGTTCGCCAAGTTATTCGAGAGGATAGTCAAGCTATTAGTAATCGTACGCTTTATATGCACGATGTGTATGCGCCCGTAGTAATCGATGGCGTAGAAGGGTGGGATTTATGTGATATTTCCGACAGAGCTAGTAGGTCTTCAAAGTTTAGTGCAAAGGTTACAGCCAAAATAACATCAGATGAGTCGGTCTACATCTAGTCAGCAAGAGAGGTTCCTTTTTTCGTTCGCCCAAGTGCATGACGTTGAATTCACCTTGCGTGATATAGGAATGTATATTCGGAAAAATAAAGGACTGGTCTTCTCGGCTGAGATTGAACAAAATTTCAAAGCGGAGATAGAGTATAAAAGAATATTGACCAAAACCGAGATCACTTTCCTTATTGATGACCCTGATGAACCTGGAGAAAAAATCATAGCTGTTCACTACGTCAATATGACCGTGATTAAACATGACAATATTGAGTTGGTTACAAAAGAAGTAGAGGGGGGGCAAGCCGAACCGGATCCAGATTTCTTAGAGTTCCTATCCAACAATGTTCTTGCAACGGTCCGGGGTATATTACTTGAAAAGTTATCGAACTCACCTGCCAGGAGCATGATTTTGCCACTAGTAAGCGATGCCTACAGAGTTTAAGAGTTCATTCAACTACAAGTAAAGTCGCCATCTAAGTGAGACTGACGAGGGTGCGTTTAAATCTCAAGACAAACTTCTTAGTACCCATCAAATTGCCTATATCCCGGACTCCTAAGAATTGGTCCGGGATTTGTTATTTATAACTAGGTCATATGTAAGAAAAAGCATAAATATTAAGTATATTGAATGCCTTTTGCTGCTACTCAATTTGCCATTAAGTAGTAATCAGCTAGATTCAGACTAATTGCCCTCCTATGAGTCAACCTATATATGAAATAGGTTTGGGTATGTCTTTTCCGAACGGCACCACCCCGACAACGTCATCGCGCGTACAGTTTGAGATTGCAGTTGAGCCCTTGGTGCTCAAGTTTCTGGCCCATCACTACACCGTCAAGCCGTTTATCATCCGGGGCGGTAACCAGACGTTCAACCCCTACAGCGTGTTCCTGAACGGCCAGCTCGACCGCTACCGCTATCAGGACGCCGCCGAGCCCAAAGGCTTCAAACGGCTCTCGGCCCGCCTGACAGTAGCCGTATCGGAAGCCAAAAGCCGGTACGGCTTCGGTCATCACCTGACGCCAGCCAAGATTTACGCCTTCAATGAATTCGTGCGCCTCAGCTACCTGCGCCAGATGGTGACCGAGGTGGATCTGCGCGTTTCCTACGGGGAGCGCATCGACCGGTCCGTAGCCGCGTTTCTGAACCGCTACGGCATTACCGACGAGGAATTATCCCTCGACACAGCCACGCGCTACTACCGCACCCACCGGCTGCACCGGCCCCTGGAGCCCGTCACCTCACCTAACTAACTGCCCTCCTATAGGGCGTCGTTTGCATTGGGCAGTTTTGCCCTATGAGCGACATCATACGAATAGGAGGCTATAACCCTGGCGGTGGTAATTGGCTGGAACTGCTTCCGGTCGATGGCATTGCCCCGGCAACTCCCGGCTCCAGCTCAATTACCCCCCGCGACGGCTACAGCTGGTCGCGCATTTACTGCACCGAGGAAACCATGAGTTACCTCGATACGGTAACCGAAGCCGACAACGGCGATCTGCACACGATCGACATCAAGGGTTTTTCGCCCGGCGACACCCCCGCCAAAGCCAAAGCGATCGAATTGCTGAAAGTGCTGGGCCCGCACGTGGTGCGTTTTCGGGATAACGCCCGCCTTACCCGTCTGGTTGGCACCGCCACCGAAGGCCTCAAATTCGTTTACGAGCAGCAAACAGGTGACTCTGTCGCGGATAAACGCGGCTACGCGCTGTCGCTGTCAGGCACCCTAACCAAAGGCTGTGATTATGAATAAGCGCAGCCTGGATCTCGCCCTGATTGCCTCGACGCCCTGGCTCATCGAGGAAGCCGCCGGCGCTGCCTTGCTGGCGGCCGTGCTGGCCGGCCCGCTGGTGGTCGACGTACCGGAAATTCCCGTCGTATACGAGTACCAGTATGGCTATTACCCGGCTGCGGAACATCCCAACAGCACCGCCATTGTGACCTTCTCCGGACCGATCTACGCGGATTGGTCCATCGCCTACACGATGGAACAGATGCGCCGGATCGCGCTCGACGCCAACGTTACGTCGGTGGTGCTGAAGCTCAACGGCCCCGGTGGCAATGCCAATGCCGGCGAGAAATTCGCTAACTTCCTGCGTAACTACCCCCTGCCGGTAACCGCCTGGATCGACTACGGCATGGCCGCCTCAGCCCATTACATGCTGGCCTGCGCCTGCTCGGGTGGGATCGTGGCCAGCCGGCCCACGGATCTAGTCGGCTCGATCGGCACGTACCTGCCCTGGCAGTCGATCAAAGGCTACCTCAAAAAGATGGGGATTGAGCAGGTCGACATCTACGCTGAGCAGAGCACCGAAAAGAACCAGGAGGCCCGCGCGGCCGAAGCCGGCGATTTCTCCCTGCTGAAGGCTTACGTGACCCAGATCGCGGCCGGCTTTATCGAATTCGTCAAAGAATGCCGGAGCGAAGCACTGGTTGCCGTCAAAGGCAAAGACCCGTTTAAAGGGGCAATTTATCAGGCGACTGAGGCCCTGGAACTGGGCCTGATCGATGCCATTGGTCCCATCGAGGATGCCATTGCCCGCGTGCGCAGCCAACCCAACACAATAACTACGTCAAAAACCAATTCCATGAATGCTTTAGGATTTGTGCGCATTGCGGCGCTCAACGCCCTGGCGGGTGTGGCAGCGGATCAGGTGACCCCCGAGCAGGCGGCCACCCTGACCGAGCAACTCAACGCCCAGGGTTACAACATAGTTTGCCTGAGCGCCCAACAGGCGGCCGATGCGGCGGCTTTAACCGGTCAGGTGGCGGCGCTCACCACCCAACTGGGTGAGGCCAACGGCCGGGCAGAAACGCTCCAGGCCGAGGTGACCCGGCTGGGTCAGCAACCCGGCCAGCAGCCCACCAACCCACAGTCGGCCGCCGATCCGGCGCCCGTCAGTGACACATCGGGTGAGTTGACGCCTCAGCAGGAGCTCAACGCGCTACCCCACCAGGCACAACTCGCAACCTTAAACTGGCTTAACAAACAATAACCGATGACCTTAACGGAAATCATTGCGGCCTACGGGGCCTACTACCTCAGACAAGGGCAAAATGCCACCCGACTGCTGCAAATGGCGCGTCGGAAACTGGAGTCTGAAGAGCTGTTTACCATCATCGTAACCGATGAAACGGTCTATCAGGCCGCCGAGTCAACCTACGGTCGACTGGTGCAGGCGTATCAGAGCAAGTTTACGCCGATCGATCCGCTGGGCTTCAAGCCGCGCGGCGTGGCCATGCACCACCTCAAGGTGGATACGAAAGTGACGCCGCACGATCTGGAAAGTACCTGGCTGGGCTTTTTGGCCAGCGACGACGTAAACCCCGAAACCTGGCCACTGATTCGCTGGCTGCTGGAACAAAAGGTTATTCCGCAAATCGACGAAGACCTCGAACTGCTCGAAATCGGTAAAGGTGTGCGCGTCGAGCCCACGAGCGGCGTGGTTAGTGATGCCGGTAAGTCGATGAATGGCTACCTGACCATCCAGAACACCGAAACGACAGCGGGTAACATGCCGGTGCTGACGATGGGCGCGATCCCCACCACCAGTGACGCCGACGTGGTACTGTATTTCCAGGACTTTGCCGACATGATCCGCAAAGACTACTGGAAAAAGGCGATGACAATCGTCTGCTCGGAAGAGAACGAACGCCGGTTTGCGCGCGGTCTGGATGATGTCTACGGACTGCGGCCTAACACGGATGTTAGCGTCAACACCCTGCGGGTTCCGAAAACGAACCTGCTGGTGAAGGGCTATGCATCGATGGGTACGTCGAATCGCCTGTGGTGCTCGCCTAAAGAGAACTGCATCAGTCTGCGGAAGAAGACCCAGAATCAGCAAATTTTCGACATGCAGGTAGCCGGTCGCGAAGTGAACATGCTGACTGACTTCTACCGTGGCGTCGGCTATTTGCTGCCTTACCTGTGCTTCCGGAGTGATCAAAACTAATTCACGGAAAACATCCGCTCAGCCATGCGCAGCCCTTCGTTGGGCATAGCTGAAAGATATTGACCGAACCTAATTCATGGGAAACACCGCAACCCCGGTTGCTCAGACGGACAAGGTGCCGTCTGAGCAACCCAACGCCGAGGCGCAAGCCGCTTTAACGGCACAGCTGGCCACCCTGGAGGGACAACTGGCCACCGTCAATCAGCAGAGCGCTGATCAGCAGACGAAAATCGAACAGCTAAGTAAGCAGCTGGGTGAGGCGCTTCAACTGGCTGACAAGAAGGAACAGCAGTTGAGTGAGGTACTCCAACTGGTCGACGAGCAGGGCGAAACCATCGCCAATCAGGATCTGGAGATCAAGCGGCTCCGGGCAACGCCGGATGCGCTGCCCTCGTTTGTGCTGGACAAAACCGTTTACACGGTCGACTGTCGCCAGTTTACCTGGAAAAAAACCTCGTATGAGGTGGCTGATCTGGTCGCAAACAAAGCCCTGCAAAAAGAGCTGGTCAAAGCGGGTGTAGGGTTTATCAAAATCAAAGAGCAGGCGTAAGATGGCAGACTATCAAAGCATCAAGTTTCCCGCTCCGCGTAAGCGGATGGGCGGCACGGCGCAGAAGATCCTGCTGGCTGACTTCGACAAGATCACCACGCTTCAGGAGCCCGCCGCCAACAGCTACAACATCACCACGCCGCACGTATTCGGCAACGGTGAAGGCTTCATCGAGTTGTACGTCATTCAGGACACCGGCGAGCTGAAGTTTGAGAAGATGGGCGGCAAAGACCGGGTTTCCTTCAAGGCCACGGGCAAGTTCCATCATCCGGGCGAGGCCGACGAGATCGACAACTTCGCCAACAACTGCGGCAACACCCGCTGGGTGGCCCTGGTGCCGCTGCCGGGCACGACGGATCTGTATCAGATCGGCGACAAGGAGTTCCAGATGAGTATCTTCCCCAGCTACGATACGGGCAAGAACTCAGGCGACGGTCGCACGAGCATGTTCGATTTCGAGTGCTTCTGCGCCAACAAAATCAAGTATAAAGCATCAACGATCCCCATGAAAGGGGTGACGCCATAACCGACCGATGAGAGCAACGCGGCAGGAGGGGGGCGGGGAGCCAGAAGCTACCGCCCCCAATGTGAATGAACCAGTGGCAGAGGTGACCCCATCCGCCACGTCGGGCTACGAGCTGATCGATTTGCTTCCAGGTGAGCACTACGTGCCAGCCGCCGCGCGCTCGTTTAACGTGAACGAGCTCAGCCCCGAGCAGGTCGACTACCTGCTCGGTATCGAGTGGCCCCACATTCGCAAAGTGTAAAACCAGAACAAACCGGATCGAACAACGAAGGACGGGCCCTAGTCGGTCCGTCCTTTTTTTCTAGCCAAACAATGACCCTACACGATGCCATACGGGAATGGCTGGCCGACGAACTGGCCGAGTACGATCGAGGCCTGGCGTTGCTTGTGCAATCGGGTTACGAGGGCCTGCTGCTGCGTGTACTGAAGCGGGGCGAAGACCGGTTTACCCGCGGCAAATTAAGCGGAGCGTTAACGGCGCAATTAAGCGAACACAGCCCCCAGGCCGAACCAGTGGCGTCGGCCGCATCCACGTCGGCCGCATCCACGGTGGCCAGTAGTCTGGCTGACGTGGATGCACCAGCGATCGAACCAGCCCCGCCGGCTGCTGCCACGTCGGCAAACGCCCGCGCGGCGCTGTTGCAACAGGCCTACGGGCTGATGGACCGGCGCACCGAACAGAAGGCACGGCTGCGGACATTAGCCGCGCTGGTGCAGGACGACGAACCCGCCCGGCAAATGCGTTTGCAGGTTGCCTACCGCATCAAGGAGCTGACTCTACAGATCGATCAGGTGTATGCGCGGGTGGCTTATCTGGACGAGCACGGCTTTCTACCGATAGTGCAGACCAAGCTGGTTAGTAATTCGGTCGACGACCGCGCCACGCTGCTCAACGTGCGTACCTACATCTCCCGCTACAAAAAGAAGCTAAAGGCAGCCACCACGCCCCAGACCCGGCAGGCCGCCGCCGATAAGCTGCGGGAGTACGAGGCGCAGCGGGAGCTACTGGAAGCCGCCCTGACGGGCTCAACTCCGCCCGCCGATGCTGTTTGACCCCGCCGCCGTCACCGATCTGACGCAGCCGCAGGTAAAACAGGCGGTTGGCGTTGCCCTGGAAACCCCCGTCGACGGCGTGATCTGCCCGCCGAACAGCGATCTGCTCGACGTGCTTCCCTGCATTAAGCCTGGCACCCATTATCACCTGGCTTCAGCTGGTTTGTGGGCCATGCACGAGCTACTGTTTCACCTGCTGGCCCTGACTGGTCCGGCCCGCGTGACGCTGGCAACCTGGTCGATGTCGGAAACGGCCGTGCGTCAGCTGGTGCGCGGGCTCGACGCCGGTGTGATCACAAGCCTGCACGCCTTGCTCGACGGCCGCGTCCGGGTACGTACCCCGGAGGTGCTCGCCTTCCTGACCTGCCAGGCGGCCAGGGTGCGCATTACGGCCAACCACGCCAAAGTTACCGTGATCGAGAACGAGACCTGGCAGATCGCCGTGGTATCCAGTGCCAATTTCACCAATAACCCCCGCTACGAGGCCTCGGTCGTGGCCGTCGACGCGCAGGCGGCCCAGCTGCACCGCCAGTGGATCGATGCCGAGTTGCGCAAAGCCCATCCGTTGACATGAACCCGATTACACTCGACGACACCCAGCTGGCAGCCGTGGAAGAGCTGGCCGGCCACTTCTTTTCCCTTGAACAGATTGCCGCGTTCCTGCAACTGCGGCCCCATCACGTAACGGCCGAGTACCTGCGCCAGGGCGAACTCTGGCAGGCCTACCAGAAAGGCACCATTACCGCCGAACTGGAGATCCGCAAAGCCGGCCGCTCGCTTGCCCGCCAGGGCAGCAGCCCGGCCCAGACGCTCATGCTGCAATTGCGGGAGCAGCAACGCCAAACTGAACCCTCATGAAACGAACCGATGCGGCGCGTTACGACGTGATCTATGACAAGATCATGCGCCACTTTAACAAAGGCGAAGACCTACCCGACGAACTGGCCGGGCGGGTCATGCGCTGGAAGATTGCCCGCTCGTACCTGCTCGACCTACAGCCCCGCACCGATTACGACGTGGTGCAATTGCTGGTGGAAGAATTCACAATCAGCGAAGGCACGGCCTGGAACGACGTGCGCGACTGTAAACGGTTTTTCGGCTCGATGGAGCAGATCAACAGCGAATTCGAAAAAATCCGCCTGCGCGCCCGGATCGAGAAGCTGGCCCACACCACCAATAAAGATTCGGTAAAGGCCATGTGCCACGCCAATCTGATCAAGCTGGGCGGCTTCGATAAGCCCGAAGACGAGGAAGCCGCCGGTGCTAAACAGATCATTCTGAACCTGTCGTTTAATCCGGCGCTGGTCGGGGCCAAGGACGTGCCGAATCTGGATCGGGCCGTACAGCGGTTCCTGGGCGAAAAAGCCAAAAAAGAACTCATCATCGAAGATGTCGACTTCGAAGACGTACCCCCAGCCGATGGAACAAGCGCTGTATAAAGTCCTGTCAAGCCTTCAGCCCAACACCGAGGCGCTGGCCCAGGAAAGCATCGAAGTGGCCGAGGGCCACATGAACAAGGCTCAATTGCTGGCTTTGACGGTCGGCGCCGCGAACTGCACGGCGGTGATCGGCCGGGCGGGTGGTAAATCAGACGGTATTCTGGCCCCGCGCGTGCATCGGAACGTAGAGGTGATGCCGCGCTCGTCGGGTGTGGCCTTGGGTACCACGTACATTCAGCTGCTGGACCGCACGCTGCCCGCCCTGTTTCAGGGCTTTCAACGGCTGGGCTACGAGCGGGACCGCGATTTTTGGGTACGTCGGTTCCCTGATCCCAAATACAAGCTGCAATTGCCCTTTAACGCGCCCCTTAGCCCGGAGCATAGCATCTTCATCCGCAACGGCAACACGGCCGCCGCCATGCGGCTGGTGAGCCAGGACCGGCCCGGCACGTCGAACGGTCTGTCGGTCGACTGGATCATCGGGGATGAGGTCAAATTTTTAAACAAGAAAAAGCTCGACGAGGAAACCCGGCCCATCAACCGGGGCAACAAAGAGCGGTTCGGTCATCTGGCCGAGCACCACGGGGAGGTATTCACCACCGACATGCCGACCACCAAGGGCGGCCGCTGGGTCTTCGAGGCCGAAGACGAATGCAATAAACCCCACAATCAGGAAGCCATCCGACTCATACTGGCCCTGCAACTGGAAATCTGGCGAGAAAAGCAGAAGCTGCCCACCTCAGCCAATAACAACGGCCGGTTGCGCCGTATTGCCCACTATGAGGGACAGATCAATGAACTCCGTAAGGAGTTGACCCACTTTCTGGATTTTTCGTCGTTTGTCAACGTGCATGTATTGGGCCTGAAGTATTTCCGGGATATGTACCGCACCATGCCCCGCTCAATCTTCAACACCTCGATTCTGAACAAACGGGATACAGGAGGTGAAAACAAGTACTACCCGGATCTTAACGAGCAGCTGCACTACTATGACGCAGTCGACTATAGCTACGTCGATAAATTTGATTTTGGCACCCGCGCGTTTAACGACTGTAGGAAGGATGCCGACATCGACAACGCGCAGGCCCTGACGCTCGGCGGTGACTATGGGGCCTCCTTCAACTGTCTGCACGTAGCCCAGCGCCATAGTCGGTTTGCCAAGGGTAACCTGACGGGTAAGGACATGGTACGGCACCTCAAAAGCTTCTATGCCCCTTCACCGGCCAAGATTAGCTCAGTGACCGAGGCCTTTTGTGATTACTACGAGTACTGGCATCGAAAGGAGGTGCATTACGTTTATGACCAGACCGCTGTGGGTAAGGATGGGAAGTCAGACCTGACCTATGCCGATGAGGTTATCAAGGTACTCAAGCGCCGGGGCTGGAAGATTCGCCAAATTTATATCGGGGAGGTGCCCGGCCACATGACCCGCTATCTAGGGTGGGGCGTGGCCCTGAGGGAAGCCGACGACCGGTTCGCCATTCAACGCTTCAACCGGGAGAATACAAAGTACACCTTTGAGGCAATGGCCGACGCCGAGGCTAAGGAGGGCCGCAACGGTTTTGAGAAGGACAAAGCCGACGAAAAAAACCGGGAGATACCCCAGCACCAGACCACCCACTTAACCGACGCCTGCGACACGGTGTTTTATTACCTCACCATCAGCAAGCCGCAGCTGACCCACCTGTTACCGGCCATTGTGTAGGCCAGCCCCGCCGCCCCTTTGCCCAACGCCCGACCGCCGCCGCAGTCGGGCGTTTTGATGCACGGCCCCCACCCACCGGCCCCCACCCTCGATCATATATGACGGCCCGACCCCCTGCAATTGCACCCCCTCCGCAGTGCGTGGCGGGGTCTGCTGACAGCTTCCGGCTTCGCCGTTTTTGCCCATCTACCCTAATGCCTATGTAAATCAGGTAGTTATAGAAAAAAATGATAAAAAATACATCAAAAAACTATGGCAAATGTGCCATAGTTGCAGTAACTTAGCTACTGCAAATGAGGGAGTTACATCTCAAAGGCAATTTTTTCAAACTATCACTTATAAACACAATTTACCATGAAAACCACCCCAAAAGTGGCCCAAAACAACGCGCCCAAAAGCGAAGTAAACGAGTCTGCCTCCGTTATTGCTCACCCCTCGACCCCGCCGCAGGACGAGCCGAAGACTAACCCGGAGCAGCAGCCCAACCCGGAGCCAGCCGCCGAGCAGCCCGCCCCCGTTAATCCTAAAGTCGTGCGGATTCAGCAGCTTGAAAAGCACTTCGAGCATTACGAGCAATTGCGGAAGTTGAATACGAACCTGAATCAGTTGAAGGCGACTAAGGCCCAGATTCAGGAATTTATCTTCGATTCTGACGGGGCCGAAGCCAACCGCTATTATCAGGGTATCACCATTAAAGACGATCGGGGCAAGGAGTTCAACACGAAGAACCCTGTTCTTAGCCGGTTATTGGTGAACGAGTTGGACACGATTCTAACCGCTAAAATCAAGGAGGTAGAAAACGCTCTACTGGAAATCCCGCTCGTATGACGGATTTTCAAGCCTTGATGGTGGACGAGTTGCGCGCGGAGTTTCGCCGCGCGCAACCGCCCCCTGCGATGCTCGCCGCCGCTCATTTTGAGCCTTGTATCTGTCATGTAATCAGGCCCGACCGCCGCGAGGGCTACCGCATTATCTGGAAGCGCAAAACAGTAGACGCGCCCTATCACAGCCCGATTTTTTGGCGCGGTTACACAATCACTTTACTACTCCCTTTATGATTCCCCAAACCGTTACGCCTGTCTTTTCAGTGGGTGAAATTGAAGTTGCCTATAGGGCAACAAATGACGTGAACCGCCCCCGGCCCCGTATTACTAAGAGTGAGGTAGCCTGTGATGTATTGCGCCATTATTGGAGTGGGCATATGGAATGGCGGGAAGAATTTTACATTCTGCTTCTTAATCAGGCCAACGAAGTACTAGCCGTTTATCGAGTGTCAGAAGGTGGAATTTCCTATACCTGCACGGACCTACGCGTAATTTTTCAGGTAGCACTGGGCGTAAATGCGACCGGCGTGATTTTGGCGCATAATCACCCATCGGGCAACCTTACGCCCTCTCAGCCAGACAAAGACGAGACCAGAAAAATTAGGGACGCTGGTAACCTGCTAAATATTAAGGTGCTAGACCATTTGATTTTGACATCAACGACGTACCTAAGCTTTGCCGACGATGGACTTTTATAGTCAGATGGTGGAGGTAATGGAATACCTCATTGCTGAATACACGGACGTTGGTTTTTATCGTGCTGATGCGATCGCGCGCGTTATTCCCGGCATAGAAGAACTTCGGTTACACTTTGAACAGAACAACGACCCCCAAGCCGCCGACGAGTACCGGCAAGCCTTGGACTACTTACGCAAACAACGCCTAGCCATATGGAGGAAGTGTTAAAATTGCTGTCGGACAGTCTGGAAGACTGCGACAATAGAGCCGTAAAAAACGGGCTTATCTGGTACGATTTTGCGCCTAGCTACAGCCAAGAGGAAACCCCCGCCGGTTGGGACTATTACACGGTTTTTGAGACAAAGTACGGCCTGTTAATGGGTGCCCTGTATCTGGAAAAAACCAGCCCTATCGACGCGCCGCGCTATGTGCCACGCATCGACACCCCAGCGGGCGTAATGGATGCCGCCTTATTTGAGTGCCGAAAGATTGCGTTTATCCGACACAGCCCACAGGAAGCCCCAGCGACCGAGTTAGCACCAGCCGAGCCGACGAGCGAGGCAGCTAGTTAGTAGTACACATATCGGAAAAATATACGGTCGGCCCTGTCACTGGGGACGAAGGAGCCGGATCGGCGCGGCCCCCTTATGGACTGCCCTTAGCCTGATCCGCCCCGGCCCCCGAAAAAGGGGACCAGACCGAATCAGCACAATAGCCAGGACGAGTATCGTCGAGCTACAACAAAAAACCGATTCAGCAGGGCCAAATCGGTTTTTGACTATCACTTATAAAGTTTACTGCCGACTATCCTTTTCGCGCCGTAGCTTTTCGAGCAAAGCATACAATTCTTCTGCGTTGTCAAATGCAAAAAATGCGAACGTCCAAGGCCTTTTTTGGTCAGATAGGGCGAGTTGCTGGGCATATTTTGCCTTAAATAGGTCATTCCTATCTGACTCGTATTTAATTACATCGACAAGAGCTGAATGTGTTTCTAGACGTTTTCTTTCGTCAAATCTCTCGTACATCTGTACGGCGAAATCTTTACTAGCAAGCGCATATTGTATGACTATAGCTAGGTTGATTAGGTCAAGTGAGGACGATTTTAAGGTGTGTGGCATGGCTATATAAATTGTCGAGTTACACTTAACTTGGTTTGGTCCAAATCTTGACCTGTTTGACAACGAAGCCCACTGATTCGAGCAGTTCATCCTGCTTTTCCAGCGATAACTTTCCCTCCTTTAACCGCCGTTTGTAGTTGCTTCGGTCCATCCGGGAATGCCCGGCGCGCAGCCAGTCGGCCAGGTACTCATCCGAAGTCAGTAAGAGCGTAATCGCCTGCTGGGTTGTCATAGAACAAAGATAGGGTATTTATGGCAAATATGCCACACTTGTTTAACTAACTGCCCTCCTTTCTCTCCCCCCGCACCCGGAGCAATTTGCGGCCCTTCTTTCGGGTCCAATGCGCACCAACTCTCACGCCTATGTAATGCCCTTCAATCAGCCAGTGCTGTCCCGTCAGGACGCACTGGCCCTCATCGAACGCTGTGATGCGAAGGGCGTACCCACGCCTTTTGCCATCACCTTCTGCACGGCCGATGAAGGAAGAGGCACCGGCGGCGAAATCGTCACCCTCGATAGGGCCATCTGGCACGTACCTGGTAACCGGGTCCGTCGCTCTGGGCAGTTCCAGAAAGGCGGCGACTGCCCGCCGGCCGACGAGGGCCGGAGCGAGCGCAGCCGCTGGACCCGCAAAATCCGGGCTGTTGACTCCGATCAGGTTCGGCAGGTGCATCTGGATCTGATTCTGACCCTTAACGGCCAACCCATCCGATGAGCGATAGCCGCATTTTCTTCGCCTCCTCTGGCCGGGCGGCTTACCTGCCTGGTGTGCAGGCGGTCGTTTCCTTTAAAGGAATGCCTGCGGCACCCGTTGCCACGGTGGGGGCTAACGTGACGAGGCCCGTGGTCAAAAAGGACCGTGCACCTGGTCAGGGTGACGTGGTCTACTGGGGCGATGATAACAGCTTTCCCCAGATGGTCAGCCAGCGCATCGACAAAAACCCCATCATTCGCCGGGGCCTGGTCGAAATTGCCTCACTGTGGGTAGGTGGGGGCGTGTATGCCTCCGTATCCAAAACCGACGATACCGCCATCGACGATGCCGAGATCGAAACGTTTCTGGCCAGCCGCAGCACCAAAAAGTACCTACGCGATTCGGCGCTGGCCATCGCCACTTGGTGGAACTCGTTCCCTGAGTTCATTCTGAGCAAGGACCGTCGGAAGGTGGTGCAATTGCACCATAACAAAACGGCCTATTGCCGCTGGGGCCGGATGGATGAGAAAACCGGCGAGCTCAACCGCGTGTACGTGTCGGCCAACTGGCCCGAGGCCAGCACCACCGACCCGACGACCATCAGCCTGCCGGCCGTCAACCCCGAACGCTTCGATCTGGTCGACTGGGTCCGCTCAGCCAAAGACTACAAATACGTTTACCCGCTGTCGTTCCCCTCGGAAGACCGCAGTTATTATGCCCTGGCGGCCTGGGATGCCGTGCGCTCCAGTGGCTGGCTCGACGTGCTGGAAGCCATTCCGGAGTTCAAGAAGGCGGCCATGCAGAATCAGATGACGATTCGCTACCACATCGAGGTGCCGATGGACTACTGGCCCAACTATTACCAGGAGAAGTGGGAAGAGGCCGATTTCGACGGCAAAATGGCCATCCGCGATGCCTTTCTGCAGGAAGTCATGGACCGGCTCACCGGCGTAAAAAACGCCCACAAGGCCGTCATGACCGAGTCCTGGGTGGGCCGGGATGGCAAGCCGACCGGGGTAGTTATCAAAACCCTCGACGACAAGCACAAGGAAGGCAAATACAACGAAGACTATTCCGAGGGCGTCAGCCAGCTGCTGTACGCGCTGGGCCTGGACCCCACCATGATCGGCTATACCTCCGGCAAGGAAGGCGGCCGCTCAGGCGGTAGCGACAAACGGGAGGCCTTCTGGATCTTCTTGGCCAAGTCGTCCCTGTTCCGGGACTGCCTGCTGGAATTGCTGGACTTCGTGGCCGAGTATAACGGCTGGAAAGCCCGCCACCCCCGCCTGACGTTCCGCTTCCGGGATACCGTACCCACTACGCTCGACACCGGCCACTCGACCGCCGAGCTAAACACCCCCGCCGCCTGATGCCCCTGCTGTTCAATGCCACGTCGGAAATCCGGCTGATCGTGCCGGTGCTGGCCAATGATATTGCCTTTTCATCGCTGGCCGCCAAGGTGCGCGTGGCCCAGGCGTTTGTCGAACGCTACGTCGGCACCCCGCTGATGAACATGGTTAGTTCGTCACCTTCCCAGCACGCCGAGCTGGCCGAGTTGATGCGCGTACCCGTCGCCAACCTGACGGTAATGAAACAGGCTGCATCGGGCGTGGGGCAGGTCACCGACACGGGCGTGCTGCGCTCGGTGTCGACCGACCAGAAAGACGCGTTCGAGTGGCAACACGATAAACTCATTGCCGCCCTTCAGGCCGAGGCCTGGGACGGGCTGGAAGCGCTGCTGCGCTACCTGGAAATCAACCTGTCGAGCTTTCCGGAATACGCCCAGTCGGCCATGTACCAGGCCGATCAGACGTACCTGATTCGGTCGGCCGAGGTGTTCGATCACTACTACTACATCGCCGGGAGCCGGCTCACGTTTGCCTCGCTGCAACCCTCGCTGCGCACGGCCGAGAAAGACCGAATCCGTCCATTGCTGGGGGATCGCCACGCGCAGCTGCTGGCCAGCCCGCTCAGCCCGGAGCTGGTGGATCTGCAAGATGAAGCCCGCCGGGCGCTGGTTTACGCCACCCTGGCGCTGGCCCTTCGGGAGCGGGCCGTCGACGTGACCGAGCAGGGCATTCAGGTGCGCGGCATTTCGGAGTTTTCGGCCCGCACCTACGCCAGCCCCGCCGACAAGGAACGGCTGAGCAATACGCTCGACCACTTCGATCTACAGGCCGAAAAAGGCCTTAACAAAATCGCCAAACTCATGCGGCCGGCCGCTTCGGGTGGCACGCGAAACCGCGTCACCGGTAATGCCGTCGTTGGCTTTTAACCCCCAATCTATCATGGACGAATTCCTCAAACGAGAGCGCCGGGAGTGGCTGGTGGCCGCCACCGTACTCACCATGCTCACCTGGCTAATGATCTGTTTGCTGTCGGCCTGTAAAGCCAAACCAGCTGAAAAACCGGCCCCGACCCGCACTATCCTGATCATCGATACGACCCGCGTGCAGATCCTGCACCGCGTCGATGAGGCCCGCACCCGCGTGCAGGTCCTGAAAGAACGCAACCAACCAACAACCAACGCCTATGAAGCCGCTGCTGCTGCTTATGACACTGTCGATGTCGATCTGCCTTAGTCAGGCCCAACCCGCCCCAGCCGTTGCTATGAAGCGGGGCCAGCCGTTCCCCTACACGGTGGGCATGGCCCTCGATCAAGGCCTCTACGAGCAGCTGAAAGCCAAGTTGACGCTGGCCGACGCGGTACGTACCAGCTCACAGCAGGCCATTGCCGGCCTGAATGAGCAGATCCAGGCGCACGAAACGCTCCAGCGTGAATTGCAGTCCGAAAGCAGCTACCTCGACGATCGGCAACGTGCGCTGCAACGCGACGTGGAAAACCTGAAGGCTGAACGTGACGCCTACCAGGCACAGCTGGCCGAGGCGCAGCGCGTCATCGATGCGGCCCGCGCGGCCCTGTCCGCACGGCTGCGCAAAAAGGCCATTACCCCGCAGCTGCTGGCGCAGTTTATTGTCGAGGAACTGGAAAAAGGCCAGAAAGCCCCCCTGCGCTTCGGTTTGGGTGGAATGATTGTAGGGGCCATTCTAACGCTGATCGTGCTGCTATGAGCCCGCAAACCGCCTCTACGGAGCCACTAGCCCCTAAGCCGGCTATGGCTCAGCCACCAGCACCGGACGATCTGGGCCCCTGGTGTACCTACGAACGGGCCATTCACTCTGACACGGCCAAAAGTCTGGGTATCCCCAACGTACCCAACGCGGCCCAGCTGGCTAACATGCAGGTACTGTATAACCGCATCTATGGCCCTCTTTGTGATCATTACGGGTTTAAGCTGCCCATCAGCTCCTTTTTTCGCTCCCCGGCCCTGAACCGGAGTATCAAAGGGGCTTCGCGCACGTCGGCCCATATGCTGGGTCAGGCCGTCGACATCGACTGTGATGGATTGCCGCAGCTGAGTAACGACGCCCTGCTGGCCTACATCCGGGCCAATTTCATTTTCGACCAGCTGATCTTGGAATACCCCGACAAAAACGGCAAACCCAGCTGGGTCCACGTCAGCTACCGGGCGAATGGCATCAACCGGAAACAGGTGCTGCGCGCCCGGAAGACACTGGTCAAACAAGGCAAAAAACTGGTCGAAACGACCGTCTACGATCCAATCTGATGCATGAATTCATCCGGGTGCTGCTGGCCCTGCCTGGCCTGTTCTACGCCGTGCTGTTCTCCTTTCTGGGGTCGGGCACCCACGCGGCCCGTAACCGGCAGGTAGCCGTCGTCGAGGGCCTGCTGGGCTTTCTCACCGGCGCGCCGGTCGCCCTGACGCTGACCAAAGGGTTCATGCTCATGGCCAACGCCTACCTCGATCTGCACCTGGAGTGGGACGACATGTGGCTGGCCACCTTCTGGGGTGGCTACTGGGCCAACGACGTGCTGGGGGGCGCCGATGCCGTGGGCTCGGAGTTTCGCCAGAAGCCCATTCCGTTCCTGATCGATCTGCTCACCAACGTACTCCTGAAAGGCGCGGCGGCGCTGCAAGCTCTTCGCAAAACCAATGACACAACTCCATCTTGAGGCCATCGGCCTGACACTCTCGACGCTACTGCTGGTAGCGGTTATGCTTTCGACGCACCAGAACCGGGTATACCTGGTGATGCTCACCGTGTTTACCGTCACGGTGCTGTTTGCCGCCATCGCGGCCTGGTTCTGTTTGTTTCAGCCGAAAACCATGCCCCGCCAGATCGTCGACTACGCCACGACGGCCTCCTGGTGGACGCTGCCCCTGTTTGCCGGCGTGGTGGTGGCCATCAATTACTCCCAGTCGACGGATGCCGAAAAGCAGCAGATGCGCACGCGGCTGCTAACGGTGGGGGTATTGGGCATCCTGATTGCGCTGGGCCTGTCGCTGCTGACCCTATGCACCATGTAGTCATGCAGGCCCGGCGGCAACTGCGCTACCGGGGCCCGTCTGGTTGGGCTGATCTGAACCCGAAGCAGTTTCTTCAGTTCATGGCCTGGCAGCTGAAACTCGACGGCGCGCCGGCGGGCAAGTTTGCGCTGCTGCAACTCTGGTACAAGATCCCGTATCTGGCCCTGCGGCAGCTGGCTCCTGAGCAGCTGGCCAGCCTTTGCGAGCTGCTCGACTGGACACTGACGCTGCCCGATCGCTGGCTGCTGCCACGGCTGGTTCGCGGCGGCCGGCTGTGGATCGGACCCGGCGACGGGCTGCGTTACCTGCCCTTCGGGGCGTTTATGTTTGCCGAAAGCGCCCTACTGGCCTACACCGACGAACCGCAGCCTAAACACCTGGTCGATCTGGCGGCGTCCCTCTACGCACCACGCGCCCGGTTCTGGCAGCAAAAAACCGAAGGGGGACGATTGGGCTTCGATCGGCTGCGGCTGCCTGCTCACGAGGCCGTCATGGAGCAGCTACCCGAGGCAGTATTGAAGGGCGTTTATCTGTGCTACGTCGGAGCCCGTCAGCCCTTCCCCGACCAGTTTACTCACCTCTTTAAACCACCAAAGCCGGGCGGGTCCGGTGGCGAGTCGACCAGCTGGCTCGACGTGGGCCTGAATCTGGCCAGCAAAACCGGCGCGCTGGGCACGTTCGCCGAACTCGAAAAGCAGCCCACGTTTCTGGTACTGACCATGCTCGACGCCCTGATCGGCGAAAATGAACGACTCAAACAGGCTTATAACACCTAGCCATGACGAACCTGATCGACTTTTACTTCAGCTATGGCGAAGCCGTGGCCAGCGCCATTTCTTCTATCGCCCACGGCCCCGGCCGTCGCCGCTTCGTGAAAGTGACGGATCTGGGCAGCCCCCAGGAGTTTGAGCGCGCCGCGCAGACGGAACTGCCGGACACGGGCTACGTGCTCGTTTGGGAAATGTTTACCGACGCCTTCGACGACGCCGGCGCCGATTACCACCACTCGCTACTGGAGGGCTCGTTTGTCGTCTGCCGTAAGACGGACAAAACACCCAGCGACAAGTTAAAGGCCTACGCTGAATGCCGGGCCATCTGTCAGCAGGTGCTGGGCAAACTGATGATCGATGCCATTTCGGGCCCGCTGGAAGCTGAGTGCATCAAAGTGCCGATGCGTAATCTGGCCGGGGAAGGAACTCCAGCGCTGGCCACGCACTGGTATGGCTGGGCTTACACGTTCCGCTGGGTCGTCGAAGAGCCGCTCCCACTGCCGGTGGTTGACTAATCGCCCTCCTTTCCGGGCGGGAGCAAGCGGGGCAATTTCGCCCCCATGTCCGTTACGCTGCTGACCCCGCCCGATCTGTTTGCCCTCACCCAGGGTGGCCGCATGGAGGCTACGTTTTCGGCGGACGGCCGCCTGATCAGCACCGGCACCAAAGCGATCAATAAAATCGCTTTCGGTGGCACGCCCCTGGTCGAGGGCCAGCACATCGTGCTGCGCTGGGGCAGTCAGCTGGTGGAGCTCATCGTACGCACCACCCCCGTGGAGCCCTACGAGATTCCGGCCGGCGACGTGTCCGACGCCCACCTGACGGCCATTATCGCCATCCTGAAGGACTACTACCCACTGCGGGAGGCCTTCACCAACTTTCGTATTCACGTCGATACCGAGGGGTTTCTGCGCTTTCGCGGCATCCGCTTCGACGCCCGCCAGCCTGGTACGGCCTACATGCTGGTCGCGGGTCAGCAGGGTAACGTCTTAACGCTGCAACCACTGGCCGGCGTCAATCCCACCTACCGTGACCTGTACAGCGTCTACGTGGAGGTCTGGATGCAAACGCCCGGCGGCTCCACTAACCCTGACGACTTTGTGCGCGTCACCGAGCAGCGGCTCGACGTGGACGCGGCCGGGCTGGCCTCCATCGACGTGGGCGAGGTGCTGCACCCGCTGCTGGACGTGGACTGGCCCACCTGGAACGTGCCGGCCCTGGAGCGCTCAAAAAACTCGGGCCGCGCCTATTTTCTGGCCTTCAGTGAGGCCTGGGGCAATCCGATGCGCCCCGGCTGCATGCAGCGCACGGAGCCCTTCTGGGCCTACTTGGGTGGAGCCGACTACCGCCGACGGGCCGACGGTGGTTTTTCGCTCACCGGGCGGCTGGTGGGGGCCACGGCCGGCGCCGATCGGGCGCTGCGGCTGGGTACCGATGGCGCCCGGTACCTGGCCCCCGATGCGACCGAGTACCTGACGTTTCTCAACACGCGGGTGTTTCTGGCATCGGTCCGGCTCGACTGCACCCTCACCTTCGACGATAACAGTACCGCCACCTTTACCAACCTGCTGGCCCCCTCAGCCTGGGCGCGGGGCGAAAAGCTCACGCTACCGGTGGGGCCTCTTCAGTTGGGCCTGCTGGCTAAGGTGCCCGCCGGCCGCTACCTGCGGGAGTACAGCGTTCGCCTCTACAGTGGCTCCAGCCCCATTAGCCAGGCGTATCGCTACGTGCTTGACTACGCCCGCCGCCCCTGGAGTCGGCCCTTTGCCTACCTGAATTCGCTCGGAGCGGTGGCCACCCTGACCGGCTGGGGCAAAGGAGCCTCGGAGTGGAACCGTTTCGGCGAACTGGCCGAGCGGGCGCTGCCCGCCGACTATGCCCTTCAGGAGGGCGAATACAGCGAGTACGACGTGGCCCTGCAACAGAGCGTCGAGGTGGTGACGGGGTTTCGAACGAAGGCCGATTTGCGCGGCTGGTTCGACTTCTACCGCTCGCCCCACAAGCTGCGGCTGGCCCGTCAGGGCGCGGCCCTGCTGCCCCTGCCCATTGCCCTGGCCAGTAAATCGATCAAGGAAGCCAAGGACGGCGAAACGCTGTACGCCCACGCCTTCAGCTACGTCTATCGCTACCGGGAAAGCTACTGGGGTGATGACGAGCCCGGCGATGCCCCGCCACCGCCGGGCTTTCAGCCCGTAGGCGCGGTAAGCATCTCCCTGCCGCAGGTAATCAACTCGGTCGACGCCACCGTGCCGGCCGTGGCCCGCCAGCTGACCGCCGCCGATCTGACGACCATGAAGCAGGTGGCCGCCTTCGGCAACCACGCCACCCAGGGCTACCTGAACCAGCAGCTGGGCGATCAGCTGTACGTCCCCAAAGCCCAGGCTACCCAGCAGCAGAGTGAAACCGGCACCCGCCTGAGCGCGCTGGCCCAGCAGCTGGCCCGCCTCCAACCTATTCGGGCCCGTGCCACCTACGTCGCGCCAACCGTGCCGCCAACAAACGCGTAACTATGCCCCTCAACAACGCCATTACCATCGATTATCCGGCCGGGCCCGAGTGGCTTTTCTCGCTCGACCCGGCCGCTGCCCCGGAGGCCTTCGGGGCCAATCGGCAGTTTCTTGCCAATTATGACGGGTCGCCCTTCGTCGATGGGCAGATCTACACGGTGCGGGCCTATGACCCGACCACCGACACGATGCAAAGTTGGCCCTGTATGTTCGTGGCTGAACTGGGCGACGCTATTCTGCTGCACCCGGCCATGATTCCCACGCTCGACCAGGTAGCCGGCCGGGGCCGCACGACCAAACAGAGCCTGCACGTGGGTGGTTTGTCGGGCGATTGGCCCACGGTCACCAGTGCCGCCGAGCAGCTGGTGATCAAACTGGTGAACGGCAAAAAGATGCTGGCCGTAATGGCACTGGCCGGGGCCGCCCCGCTTATCCTGTCGCAGCCGCCGGATCAGATCGGCACCGTTGGTGGGGCCTTTTCCTACGTTGTGCCGACCGGTACGGTCACCGCAACCGACAATCCGATCCTGCGCTGGCAGGCCAACGGCCCGCTACCCGGTGGTCTGTCGTTCGACGGCCCGACGCGCACGATCGCGGGCAAGCCTACCACGGCCGGTACGTACCGGATCTCACTGCTGGCCACCACGAGCGGCGGCCGTGAACTGGTGGTCGAGATCGTGCTGGTGGTCAAACCCGCCGGGCAGAATTTTAACATTAACCGGATTTTTCGGGCCACCAATCCGGGGGGCAGCTTGTCGGTGTACGTCGACGGTGACGCCGGCGAGGGGGGCATCATGGAGAGTGTGCTGGAAAGCGTCGAGGCTGGCGTTTATGGGCCACAGACGCGCGTAGGCGATACCAACGGCGGTAAAGGCTTTGAAAAGCCGAGCCTGTTTTCGGGTACCGTCAAATACGGCATGCTGTGGGGCGACGTAAACGGGGTCAACAGCATCCCGCCTACCGGCAAACCCTTGCGGCTCACTACCCGCAAGCGCGGCTCGGATCTGGTTCGGGTGAGCCTCTTCACCCTGGACGCCGGCGGCTCTGAGGCCCAGGTCTATCCTGAGTCGACCACGCCGGTTAACCATCCGCCAACGGCTACCGATAAGCTGCCCGCCGAGATTACCATCGAGCAGGGCGGCTACCGTGAAATCGACCTGGATACGCTATTTACGGACATCGACGGCGATGCCCTGACGCTGACGGTCATCACCTCCCAGACGGCAGCGGCCTACACCCGTACCGGCAATAGAGTGAAAATCACCGGCGCAGGTACGTTCCAGGTGACGGCCAGTGATGGTATTTCCTCAAACGGCGCCCAGACCATCGAGTGTGTGGTCAAGGTCTCGCCCATTAGTGGCGGCCGCGCCTCCCTGATCCGGGTCGATTACAAAAACGAGAAGATCGACAACTTCCAGCTGGGGGGTGGCGGCACCATGCAGGCGCTGAAAAACTACTGGCGTTTCAAGATCAGCAACGTACCTGCTGGCGCCACGCTGGTGCTGGAACGTACCCGCGCGGGTATGCCTGCCCTGACCGTCAACCTGACCGCCTCCGCCGGCGACTGGTACACGCACGTGGCGAGCGATGTGATTCAGTTCGGCACCGGCAACGACCAATACTACACCTGGAAGCTGCTGATCAACGGGGAGAACTACTACCAGATCACCGGCGTCGATCGGGTGTCGATGCCGGACTGGACGGTTATGCTCGACGATACCCCGCCGCCACCGAGTGGGGGCGATATCACGCTCGACGCCATCGCCAACCAGCAGATGACCTACCCCTCGCCCAGTGGGGTCTACATCCCCAACCCGGCCCGGCTGGCCTTGACCTACACCGAGCAGGGCGACATCATCACCATCACCGGCGACAGCGCCACCGAAGGCCTGGAGGGCGGCAAGGCGTTCTACTACTTCATGGACAAGGTGCCTGTCGATTCGATCGTGGGCCGCACGTTCGTCAAGGGCCAACCCACCCAGATCGTCAAGAGCAAAGGGCTGTCAGGCCTGCCCTACTGGCGGCGGATGTTCGTGAGCAGCAAGCCCCAGGACTGGGACCCGTATCCGTTCTGCCCCGTCGATTGGGTGGCTTTCCAACAATTCTATTTCGCTGACGCTGAAAACTAGCACCGATGCAATACCGAATCTATAAGCCTAGTCGGGGCTTCGGCCACCTGATGAGTTACGCCCGGCTGGGCAAGCGCCAATATCCCAAATCCAACCGGGTACGGCTGTGTGTAGAGGCTAAAACGCATATTCCTGAATCGGTTTTCATCGAGCAGGGGGCTGATGCTATCGAGATCAGCGGGGTGAGTACCCTGCCCACCCAGCAACGCGGCTCCTGTCTGGGTCCGAGCATCTGCGAAACCTGGATGCACGATCATAGTAAGACCTGGGCCACCATGAGCGTGGCGGATTGTGATCAGCTCGCCGAGCATCTATTTCAGGTCGGTAAAGCCTTATTCTTCACCTCTCAGGCCAATGAGATCGGGGAAGGCAAGGACCCCAACGTAAACATGAACCACGCCGAGCCCAAGTGCTGGCAGGTGGAGAAAGGCATTGCCGACCGCTGCGAGGCGGCAGGCCTGGAGTATTCCGGCACTTACGACGGGGATCTGGGCGCAATTTTCATGCAGAATGTAGGCCCGGATGATTTAGCCTCGGATGCGGCGATCCTGGCCTGGCTGCGGCGCAACTCGCCGTTTGGGAAGCGCGCGTTCATCCCCCATTACCTGCCCGATGGCACGTATGTGGTCGGCGCGGCCGAGTACATGCACATTGTCATCAAGTGCTATTACACCCAGTCATCGACGCCGGCCGAGATTGTCAGTGGCACGGCGCTGGCGGGCATGATGGTGCGGCGTGGCCTGATCGCCCTGGCGGCTGAAGTGAGCGAGCCCGCCCGGAAAGCGAAGATCCTCAGCCGGAAGGCCCTGATCTTTTCCTGGCCGACCTTTTTCGAGCAGTTCAGCGCGTCGGGTGAGTTGAAAACCCCGGCTCCGGGCCTGTCAGGTTTCAACCTGACGCACATGCTGGCGCCGGCACCCTTCCGGCCCCAGTTCGGCGGTACGCTGGCAGGCATGGTTGAAACGGGCCATTTCTTTGGCTGGGACGACGGCGACCGCACCGGCTTCAATCCGGGCGTCGTGCGTGGCTACCAAAGCAACAACGAGCCGACACCCTACGGCTCCACGGCCTTCGAGAAGAAAAACGGCCTGCGCAATGGCAACCCTGAAGGGTTTTTCGGCCCGGAAAATCCGGCCCTGTCGGCCCATATGCCGGGTACGTATGTCGCGGGTTATACGGCCGCCTGGCCCCTGCGTCCCCAGGGCAACCACGACATCGCCTACGAGGCCCGCAACATCCTCGATCGCATCGATGCGTGGGTAGGCTCGGAAACGCCCTGGCGCTATGCCTCGGTGTGGGGGGCGGGTGATTCAGCCTACTGCGATGCAAGCAATGAACGTACCTACGTGCGCACCCGCTACGTGGCAAACCGGGGTATGGGCTACGAGTATTATAACGCCCAGACGGGCCGGGGAGCCATCCTGTACGGCAACTACAGTCTGTCGGCCAGCGACAGCGAGCAGGTGAAGTTTAATACCGCTGGCGGCGAACTGGTAATCACCGAGGCGCTGCGCGGGTCTTGGTTCTATTTTATTCCCTTCTCGACAACCTGATCCGGCTATGGCCTCAAGAAGCAACATTGCTACCGATGAGATCTACCGGTACGTACTCGACGAAACCGGCGAGGTATGGGTCGATCTGTTCGAAAACGGAGCGCCCAAAGATGTATCGGGCCGCACCTTTCACTGGGATTTCGTCGCCCGCAACACGACCGGCGGCGGGGCGGCAGCGCTCCAGATCGTCGTGTCCATTCCCAACGCGCTGGTGCTGCGCGAGCCCGCCCGGCCCTGCCGGGTGGGCCTCTGGCTCAATCCCACCGACAAGGCGAAACTGATCGATTCCAGTTACCGGCTCTGGCTGTCGGAAACGACTTCGGGTAAGAAAAATCCGCTGGTCTGCTACACGTTCAACTGGAAAATCGAGCCCGAGAACTTCACGGCGAACGCACCGCTGGAGCCCGCCGTGCTGGTTTACGACCTGCTGCCCCCCAACAACGTGCCGTCGGTCAGCACCATCTACGAGGGCATCCGGGGTTCCGATGCCTTCGTCGACGTGACCACGGCGGCCGGACTGAAAGCACTGGCGGCCCCCAGCCCGAAACTGGCTTACGTAGCCGAGCGCGAGATCGTCTATGTCAAGATCGGTATCCGCATTCTGGCCCTGACGGGCGTCGACGTAACGGACACTTTTGACTAACCAATCCCTCTATATGTTCCATGTTCGTAGCCTTATTGGCTTCATTCTCCTCCTGTTTGCTACCCTGCCATCGGCTCAGGCTCAACGCTGGAAACGCGATCCGGCCACCGGCCGGCTTCAGTATACCGAATTCAGCCGGCCCATATCGACGACCACCAACCTGCCCACCATGGCCGACGTGGAGGCCGTCGCCCTTTTGCAACTGCCCTACGTAGCTTCGCCCGCCGGGCTAACCGCCCTGACGGCCCCGATGGTGCAGTGCAATGGCTACCTCTGGAAGCAGCTGCCCGGCGTGAAAACCCCCGGTCAGACCGGCGTAGGCTACATCTATTCGGTCTCCCAGAACGGCTATTACTACGCCATGCAGGCTCCGGCCCTGACGCCGGCCATGTTCGGCGCCAAAGGTGACCGCACCACCGACGACGTGGACGCCCTGCGCCGGCTGGGTGTGGCCGGCACCATCCTGGGTAAACCGGTGCTAATTCCGGCCGACTACCGGGGCCGCATCACTGATCAGTGGACGCTGCCCGGCTCGCTGACGATGGTGATGGAGTCCGGCTCGGAAATCTGGCTCGACAATACCAGCCCCGCCAAACGACTTATCTACACGGGCTATAGCCTGAGCCTGACCGGATCGGGCCACCTGACGGGCTCCTGGAGTAAAACCGGCCAGTTTTCGGCCGCCGTCAAAAACAGCCAGATCAGCAGTCAGGACCTGGTGCGCGTCGAGGCGCCCAACGACCGGATGATCGATGTGGACATCCGGGGCATCAAGTTTCGGCGCGCCGGTGACTGGGCCATCGTCGTTACCCAGCAGAGCCGGCCCGGCAACCGCTTTCGCTCAATCAACATCGTGGGTAACGACATCCGGGAGTGTTACCACGGCATTCACCTCAACAACCTCGACAACCCCGAACACATGGTCGATGCGGTGGTGACCGATAACACCATCCGGCAGACGGCGATGGGCATTCCGGGCCTGAGCTTCAACCTCAGCGAAGGCACCGGCAACGGGCTGGTGGGCTGGGGCCAGCTGAAAAACCTGAAGCTGCTGAACAACACCGTCGACTCCTGCGGCCGCATGGGCGTGGAGCTGTTTCTGCCCGGCGACCATGTCCACCTCAAAGGCTGGTACAACTATGGCCTTCAGATCGTGGGCAACCGCATCAGCAACTGCGGCTATTTTGACCTGAGCCAGCAGGGCAACTATAACTACATCGCCCGCAACTCGCTGTCGAACTGGCATACCGATTACATCGAAATGCTGGGTAACGGCACCATCGTCGAAAAAAATATACTCGACGGGGTGGGCTTTTCGACGACCTCCAACGACCGGGGTGCTTACCCGGCCGATGACCGCAATAACCTGATCGTGCGCCAAAATTCGTTCAAGCAGCGCAGCTGGCAGATGCAGCTGATCGAGGCCACCTACAGCGAGGGTATCGTCATCGAGGAAAATACGCTGGATCTCATCGAGCGGCGGGCCAACGTGCTGGGCCTGCGCTCACCCATCCAGGTGCAGAACTGCCTCAATGCCGTGGTGCGCAACAACCGCATCAAGGCCAGCTACCCCTTTATGTATAACTTCTGGAATTTTGGGGGGAACGTTAATCTGACGGCGGACGGCGACCAGCTGGAGCTGACGGGCTACCCCAGTGATTCGCTGGCGGGTATTATTTCGCTCAACTATAACCGCAACTCGACCATCCGGAATTTTCGGGTGAAGACCGACGCGCCGTTCCGGATGCGCTTCAATGTCTTTGACGTGCTGCACTACCCGCTGGCCGGGCTCTACAGCTACGTCTGGACCGGTACGGCGTTCGTGACCACCCCGCTGGCGGCCGCCTCGGTGCAGACCACGCCGCCCGTCTCGCCGGCGACGAACGCCACCTACTGGCTGGGTGACACCCCCACCGGGGACTGGGCCGGTCAGAAATGGAAGCTGGCCAAATGGACTGGCAGCGCCTGGCTCTTCTCGCCCGTCACCGATATTTTCCCCTACGCCTCCGGGCCTACCAAAGAGCCGCTGTATTCCCGGTCTGGATTGCCGACCAGGGCCTCGACCGTGGGCACCACCTACCTGCTGATGGACGGGCCGGGCCTGGTTAATTTCCGCTTCGATAACAACGACTTCAGCGCGGGCGGGCGCATTACCGACAACAACAACCAGACGGGGTTTCAGCTCTTCAATACGCGGCTGTGGAACGTGGGGGTATTCAATACGAGCGAGCCGCTGAATACCAACAGCCTCCAGGTCGGCGACGTGCAGGTGCAGAAAACCATCGTGCCCCCCGCGCCGGATCTGTCGGGTTTGCTGTCGACCAGCCAGGCAGCGGCCACCTACACCACCCAGAGCCAGAATGATTCCCGGTATACAACCCAGACGCAGAACGACAGCCGGTATACGACCCAGGCGCAGAATGATGTTCGCTACCTGCGGCCGGGAATACCCACCACGGGATTCAGTCTGACCCCGACCGATGCGGCCGGCAACGGCACCATCAGCCAGAACGGGGCCAGGGTGTTTCACTCGTACGGCACCGATAATCTGTTCGTGGGTAACAGCGCCGGCAACTACGCGATGACGGGTGTTAAAAATGTGGGGTTCGGGCCGGTGGCCCTCAACAAGGTCAGTACCGGTAGTAACAACGCCTCGTTTCACATTGCGGGCGCCAATATCTCGACCGGATCGGGGAATGTGTCGATGGGCTACCTGGCCAACGGCGCCATTCAGTCCGGGAACGATAACATCAGCCTGGGCGTCCAGGCGGGTAACGGCCCTACGTCGGCTTCGGCCAATTCGGCCAACATCAACATTGGTACCTCGGCGGGGCTCAACAACGTCGGCAACTCCAACCAGTTCATCGGCTACTCGACGGGTCAGAACGCCACCTATAACCAAACCGTTGTCTTAGGCCATAATGCCGGCACCATGGCTGCCCCTGGTAAAACGGTGACGAATGCCATATTAATTGGCCAGCAAGCCGGACGTAACGCGGCGGGCACTACTTACTCCGGCGTCATAGCGCTGGGGTCTGATGTGCTCAACGGGGCGGGCAACCTGACCAACGTCTTCACCGTCAGCAGCGGCTACACCTGGCTGGTGGGGAGCTACACCCTCAACGGGACGGCAAAGATGCAGGTAACCGGCGGGCTGGGGGCCGACAACGTGCGCACCGACAAGCTCACGCTTACGCTGCTGTCGGGCGCTGGTCCGCCCACCACCACGCAGCTGCCTGGCTCAGGCGACCTGCTGCTGTGGAACAACACGTCCGATAACACCCTGAAGCTGTACGTCAACCAGGGGGGCACCATCAAAGGTATTTCGTTCAATTAATGATCCGCATCACCAATACCGCCGGGCTGGGGCTGTTGCTGGTAGCCGGCCAGAAACTGCTGACCGAAGTGGCAGCGGGCTGGCTGGCTGACGGCGACGCCCTGCCGCCCAGCGGCTATTCCTACCCCGTCAAATTTCCCATCAACGAGGGGAACCGCCGCTTTCTGGGGGCCGGGTTTCTGCCCAACGCCGCCCGGCCGACCCAGCAACTGCCCGTTACGCTCAACTACGGCCTGCTGCAACGCAGCTGCGTGCTGAGCTACCGCATCAGCGCCGGGATGGGGGAGGGCACCCTGCGCTTCAACGGGGGCGAGGTAATCCCCGATCTGAAACGGCTCACGCTTCAAGAGGTGCTCACCGAGCCGGTGGTGCTACCCCCGGCGGCGTCGGGTAACGTCTACGACCTGGCCGGCCGGATGTTGGCCGCTGCCCAGGCCCCGATCGGCACGCAGCCGCTGACGTTCTTCCCAATCCGCAACGAGCTGTTTTTTCCCGATAACGAGGTCGAGCGGCTGGGGCAGACCATCTACTACGGGCATCGGAAGGTCAACACCTGGAACGGTCGCTTTCTGACGGGGCCGGGCTATCCCGTCGTACCCTTCTTTTACCTGGGCTGGGTGCTGGAGCAGATCCTGGCCCACGTGGGCTACCGCGTGGCCGGCGACTGGCTCGATCTGGCTGAAACCCGCCGCCGGGTGATCGTCAACCAGACAAGCATCCGGGGCCGTAGTTTCTCGGCGGCCGGCTACCACATCGTGCCGGGCGACCATCTGCCGCCCATCAAGTGCAGCGAATTTCTTAAAGCGATCCGGGCGCAGTTCGGACTGCTGTTCGAGTACGATTCGACGACCCGTTATTGCACCATCAGCCGCTGCGTCGACGTGGCCGCAGCGCCCCAGCCCGTCGACCTGACGCCGTACGTGTCGGGCCCCTGGGGCATCGAAACGGGGAAAAACGAAGGGGTGCGGTTGCAGGCAGGCCGCAACAGCGCCGACGAGCTCTACCAGCAGCGCACGGCCGACGGGGGCATGCAGCCCATTGCCTCGGAAGAGGTGACGCTGCCGGGCCTCGACGGCCAGATTCCGGCCACGGCCGCCACGCTGCCGGTGGCCACCACCCAGCAGATCTGGGAAGACAGTCAGGACGGCCAGGCTAAATGGATCGTGCCCACCCTGCGCCAGCCGGGCAACGTGCTGGACGTGGCCTATAATGCCTCGGAGCGGTACCTGGATGCGAACGGCCGTCAGAAAAACCCCATGTCGCTCGTGCTGCTGACCTACTGGGGCATGCAGCCCGATTCGGGTGGGCGACTCTATCCGTTTGGCTCGCCGGGCGTGCGCAATGCCCGCTGGGAGTCGCTGGGCCGGGCGGGCGTGGGCCTGACGGGGCCTGGTGGTCAATGGCAGGACACGCTCAGGCTGTATTACTACTTCCGGGATCAGACCCGGCCGCTGACGGTGCGCCTGCGGCTGCCGGTTCCCCTTTTCGGTCAGCTGCGGCTGCACCAGCCCGCCCGGCTGAATCTGGACCGGCTGGGCATGGCCCGCTACCTGATCGAGAAGATCCAGGCCGAAGACACCGGCGAGGACGGCTACTGCCTGGCCCGTCTTCAGTTGCTGACGATTCCCCCGGCGCTGGAGCTGGCGCCCTTCGTGCAGCCGGCCGTGGTGTGGGTGCAGCTGACGAGCACCACCGACGTGGCCCCCGTGGTGGAAACGATCGGGGAGCGCCGCTCGACGCGCTGGGGCGGGACGCTGAGCCTGCGGGTGTGGGGCGACAAGGCCCGGACCCAGCCGCTGGCGGGCACCCCGGTCAGCGTGCAGGTGCGCGTGCGCAGCTGGAGTTTTATCACTCTGCCCAATGCCGGCGGTGGTCAGCTGCTAAGCTACAACGAATACCCCATGACGCTCACCAGTAGTGGCGATCGGGCGGTGATCTACACCGGCCTGGTGCGCACCATCAACGAGAGCACGACCAACGGGGCCGACAACCAGACCACCGTCTGGGAATACGCGCTCGATCCGGGTGACGACTACAACCTTTTCTAATGAACAGCTACCAGGATCTGGACATCAACGAGCGGATCAACTTCAAGGCGGCGCTGGCGGCCTGGTCCCGTTATGCCGTGGCCCACTTTGGGGAGTCGCTCGACAAAAACCTCTACGGGCTCAGGACGGCCCGAAAGAGCGGGGTTCAGCGGTCGGTACTGGGCGCGGGCTACCGCTTCGGGCGCGGCCGGCCGGCGCGCACCAATGCGCTCAAACAGCGCTGGTGGCAGGCTCCCGGTGCCAACAACGTGGTGCTGGAATTTCTGCTCTACGGCCGCTTCGTGGACATGGGTGTGGGCCGGGGTACGTCCCACACCGACCGGCTGGTGAGCCGCCAGCTGCGCGAAGGTCGGGCCGGCCGCACGGCCAAACGCTGGTACGCCAAACGCAAAGCCTACGAAGTAAAACGGCTGCGCGAGATTCTGGCCGATATGACCATCCGGGTGCCGCTCGATCTGGTCGAGAACGCCCTTACACTGACCCTTAACCGTAGCCTCTAATGGCCAATCAACAGGAACGCGCCGTCATTGATTTAGTGATCAATGGCGAGCAGGCGAAGGCCTCGTTAAAGCAAATCAAGGCCGAGGCCATCGACGCCCGCAAGGAGTTCAACCGGATGGCTGAGGCTGACGATCCGGCTGCCTACGCCAAAAAAGCCGAGCAGGTTAAATTGCTGGAGAGCGCAGCCAGGTCGATGGGCGACCGGCTGAAGGAGACAGCTTCGGGCTGGCAGACGTTCCTCAAGGAAGGAGGCACGATCCTGGCCGGCGTGGCCGGTGGCAACATCGCCACCTGGGGGCTGGAAACGTTGGTCGGGCTGATTCCGATGGCGATCGACAAGTCGGTGAAACTGCGGGATCAGTTCGCTGACATCGCCAAAACGACCGGTATGGCCGATAGCGAGATTCAGGCCCTGAACAAAGATCTGAAAGACATCAACACCCGTACGCCCACCAAAGAGTTGCGCGATATGGCGGCTGTGGGTGGTCAGTTTGGGGTGGCCAAGGAGCAGATCAGCGGGTTTGTGAAAGCTACCGACATTGCCAACGTAGCGCTGGGCGATCAGTTCGAGAACGCCGAGGCCGTGGCCACCGAAATGACGGGCCTGCGGAACGTGCTCGGCGATATCAAAACCGACGACGTGGGCACCGACATGCTCCACATTGCCAACACCATCAACGCCCTGGAGTCAGCCGGGGCGGCGACCGCGCCGGTACTGGCCGACATGACCAGCCGGATCGGGGGCGTGGCCGTGCCGCTGGGGCTGACCTCCGCCCAGGTGCTGGGCCTGTCGGCGACGCTTCAGGAACTGAACGTAACGTCGGAACGGGGCAGCACGGCCGTGGTCGACATCCTGAATGGGATGGCCAAAGCGCCCGACGCCTTCGCCAAATATGCCCGCGCGGCCGATGGCACTACGCTCAGCACGAAGGAGTTTGCGCACCTGGTGAACACCGACATGATGGGCGCGCTGAGGGCCGTCATTAAAGGATTTGGCGAAGGCGACGCCACCGCCACCGGCATGGCCCACAAGCTCGACGAGATGGGCATGAACGGCAACGGCGTGATGGAAGTGTTCATGAAGCTGGCCAGCAACACCGATATGCTCGACAAACGCATCGGGCTGGCCCAGGATACCATTCTGTCGACGGATTCGGTCATGGGCGAGTTCAACAAAAAGAACTATGACCTAGCCGTGAACCTCAAGAAGCTCAGCGAGTGGTTCGGTGGTTTGTTGTCAAAATCCGGACTGCCGGGGTTTGCCGAGTGGCTGGTCACCGCCGCCACCAAAGTGCTGGGCCTGACCAGTGCCTCAGAGTCGTCTATGAAGGCCTTCGAAAGCCAGCGGGATAGCATCAAATCACTTCAGAAAGATACCGAGCCGTTGCTGAAACGCCACGATGAGCTAAAAGCGAAAACCAAGCTGACCACCACCGAGCAGCAGGAACTCGATAAGATTATCAAGGCCGTGGCCGGCAGTATTCCCCAGGCCGTGACTCAGTTCGATGCAATGGGTAACGCGATGGCCATCAGCACCGAGAAAGCCCGCGAGTACGTCAAGCAGCAGAAAGAGGTGCTCAAATACACTAACCGCCAGGCGATCGCCGATACGGATGAGGAGCTGACCAATGCGCGCTCTGGTCTTCAGTTTCTAATTAACAAACGGAAAGCCGGCAAGGAGGTCGTCGTGTCGAAGGGCAACAGCGGGAGCGTGCAGGAGCGGGTGTACACGACGGCCGAATTGCAGCAGCTCGACGCTGATATTGCCGCCAAAAACAAGGCGATCGCCGATCTGGAAACGCGCCGCTCCGGGCTGAGCGGGGATTATCTGGAGGAAAAAGAATCGACGCGCCGGCGCAATGAACGGCGTCAGCGCGTGGATCTGCTACCCAGTGCCAAATCGGCCCCTACCGAGGACACCTATACCGAGTCGGATCATGAACGAAAGGAGCGCGAAAAACGGGAGAAGAAGAGCCAGCGCGAGGCCAGAACGGTACAGAAAGAGCAGGAGACCTACGAAAAACTAGTTGAGGATGCCCTGGAGCGTCAGGCGAAGGGCCGTGATAAAACCTTCGAGCGGGAGCAATTGCAGTTTGGCGAACACTATGCGAAGCTGCTGAAGATGGCGGGTTCCAATAAGGAACGCCAGGCCGAGGTGCAGCAGTTGATGAGCGACGAGCTGACCCAGATCCAGCAGCGCGAAATCGATCGGAAAGAAAAGCTGGAGGAACAGAAGGCCGAGAAGGAACGAATCAAACAGGAAAAGCAACTGCGGGAACAGCGGGAATCCGACAAACGCAGCTATGACCTGGTGATGGGTGGTGTTGATCAGGAACACGAGGGGCGTCAGGGCAAACTGGGCCTGACCCCAGACGGTAAGATCAACGCCGCGCAGGATCTGCGCCTGCTGGAGCTTCAGGAGGAAGAAACGTACCTGAACGCCAAACTGCTGGTGCAACAGGCCTATTCGCAGGAGTCGGCCGACACCGAAGCGGCCCTAACGGAGAACCATAACCGGCAGGTTTGGCTGCGGGCCCAGGCCGAAAAGGATGCAAGCGACGCCATGCGCGAGGCGCAGTGGGCCGTGAACGAAGCCCGCCGGGAGGCTATGTCGCAGGGCCTGAGTGTGCTTCAATCGTTTCTGGGCCAGCACACCGTCGCCTATAAAGCGATGGTGGTGGCCATGAAAGCCTTCGCTATTGCGGAGATCATCGTCAACACCCAGCGGGAAATTTCCCAGATGTGGACCAACCGACCGCCGTATTACTGGCTGCTACCCGATCAGGGCGCCAGCATCCTGACGGCTCAGACGGTGGCCGCCAAGGTGCGCGCCGGCGTGGGCATCGGCACTATTGCCGCCCAGGGTGTGCAGGAGCTGGCCGCGCCGGGTACGGCCCTGGCTAAAAAAGATGATGGGGGCTTTACCGGCATTGCCGATCTGTACGGTGATCCGTCGGGTTTTTACAGCCAGCCCACGCGGGTCAACGCCGGCCGCCGCAGCTATATCGTCGGCGAGCGCCGGCGGGAGTTTATCATGGGTGGGGCCATGCTGGAAAATCCGGTGTTTGCCAACCTGGCGCTCGCGCTCGATGCCGTGCAGCGACGTGGCGATTATGCGCCCTTCGGTCAGATCATGGGCGAGCAGGCCCGCGCGGCGACGAGCGCACCGGCTGGCCCGGACTACGGCCCCCAGCTGCTGGCGATGAACGGACAGCTGAATCAGCTGCGGGCTGACATGACGGGCCTGGCTAACCGGCCCGTCATGCTGAACTACCGGCTGCTGGAGGAATACGAAGATCAACTCGGCCAGGTGCGTACTGAAACCAGTCTGTAGGTTGCATAACGTTTCGGTTAAGGCCTTACTTTTGCACTGCTAAGTTCATTTTTTACAAGGAGGTGGGCACCGTCGCCAGTAGGCGGTGCTGCACCCCCGTATCTGTGCTGTAATGGCTCAGTTAGTCACCTCCTTGTAGATGAACTTAGCAGCGGGAAAGGCAGCGCCGCCTGTTGGCTGTCGGTTGCTACTATGGTCGAATGGACTGATCAGGAGGTTTATAACCAATTAGCTACTCGTTCAATCGAGCAGGACGGAAAACGTATATTACATCTGACTGATATTGAAGCAGTGGTTTTTGACTCCCGTTTTCCAGAGCATCTATTGCCTTGGGCTAACAGGCTGATGGAGATATGTCGAATAACTAGTTCTAGGTAGACCATTATATTGTAATAACTCATTGATTAAATGAACTACAATAAACAAAAAGAATTAATTAATTCTTTGAAGGATATTTCCATATATGGGATTTATGAAGAGACAGCACATAAAAGGCAGAGTTGTCGTACTTTTGGTTTTGGTGAAACTGCTATAAATTTCTTGGGTGATAATAATATTAAAAAATTTGAGAATATTCGAAGGGAACTCCTTAATTTTAAATACTTACATAGAGATATAACGATAGAGTCTTTCGAGAAAAGATTAATGAGTTTACTGAGTGAATTGTGGGTAGAAGGGAGATTCTGTAGTGATCATGATGTTGATGAGCTGTACAGCTATTTTCTAGATTTGAAGCGACAGGACTATGAGATTTTAGTGCCATTATATGGAGTAGAATGTGATCATGATGTATATGAGCTAGGGCAATTCAAGGTTTATAAAAAGTCATATATTGAAAATGAAAAGGCTAAAAATGATGATCCAAGAAGATCCCAATTTCATCTGAATTCTATCGATTCAGATTATATGGTTGGCTTGCAAGTCAAAGCCCGTTCCCAAGAAAAGGCTGTAGAAACTGCATTTGAATATTTTGGTGTCTTCGAGAATGTTTTAAAATACTGTGTTGGGGATATCAAACAACAACGCTGTCCGGGAATCTTTAGTTATAGAGGTAGCAAAAACATAAATAGTCTTTCAATCACTAGTGATGGATTGGGATTCAGTGGCCGTACATTGGATATATCTTTACCTGTGAATCTGAACGATAAGTTATGTAAAAATATAGAATTTGGTACATATTATCTTTGGGATCTTATAACAGATCATAATAAAGGGGAATTAAAACAAAGAATTCTCCGTGCCGTTGAATGGACAGGGAAAGCAAACTATGAAAAAAATAATTTGGAAGCTATCGTAAAATATGTATTTGCAATTGAAGGTTTGTTGCAATTGAATAGTAAAGACTTTATAACTTCATCAATAGTAAGTCAGATAAGTGAGTGGTTAGCGTTTATAATGTCAGAGGAATTAGAAGCTAGAAAAGATATAGTGAAATATTTCAAAGATATTTACAGGAAGCGATCTGCTGTTGCACATGGAGGAAGTGTTGAAGTTACTAAAGGGGACCTGCATATTGCGAATTATCTTATAAAGATAACAATTCATATACTTCTCACGGATAAAGATTTTGTGGATATGAATACCGTTGAAGACCTTAGGAAATATATAGATGATGTAAAGTTTAAATAATATAATGTTGATTTTGAAAAATCCCCCGTTAAAATAACGGGGGGGGAGCACTATTTTATTAGTTCGCAGAGGCTGACATGAAAGTTACCGTACTGCCTACTCTGCACGTGCAGGTATTTCCAGTCAACGCCTGCAATTTCATCTTCCAGGGCATTACCCTGGCCGGCCTTCAGGCGGAAACGGCCACCAATGGCCCCTTCGAAAACCTCCAGTTGCTCGCGTTCGGTCAGCTCTTTCTGGCTCCGATCCTCCAGGCGCAGCGAGCGGTGATCAATCTGGCCATAGTGGGCAATGTACTGGCTGCTGGTGAGGCCTAACATTTTCAATAACTTCTCCATTGGCCAGCCCATTTCATTCAGATAGAAATCCGTAAACGATCGACGGCCGTACTTGGTGCAGATCTTCGGCTTATCGATCTTGGCGCAGGCCACGATCATTTTCAGCAGCTTATTCGACTGGGCATTGCCGGGCCTGGGGAGGGCCTCCAGGCTGCCATATATGTCGATAATGCGCTGGGCCAGCGGCGAGAGCGGAATGATTGCCTCCTTTTTGGTTTTCTTCCGGAGCACCACAATGTATTTGCCCTCCGGGTACGTGCGCAGATCACTGCTCGACAGTTTGGCGTAATCGGAATAGTGCATACCGACCGCGCACATCATCATCAGCATATCGCGCACTTTCTCTAACCGGCCCGAGTAGGCCAAACTCAGCGATCGGGGAAAGGTCAGTTTCTCCAGGCGTTCAATTTCCTCCGTGCTGAGGTATTCCGGGCGTTCTGGCTTTTCGCGGCTGTAGCGGAAGTCGCCTAATTTGTTGGCCCCGATATGCTCGTGCAACACGGCCCAGTCGAGCACCTCGTGCAGCAGATCGATGTGCTTGGCAATGTAGTTGTGTTTATAACTACCCTGCATATCATTAACCCACTCAATGACGTGGCCTTTTTTTAGCTCGGCACCGAGCAGATGCTGCCGGCCGTGAGCCTTCAGCCAGTTGGTCAGGTGGCTCAGCCTGTTCTTTTTGCCGTTAAACGTTTCCTGGCTGATCTGTTTGTCGCCGTCGCCGACGCGCCCCTGCTCTGAATCCAGAAACATCTGCACGATCTGCGTCAGGGAGTACTGAACTGACCGCTTACCGGCATAGACCTCTTTGATCAGCTCGGCCGACACCTGCATATTGTGGGTATCGTAGTAGTTAAAGATGTTCATCAGCTTGCCCCGGATACGCTCCAGCCTGGTGTTGTCGATCTGGGCTCGTTCGGATCGGCCTTTGAGCTGCTGAAGCCGGGCGTTCCAGTCGGATCGGCTTAAACCGACACCGGTAGCGAAGGGGGTAGCTCGTTTGCCGGCCACGGTGATCCGGCATTGAATAGTGCCACGGGTGGGGTGGCTACTGGAAGGGCGGAAAAGAAACCGCACATTCATGTGTTTTTTAACATGGTTATTGAGATTGAGATAAGCGAAACGCTTACATCGCACCCAGTTGCCTAACGTAACTTTATGGTAACTTGAATGTGATTGTATGGGCCCATGAAGTAACTATGATGTGACTTCTGGGTAACACAGACGTGGCCTGATGGAAACGGCGTGGCCTGGGGCGTGGCCTAAAGTTTGACAGCCATTCGGGGCTGCAAACCGGCTTTTGGGGGGCGCTACGACGGACGGGAGCAAAAAAAAGTCCGTTGATGTGCGTCAACGGACTGAAATCAAACTCGGGTTGTGATCCGGCTGGGATTCGAACCCAGGACCCATACATTAAAAGTGTATTGCTCTACCAGCTGAGCTACCAGATCGGTTTCCCCAGTTAGCCGCACCGGGCGGTGCGTTTTGGGACTGCAAAAGTCGTAATTCAGATTGACTAACGCAATACCTGGGTCAAACTTTTTTTAATGCCTGCGTCAGCATAACGGCCTCTACAGCCTCCCGGACGTCATGAACCCGCAAAATCGACGCCCCATGCAGCAACGCTACAGTGTTCAGCACGGTGGTGCCGTTGAGGGCCTGGTCGGCGGTGGTGTGCAGTGTTTTCCAGATGGTTGTCTTGCGCGAGAGCCCTACAAGCAGGGGTTCGTCGAAGGTCGTTACGAGCGCGTCGAGTTCGTTCAGAAGCTGAAAGTTGTGGGCGGGTGTTTTAGCAAACCCAAAGCCCGGATCAAGGATAATATCGGCAACGGGCCCGAAGGACCGCAGCCGGGCGAGTTGCGTGGCGAGTTCGTCGATCACCTCTACAGGTACGTTCGTGTACTGCGCCTGTGCCTGCATGGTTTGGGGCGTTCCGCGCAGGTGCATCAGCACGTAGGGTACGCCCAGTTCGGCCACCGTCGCGAACATGGCCGGGTCGAGGGTGCCGCCGGCCACGTCGTTGATCAGCGCCGCGCCCTGCTCCACGGCCTGCCGCGCCACATCGGCCCGGAAGGTATCTACCGAGATGAGCGCGTCGGGGAAACTGTCGAGGATGCCTTCGATCACGGGAAGCACCCGGTCGGCTTCTTCGGCGGGGCTGATATCGGCGGCACCGGGGCGGGTCGAGTAGCCCCCTACGTCGAGAAACGTGGCGCCTTCGTCGAGCATGCGGGCGGCGGTTTCCACCTCCTGACCCACTGAATACCGGCTGCCTGCGTAGAACGAATCGGGTGTGATGTTGAGGATGCCCATCACCTTAGGTTCGGTCAGATCAACCAATCGGCCCCGGCAGTTCAGCGTTTTCTTCTTAATTTTAAGCATTGATTTGGTAACGCAAAGGCGCAAAGACGACGCAACGATCACAACGTCTTTTTTCGCTGCGTCCCTTGCGTTGCCCTTCGCGCCTTTGCGTTAGAGATAGATGTCCACTACAGAAACCCAATATCGGCAGGTTGTTCAACGCTGCAAAGACCTGTTCCTGAAAAAGAACCACGATTACGGCACGTCATGGCGCATTTTGCGGCTGCCGAGCATCACCGATCAGATTTTCATCAAGGCACAGCGCATCCGAACCCTACAGGAAAAAGGCGTCAGCAAGGTAGGAGAGGGCATCGAACCTGAGTTTGTCGGCATCATCAACTACTGCGTGATGGCGTTGATTCAGCTCGAACTCGCCAGCCCCACGACGTCCGGCGATGACAAACCCGCCAGCCTCGACCTGCCGATTGATGACCTGGAACGCCGCTACGACGAGCAGATGAACCGGGTGATGCATTTGCTGTTTGCCAAAAACCACGACTACGGCGAAGCCTGGCGCGACATGCGGGTGAGCTCGATGACCGACATCATTCTGATGAAACTGCTTCGTACCAAACAAATCGAAGATCATGGTGGCAATACGCTGGTGTCGGAAGGCGTTGAGGCCAATTATATGGACATGATCAATTACGCTGTCTTCTGCCTGATCAAGATGCAGGAATAATGGACAATGCACGATGTACCATGAACTAAGTAGGAGGCACATTTAGTCTGCACCGGGCCATTGTACCGCCGTGGCTAGCCGCTTTTCAGACCGCATTGTGCACTATTCATTGTGCATCGTACATTATCCATCGTTCATTGTCCATTATTCATCGTGCATTCTAAAACTTATGAACACGCCTTCTTCCACTCAACAGCCGCCCGTTAAATCCGGTACGCCCACGATGCTGCTCATCGCCCGGATTGCCCGGGTGCTGGTCGGGCTCATTTTCATCGCGTCGGGGCTGATCAAAATGAACGACCCCGTGGGGACGCAGATCAAAATGACCGAATACTTCGAGGTGTTCGCGCAGGATCTGCCCTCGTTTGCGCCGCTCTTCCACGGCCTCATTCCCTACATGCTCTATTTCTCGGTGCTGATGTGCGCCGCCGAGGTCGTGCTGGGCGTAGCGCTGCTGGTGTCGTACCGGCCCAAGCTCACCACCTGGCTGCTGCTGCTACTGGTTGGATTCTTCACGTTCCTGACCTTTTATTCGGCCTATTTCAACAAGGTGACCGACTGCGGCTGTTTCGGCGAGGCACTGAAGCTCAAACCCTGGACCTCGTTTACCAAAGACGTGGTGCTGATGGTGCTGATCCTGTTTATCATTGGCCACCGCAACCGCATGAAAAACCGCCCGACGGGCTGGCTGGTGTTTACGGCCTTCGCGCTGTCGGTGGGGCTGGGTGTGTATGCCGTGCGCTACCTCCCGCCCTGGGATATGCTGCCCTACGCCGTTGGGAAGAGCATTCCGGCGCAACTGAAGCCATCGGAACCGCTGCGATTTGCCTACATCATGACCAAGAATGGCAAGGAAGAGCGCTTCGAGAAGTACCCCACCGACACGACCTACAAGTTCAAGGAGATGATCACCCTGAACGAGTCGGCGAAGCCCAAAATCACGGATTATCGCCTCTGGAACGATGCTGAAGGGGACTTTACCGAACAGAGCTTTCAGGGCAACAAGCTGTTTGTGATTGTGAAAGATGCCAACGTGATCGACGCGGGCAGTATCCCGGCGATCCGGGCGCTGGTAAACGAACTGAAGGGTACGACGGTGACGCCGATTCTGCTGACCTCAACCGGCGACGAGACCATCAACGCCTTCAAACAGAAGTTTTTGCTCGACCTGCCGGTGTACAAAGGCGACGCCACGGTGCTGAAAACCATTATGCGGGCCGATCCGGGTACGTGGTTGCTCAAAGATGGGGTCGTTAAAGGCAAATGGGCCCACACGCAAACGCCCACGAAGGAAGACGTGCTGGAACTGGTGAAATAACCAAAGAGTGAAAGAGCTGACGCCAGATACGATTCGCGCGTCAGCTCTTTCACAGCAGCGGCGGACCGCTCTTTGACTCGTTCGCTCTTTCACTCTTTACATGAAGAATATTTACCTGATCGGGATGCCGTCGTCGGGCAAGAGTACGCTGGGGAAGCGACTGGCCCGCGAATTGATGTATTTTTTTGTGGATACCGACCGGATGATCATCCGGGAAGAAGGCCGGACGATCCCTGAGATTTTCAGCCAGTCGGGGGAAGTGTATTTCCGGGAGGCCGAGGCGCGGGTGCTGCGGTCGATCCGGCCGGGCGGTAGTCAGGTAATTGCCACGGGGGGCGGGATGCCCTGCTTTCACGACAACATGGCCTACATCAAAGCGACGGGCGTATCGATTTTTCTGGATGTCTCGCCCGAAGCCATTCTGGCCCGGATGCAGGTACACGCCCAGGAATACCCCGCCGATGCCACCGACCGGCCACTGTACAATCCCTACGACGATGAATTGCTGGGTACGTTACGCCAGAAATACGACGACCGTATCGACATCTACCGGCAGGCCGACATCACCATCACCGGCGACGCCACCGTGCAAGCCGTCCTCGACCGGCTGGGCGATTGGCTTTGAAAGGACGGCCAACGTTCAAGGTCCAATGTTCAATAAAAGCCGACGAGGCTACCACCTTGAACATTGGACCTTGAACGTTGGCCGTCAAATTAACGTCACTTCACCGCGATCAGCGCCTGCTCGACCACGTGGCGGATGGAACTGAAGGAGCTGGCAAGGGCGATTTGCGCCTGCTTCGGCTCCATAAACACGACTTTCTCGATATTTTCTTCGGCCTGCGGGGCCAGGTTGGTCGCGTCGACGAGGTTCATCCGGTACCATTTCGTCCGTTTCAGGATACGGTTCCCGTTGAGTGTGTAGGTGTGATACGTCGTGCAGATTTTATCGCCGAGCGATACCACCGCGCCGGTTTCTTCTTCCACTTCGCGCACGGCCCCGTCTTTCGACGATTCGCCGTCGTCGAGTTTGCCTTTGGGTAAATCCCAGACGCCCCGCCGGAAAATCAGCAGCAGCCGTCCACCCGACATCACCACGCCACCACCGGCTTTGACCACCTTGTAGAGACTTTTGATCCGCGTTTCGACGGCGTCCTTATCCAGGCATTGCATCGTTACCGACAGCAACGGACGGCTATCGGCTTCTTCGAGCAGCCCGATAAGGCGCTCGGCCGAGGCGGGCGTAGCGTTCAGAATGAGCAGGTGACCGTGCAGTGCATCGGCCTTCAGCGTCTCGAGGCGCGCGTCGATAATGCGGTCGTAGTCGGTAAGCGACGCCAGTTTATCAACGGCTTTGGGGCCAATTAACCGCAGCGGGCGGTCGTCGATGAATACAATCATGGAGTTGGGGGAAGGCACGGGGCCCGGAGAAACCGCGCAAAAATAGCATTCAATGGCCCTTTTCTGCCCCGATAGTTCTGCTATTTTTGCGACAGGACTATTTGTCTATTACGTGGAGATACTTATCATCCTGGTACTGACGATTCTGAACGGCATCTTTTCGATGTCGGAGATTGCGTTGGTATCATCGCGCCGTTCCAAACTCGAAACAGCAGCAAAAAACGGCGATAGTCGGGCGCAAACCGCTCTCGATCTGGCCAATGCCCCCAACCGATTCCTGTCGACCGTGCAGATTGGCATTACGCTGATCGGCATCTTACTCGGTATTTTTTCGGGCGATAAACTCACGACCGACGTGCAGGAGCTCATCGCGCAGATCAGCTTTCTGCAACCCTATTCGCGGTCGGTGGCCGTAGTGGTGGTGTTGCTCCTGCTGACCTACGTGTCGCTGGTACTGGGCGAGCTGGTGCCCAAACGCATCGGCCTGTCGAACCCCGAAGGCATTGCCAAGACCATGGCCGCCCCCATGATTCTGCTTTCCAAAGTGACGTCGCCGTTTATCAGCCTGCTCAGCGTATCGAGCGATCTGCTGATTAAGTTGCTGGGTATCAAGCCCAACGAAAGCGCCGTTACGGAAGAGGAAATCAAAAGCCTGGTGCAGGAAGGCAGCACCGCGGGCGCCATCGAAGAGATCGAACACGAGATTGTGCAGAACGTATTTCAGCTGGGCGATCGCAAGATTACCTCGCTGATGACCAACCGGCAGAGCATCGTGTACCTGGATCTGGAAGCCGACGTAGCCGAAAACAAGGCGCAGATTCTGGAATATAAGCACGCCGTTTATCCGCTGGTCAACGGCAGCGTGGATGAAGTAGTGGGCCTCATTCACTCGAAAGATTTGCTCGGGAAGGACCTTGATACCGAACTGACGAAGCTCATCGACCTGAAACGCGACGCCCTGTTTGTCCCCGAAAATAACCGGGCCTATCAGGTGCTCGAGCGCTTTCGCGAACGGCGGCAGTACGCTGGCATCATCGTCGACGAGTACGGCGGTGTGCTGGGCATCGTTACGCTCAACGACATTCTCGACGCACTCGTGGGCGATATTTCCGACGAGAGTGAGTTCAATTACGACATTCATCAGCGCGACGACGGCACGTACCTGATCGACGCCGCGCTGCCCTTCGACGATTTTGTGTCGTATTTCGACATCACGTTGTCGGCGCAGGCCCGGCGGGATCTGACCGATTTCGACACGCTGGGCGGTTTTGCGCTGCACATCCTGAAAGATATTCCCAAAGAAGGCGAGACCTTCCGCTGGCAGGCGTTCGACTTTGAAATTATCGACATGGACAAAAACCGCATCGACAAAATGCTGGTCCGCCCCATTCAGGAAGAGTAAATCGCTGTTTTCCACGGCACGTCGTAACTTAAGCCCTATGGAACGAATCAACGCCATTTGGTTGCTGCTGGGCCTGGCAGGTCTGCTTAGCGCTTCGCCGAGTGTGGCCCAGCCGAGTGCGGCCCAGCCGGGTATGGCCCAAACCCAACCGGTGCCGGCCGACTCGGTGAAAAAAGCCGATCTGTTTGCCGCCGACGCGCCGCTGTCGTTTACGCTCGCCGCGCAGATGAAAGTGGTTGTGGATGACCGAACTATGCCCAAAGCGGATAGCCTGGCTACCCGGCACCCGGCGACCCTCTCCTGGCAGGATGCCAGTGGCGAGTTGCAGCCTCTGCCGGTTGCGCTGATGGTACGCGGCAATTTCCGGCGCAACCAGACCAACTGCGCGTTTCCGCCGCTCTACATCGACTTTCCGAAGAAAAAAGCGAAAAGCACGCCCTTTGCGGGGCAGAACAAGCTCAAGCTCGTTACGCACTGTCAGGGCGATGAATACGTAGTCCGCGAGTACCTGGTTTACAAAGTGTATAACCTCGTGACGCCCTACAGCTACCGCGCCCGGATGGCCCGCGTGACCTACGTCGACTCCCTGCAAAAACGCCCGACCGAAATCCGCTGGGGCTTCCTGATCGAAGACGAAGACAACGTGGCCAAACGCAACGGCATGCGTGAAACGAAGACGACCGTGCAGACGAGCGAAATCGATTCGTTGAATATGGCCACGATGGCGGTCTTCGAATTCATGATCGGTAACATCGACTGGTCGGTACCCTATCGGCACAACGTCAGGCTAATGGCGGCGCGGGGCGACGAGGCCCCCAAGATCATCCCTTACGACTTTGACCACTCGGTGATCGTGGATGCGCCTTACGCGTCGCTACCCGACGACGAGGGACGTACCTACCGGGGGGCGTTGTATCCGGGCTGGCTGATGAAGCGCGTGTTTGCCCGCTACAACGAACTGAAACCCGCGATCTACGGCCTGTATGAGTCGGACAAGCGCCTGACGCGCTCGTATGTGAAGCAGGCGACCCGGCATCTGGACAAGTTCTACGCCCTGATCAACAACCCGGCGCAGGTGAAGGCCTATTTTTTCAACGGCGATGTGGGTGGAAAGCTGTTTGCGAGTTTCAACTAAAGTCGTGTTTGCCTTACCCCGCCGTTTATGACCCGCCTGCTCGCCCTTCTGTTTGTTGTGTTGCTGCCGGCCGAGTTGCTGGCGCAGAAAGTGAAGCCGCTTTTCACCGACGATGCGCCGCTGTCACTGACGCTCACGGCCCGCATGGTGGCCATCAACCGGGATCGGGTGAAGCCCAAGGCCGACTCGCTGGCTACTAAACACCCCGCCCGGCTCACCTACAACAGTCCCACCGAGGTGCAGACCATGCCCGTGACGATCTCGGTGCGGGGTAATTTCCGACGCGACGGGGCCAATTGCAAGTTTCCGCCCCTGTACCTGAACGTACCCAAGAAGGCGACGAAAAACACGCTTTTCGCGGGGCAGAACAAGCTCAAGCTCGTCACGCACTGCCAGCTCGACGAATACGTGGTGCGGGAATACCTCGTTTACCGGATGTATAACCTGCTGACCAACCTGAGTTTCCGCGCGCGGCTGGCGCAGGTTACCTACGTCGATTCGGCGCAGAAACGAGCGCCGGAAACCCACTGGGGTATTCTGCTGGAAGACGCCGACGACCTGGCCAAACGCAACCACGCCCGAACCACGAAGATTAAAACAAAAGCCCAGTTTGCCGATACGATGGCGATGGCGACGGTGTCGGTGTTTGAGTATATGATTGGCAATACCGACTGGTCGGTGCCGTTTCAGCACAACATTCGCACGCTGATCGATTCCACGAAGCCCCGGCCGCTGGTAGCTCCTTATGATTTCGACCACGCGGGCATCGTAAATGCCCGCTACGCCCGCCCCGCCGAACAGCTGAACATCGAATCGGTGCGCGACCGGGTGTATCGGGGGCCTGCGTTCACCCTGCCCGCCCTGAATCGAGTGCTCGACCGGTTTGTTGCCCTGAAGCCGCAGTTCTACGCGCTTTTCCAAAACAACCCGAATCTGGATCCGGCCTATATCCGCGACACGCTTCGCTACCTCGATGAGTTTTACGAAACCATCACCAATCCCAAATACGTGCAGCGGGTATTTGCGCCCAACGAAAGCGCCAGTGTGCAGATCAAAGGGTTGAAGTAGGAGAAATGGGATTCGTTGTCATTTGGCTTCGCCGTCATTGATGGTCATTCGCTGCGCTGTCATTCGTTGTCATTGATGGTCATTCGTTGTCATTCATGGCCATTGGTAGTCATTTATTGTTTTTCACAACGAATGACCATCAATGACAACGAATGACGGCGAAGCCAAATGACAACGAACTATCTATTCCCCATTAGCAGCACAATGACGCTGCTGATGACCACGATGGAGAAGCCAATCATGAAGAAGGTGTAGGCCACCGTGAGCAGCCGGTATTTCTTGTGTAATACCTTGCCCTGCGCATAAATGTTATTACTCAGGCTCTCGTACAGGCGCTTCTCGTCGCTGGTGAGGTCACGCACGGCCTCGCGGTATTCCTGGACAGTCAGTTGCGTATAATCGCCGAAGAAAAGCAGGTCGAGCGGGCGGTCGCCCACGTTGCGGGTTGCGGGCGGGGCATAGTTTGGCTTGGTCGCAAACAGTGAAATAACCACCGTGACGAGGCTCACCACGAGCAGCATGATTTCGGGAATGACCAGGTTCTCCATGCCACCCACCGGCTTGAAAAACGACGACATGATGATCGACACCAGAATGGTGTTGATCGAAATCATCAGGTTGGCTTTCTGGTCGGCCATCTCGCTCAGCCGCAGGTGGTTGGCGAGCGTCGTGCGGTACATGGTCTCGATACCCCGACTGGCTTTTTTCTTCTTTTTCTTCTCCTTGTCCTTTTTCTCCTTTTTCCCGGCGATTTCGTCGGGCAGCGGCGCGGGAGTCAGGTCGCTGATCGGCAATGAGGTTTCAACTGGATTCATCGGTAGAGGGGTCTCGCGGGGCATTTTGTCAAAGATAACAGCCAGCCCCGCGAGTTGCACACCAATGTCGGTTAAGCGGATGTGAAGTTCGCTGAAGGGTACATTTCGCGGGTTGGCGTCAGGGTGATCACCACAAACTTCGAGGTGGGCGTGTTGCTCACGTCGGCCACGCTGCCCACCGGTACCAGCGGGTTTACCTCGGGGTAATAAGCCGCCGCATTGCCCTTCGGAATGGCGTAGGGAATCGCCACAAACTTGGCCAGATGACGCTGCTGCCCCTCAAAATGACTCGTGATGTTGACCAGTTCCTGCTCGGCGATGCCCAGCGTCTTCATGTCGTCCGGGTTCAGAAAAATCACCCGCCGTTCATTATACACGCCACGGTAGCGGTCGTTATAATCGTAGATGGTGGTGTTGAACTGATCGTGACTGCGGATGCTCATCAGCACCAGTTGGCCGGGCTCAAGCCGGTGCGGCTCCAGCTGGGTTACCGAAAAATTGGCCTTACCCGTTTCGGTCGTGAACTTACGCTCGCGGGGGCCGTTGGGCAGGTAGAACCCGCCTGGTTGGCGAATCTTTCTGTTAAACTCCTCGAAACCGGGAATCACGCGGGCCACGCTGTCGCGGATGGTGTCGTAATTCTCGGTGAACCCCACCCAGTCGGCGGTGCTGCGGCTGCCCAGCGTGGCGATGGCAACGCCCGAAATGATGGCTACTTCGCTGAGCATCTGGCCATCCAGCGGTTCCAGCACGCCTTTGTTCTGGCTGACAACGCCCATCGAGTTTTCGCAGGACGTAAACTGCTGCCCTGATGTTTGCCGGTCGATGTCGACGTGGGTCAGGCAGGGCAGAATAAGCGAGGTGCGCCCCGTGGTGAGGTGGCCCCGGTTCAGCTTTGTGCTCACAAACACCGTCAGGCTCTGTTTGCGCATCGCCTCGGCCACAAACTCCGTGTCGGGTCCTGCCGCCAGCAGGTTGCCGCCGAGGCTGAAGAACACCTTCGTTTTGCCTTCGTGCATCGCCTTGATCGAATCGACGGTGTCGAGGCCGTGTTCGCGGGGCGGCTCAAAGTTGAATTCTTTTTTCAGGCTGTCGAGAAAGGCCGCTTCGGGCCGTTCCCAGATACCCATCGTGCGGTCGCCCTGCACGTTAGAATGGCCACGCACCGGACACGTACCCGCGCCGGGAATGCCGATTGCCCCTTTCATCAGGTGCAGGTTCACGATTTCCTGAATGCACATCACCCCGTTTTTGTGCTGCGTGATGCCCATTGCCCAGCAGGTGACGTATTTTTTCTTCGGCCCGATGAGGTCGGCGGCTTCTTTCAACTGCGCTTTGGTGAGCCCGCTGATCGCCTCGATGTCCGCCCAACTTGTTTGCCGGATGGTTGTCACGAAGTCGTCGTAATGGTCGGTGTATTCCTCAATGAACGCATGGTCGATCACCGACCCCGGCGCGGCCGCATCGGCCTCGAGTAGGTGTTTCATAATGCCCCGCAGTGCCGCCAGATCACCGTTGATACGTACCTGTAAATACAGATCGGCGATGGGCGTGCCCCGGCCCAGCAACGTACCCACGGCCTTGATCGGGTTCATGAAATCCTGCGGGTTCTTGAAGTGGCTCAGGCCGGTTTCGTGCAGGGGATTCAGCGCGATGATCTTAGCCCCTTTCTTCTTGGCGATTTGCAGGGCCGTCAGCATCCGGGGGTGGTTGGTGCCGGGGTTCTGGCCCATAATCAGGATCACCTCAGCCTCGTGAATGTCGTCGAGCGTCACCGACCCTTTGCCCAGCCCCAGCGTCGGGCTGAGGGCCGAACCCGAGCTTTCGTGGCACATGTTGGAACAGTCGGGCAGGTTGTTGGTACCAAACTGCCGCACAAACAACTGGAACAGGTAGGCGGGCTCGTTGGGCACTTTTCCCGAGGTGTAAAACACCGCTTCGTCGGGCGAGGGGAGTGCGTTCAACTCGCTGGCGACCAGCTGAAAAGCTTCGGTCCACTCAATCTGGCGGTAGTGCGTATCGCCGGGTCGCCGCACCAGCGGGTGCGTAAGCCGCCCCGAGTTGTTCAGGTCGCGGTCGGTCATGTTCGACAGGTCGACGAGGCTGTGTTTGGCGAAAAAATCGGGGTCGGCGCGGCGGGTATCAGCATCGGAGGCCGTAGCCTTAGCCCCGTTTTCGCAAAATTCGGCTACCGACCGGTGCCCGTCGGGGTCGGGCCAGGCGCAGGACGAGCAGTCGAAGCCGTCTTTCTGATTTAGGTTCAGCAGCGCTTTGGTGCCCCGGCCAACGCCGTCCCAGCCCCAGCTATACTGGGCCGATTTGAGCACGGCCGTCAGGCCAGCGGCTACCTGATAGGGCTCGCCGAGTTTCAGGCCGGTGAAGGTGAGGGGCGGTTGGGCCAGAATGGCCTCGTTGGCTTGTGACATGGTGGTAGTGGGGGCTGAAAAAACGCGTTTGTCCGCGTCGGTTCGGCCGTGCGGATCGTAGTTATTGTCGGGCGAAGGCTGTCCCGCCTGGGGGGGCGCCTCGTTGGGCTGCTGATCGGGTGTCTGGCCGGGTACGTTGCCAGAAGTATTAGGGCTGTTGGATGCGTCATTCATAGAAAAGGGGGGCGGCGCTAGGCCGACGTTGAGTAACTGAGTGTTGATGCCGCCGTTTCGGGCAGGGTAAGTCGGCCGGGATGGGTGTAGCTGTTGAACGACCCGTTGCGCACGAAGCCCAGCAGCGTCATGCCCACCTCGTCGGCCATCTGCACGGCCAGACTCGACGGGGCTCCCACCGCCGCCACCAGCGGGATACCGGCCATGAGCGCTTTCTGCACCAGTTCGAAACTAATGCGACCGCTGAGCAAGAGTACCGAATCATGCAGGGGAAGCAGGCCCTGTTGCAGGGACGCGCCGATCACTTTGTCGAGCGCGTTGTGCCGCCCCACGTCTTCGCGCAGCAGGCGCAACATACCGGATCGGTCGAACAGCGCCGCCGCGTGGAGCCCGCCCGTGTGGTCGAAGACAGCCTGCGCGGCCCGCAACTGATCGGGCAATTGATGGATCAGGTCGGCGGCTACAAATGGCTGAACCGCGGGCAGCAGGGGGCAGCCCGTATTTCGCACGGCGTCGATGGATGCTTTGCCGCAAACGCCGCAACTGGAAGTGGTGTAAAAATTTCGGGCCAACGTACCCAGCTCGACCGGTACGTCGGGTTGAAGCTCCACCCGGACGATGTTGCCGAGGACTTGCTGCCGACCCAGATCGGTGCAATGACGCAGGCTGTGCACCTGTTCCCGTGTTTGAATAAGGCCTTCGGTCAGCAGAAAGCCCAGTGCCAGTTCGAAATCGTGGCCCGGCGTGCGCATCGTGACCGAGAGGCTACGCTGCTGCCGGTTGGTCACGTCGCCAAAGCCCAGCCGGATTTCCATGGGCTCTTCCACGGCCAGCAAATCGGGTTGGGGCTCGCCTACGGCGGAAGCCTTTATTTTCTGTATGGTTACGGGGGCGACGCGGTTCATCGGATCGAGCGAAAGGCTAGTAGCAAGATAACTACGAATCGACCCATTATGTCTAACCTAAAAGCCAGTCTCCCCACAAGGAACCCGCAATCGGCTGATCGCTGGCTCCTTGTGGGGAGACTGGCTTTTAGGTTAATGGCGGACTAGCGGCGACCGGGGCGGGCCTGTACAAATGTGCCGTCGGCGGCAAACGACAGTTCGATCAGCTTGCCGGTGCTCGTCTGGATAAATACCTTGTACGCGCCCGACGTGCTCTTGGCGGCTAGCTTCACGCTCGATCCGGCGTAGTTGGTCGTGATGTAGCTCGTCACATTGGCGGGCAGTGTGCTGGCAGCGACAATGCTGTAATCCATCTTGATTTTGCGGACAACCTCCTGGTTGAACGAGCCATCCAGGTTAAACAGCAACGCTTTCTTCACGTCGTTCTGCGTGATCATCACCACGTACCCACGGTTGGCATCTTTGGCGGCTACGTTGATCGTGGCCCCGGCATAATTGGCCGTGATGTAGGTGGTAATAGCGGCGGGCAGATCGGTGATGGCCACCTGCGTGATGCTGTCACGACTATGACCCGGCCCTTTGGGACCACCCGGACCGCCGCCCCGGTGCGTAAACTCTTTGTTGAACGACCCATCGGCATTGAAGAGCAGACTCTTGCGCGTGCCATTTTGCGTAATACCCACCAGGAAGTTTCCGGTATCGTCTTTCGCCGCGTAGTCGACAGTGGCCCCGGCGTAGGTAGCCGCAATGTAGCTCGTTACGGCGGCGGGTAAGTCGGTCGTGGCAATCTTGGTCAGCTTGCTTTTACAGAAGAAGCCGGTGGTGTCGGCACCCGCGCGGGCGGCCGATAGCGAATCATCGGGCGTGACGTTCTGCGAGGGGTTACATCCCCACACAAACAGGCCAACGAGGGCAATCAAACTGGCAAGGCTAATCGTTTTCATGGTTTTCATCATACGTTTTGCCTTAGATTACGTCGCTCCCCAACGGGCCGTTGCAAGCCCCCAAAAAGATTTGTGGCGGCCCATCGTCGCCACACGGTCATGGGCAGTACTACTTAGGGTAGGCTGCCCGAACGAGAAACAAAAAACGATCCGTAGCTACAGACCCGTAATTGCCTCCTCCGCTGCCGCGTGGATGGTGTTTCAGTGGTCAATAGCTACAGATCGCGCTCTGTCTACGCCTTACTTGAGCGTCTGGTCGTTCAGCTTTTCCGTTCGTATATAAGCTTTCAACGTACCTATCGTCTGGCCCTCGCTTCCGCCAAACGGCCGGATCGTGTAGGCACCCACCGCGGCCGGTACGATGAACGTCTCGGCATAGTGAACCACAAAGGGCGCAAACGCCCCCGTCGGGCTTTCAACGACGGCTTCATCGCCTTCAATCAGGTTAATGACATTCACCACGCCCTGCGTGTGGTGCGTGACCGACGATGAAAACCAGTGCCGTCGGGTTTCGATGAACGAATCGGCATCCAGTCCCGTCCGCTCTTCCCGCCAGCCATCACCGTGGCCAATCTCTTCAATCTGATTGAGCAGGTTAGCCTTTGTCCAGCCGGTCGTCCGATCCCACTGGATGTTGTTTTTGCCGTGTTCAAGAGAGATCGGTCGGGGCTGTCCGTCTAGTCCCGTTCGGCCCCAATCCCAGAGTTTGAAGGTGAAGTTGAAGGGTGTCGCGCTGATTTCGAGCACAACGCTATTGGCCCCCGAACAGTGAACCGTCCCGGCGGGAATCAAGGCATGGTCGTGCTTCTTGATCGGCCATTTCTCAACGTACTTTTCGGCGTCGAAATCAATGCCGCCGTGCTGCGCCTTTTCCAGATCACCGATCATCGCGTTTGGACTGATGCCTTCTTTCAGGCCCAGATACACGCAGGCGTCTTCTTTGGCTTCCAGGAAATAATAGCTCTCATTCTGGGTATAGCCCATACCGAACTTCTCCCGCATGTACTCGTGCAGGGGGTGCACCTGTAAACTAAGGTTGCCCCCCTCAATGGTGTCCAGAAAGTCAAATCGGATCGGAAATTCGGCGCCAAACGCATTAAACACGGCTTCGCCCAGCAGTTCGACAGGGTGGCTGAAGACCACGTCGATCGACGGAATTTCAACCGTTTCGCCATCAAATTGGTAGAGCAGGCTATTCTCTTCGGGCACGCAATCGAACCCCCAGGCGTAGTTTACCGCCGACCGGTCCAGGTCGCAGACTTCTTTCAGCCACTGACCACCCCACGGGCCCGGATCAAAGAAAGGAACCACCCGGAAAGGTCGCTGAACGGTGAGTGCCATGGCTTTGCGCAGGGCCGTGCCGCTGATCAGTTTGGGTGTTCCTTCCAGGGTCGTGTCCACCATATAATCCCAGCGCTCCATGTACTGCTTTTTGTGGCGATCCAGCACTTTCCAGTCCACGTAGAAAGCCCGTTTGTACTGGTAGGCAAACAGGGCGTCGGCGTTATAAGCCCCTAGATTACCTGCCCGATTTTTCCGGAACCGAAGCTGGATCTCCCACCGGGGCATATCTGCGTACAGCAGCAGATCGGGCTGGTCGACAAACAACGCAGCCCCCGCGCCAATAAGCAGCACCACGCCTTCCGTAACTGCCTGAATCGTTTGTTGGCACGCCGTCAGTTTAGCTTCGTCGAAAAAGGTCGGCAACTCATACGGACATACGTACCCAAACACCGGATCATCCGTGACGAAATCATTGATCAGGTCATTGATTTCGGCTGGACTGCGCAGGGCCTGACTTGTGTCGACGACGGTTAGCTGGTCCGACAGGGCGCGTAGGCCCGTGACGACCTCGTCGGTATACACGCCCAGGTACGTATCGACGGCCACGACGGTTTTGGCTTGATTCATCGACCGGATGCGGCCCCGAAGGAGGGAAACGATCGGCTCCCAACCCGTCGTGCAGGTTTCCCCTTCTACCGGAATGCTGGGAAATTTGTCGAAGATTGATGGTGTTAAAACGTTCATATATGGAGGTTGTATGCTAACGTGGCGACACCCAGCAGGGCTGCGGAGTCGGATAAGGTGCCCGGCACAACGGCCACATGGCCCCAGGTTGCCCAGGCGTTTTGATTCAGTCGCTCCTGAATCGGGGGGATAATGGCGTCGCGGCTGGCCATCACGCCTCCGCCCAGGATGAGCACTTCCGGGTCGTACGCCTGCACCAGGTTGTAGGCGCAGGCGGCCCACACGGCAATGCTGTCGTTGCGCAGGGTGGTAGCCAGTGCATCACCCTGCTGAGCACAACGAAAAACGGCTTCGTAATCAACGGTATCGTACCCGCAAAGTAAACTCTGTGGGTACGTTGCATGCGCCGTCGCCCGCTCGTTCAGGCTCCAGGTCGACGCTTCAGCCTCGGCGCAGCCAACGGTGCCGCAGTTGCATTGGTTACCCTGGGTGTTGATGACGACGTGCCCACCCAGGATGCCCGCCTGAAAATGCCTGCCGCGCAGCAGTCGACCCTCGATCACCGCCGATGTGCCGATGCCGGTACCGAGCGTCATCAGCACGACGTTGTCGTAGCCCCGGCCGCTGCCGTGTTGCCATTCGCCGAGCAGGGCCGCGCGGGTATCATTTTCCAGGTACAGCGGTAAACCCCAGGTTTCGTGGGCCCAGGCGGGCAGGTCGAGGTTAGGCGCATCGCTGTATTTGCCGTTGATCGTCAGCACGCGTTTGTTAATGGGGTCAACAATGCCCGGTATGGCGATGCCGATGCCGCTCAGATCAGCGGCCGTCAGGCGGGCCTGGGCCAGCATGGCGTTGATGGCGGTTTCAAGCTGGGGTAGCCGGGCCTGCAAACCCTGACCCGACTGCGACTCCATCTGGCTCGTCAACAGAACGGTACCGGCTCTGACCAGCCCCAGTTTGATACGGGTTCCTCCCAGGTCGATGGCGATGGTCGCTTTTTCTTCCATGTGGGCTTATCGTTTTGTTTCTCGTTCTTTTTCGAGCAGACTTAGCCGCGCATACAGTTCGGCGATGCACGCCTGATCCAGCAACCATTTGGGTTTCGCCAGTTCCTTGGGATCGGGCATCCAGCTATGGGTGACCAAGCCGTATTGATCGCGGGAATGCTGCCAGGCGTAATCCAGACTTTCGTTGATCTTGGCCACGTATTGGTAATCGCCATTGACCCGGTACAGCGCGTCGTAGCCTCTGAAGAGCACGGTAACAAACCAGGGTAGGTCGATCTGGATAGCCATTGGAGCCGGATGCGGCCGCTTGTCGAAGTGAACAAACGTGTCTCGGGCCAGCTGTTCGGCCTGTTTGAGGTACTGCTTATCGCCGGTAAACTGGTACAGCAGCACCGCCGCTTCGAGCATGGAGCCGGAGTTATACGTGTAGAAAACCCGGTTCACCGCCCCCGTCGCTTTGCGGTCATTAGCATACACGCCGGTCGAATCAAGCAGGTTGGCGTGCATCCAGTTGTAAAACTGCTGGCCCCACTTAAGGTAATATGGGTCTTTTGTGCCCTGATACAGCTTTAGCGCCGTAAGGGTAGCCATGCCGTTGGAACAGGCCGGCTTCTGATCACGATGCCCCTCCAGCCAGGTGACTCCACCACCCAGCTCGTCGTCCCACCCACTCAGAATGAACGCAAAAACGGCTTTTGCCCGCGTTAGGTACAGTGGGTTCCGGGTGTTCAGGTACGCTTCCATGTAGTCGATACCCACCAGCCCGTTGTCATCGTAATACCGGTCTGCTTTTTCGAACTGAACCGGATAGGCCTGATAGCCAACGGGCGAACGGCTGGTGTCGCGGTATTTCTCCATACCGGCTACCAGACTGTCCAGATAAAATAATTGCTGTTTACGTTCCGATGGCGTTTTCAGCAACACGTTGGTCGCGGAGAACAGGCCCGAAAAGGGCCACAGAAAACTCACCGCCTTCTCCTTGACGCCACCACCCTGCATGTAGGTCAGCGAATCGGCGTGATTCGACGGGTAGTTTTCAGAGAACAGCGTGTAGGCAGGTACCCGGTACCGGTTCCATACGTTAGCGTACGCTTCCCGCGCCCGGCTCAGGTAAACAGCCGACGGTTTAGGCGATTGCCCTACCGCCGCCTGACACACGAAAAGCCCGCTGATTACCGACAGCCCGGCAACGTACCTGGCCCATATTTGACTCAAAATCATAGGTCATTCCTGGTTTGTTGAGCATAATCGCCTGTAACGCGACCCTTATTGGGCCGAAGGCGGGGGCGTTTGAATCCCCCAGTTCGTATTGGGCTGGCTCCCCATCACGAAGGTGAGTTTGCCACCCTTCATCAGTTCATCGCGGTAGAGCCAGCAGTTCGTCAGGGGTTTTCCGTTGAAGGTCGCCGACTGCACGTACACGTTCTGGGCCGAGTTGTTTTTGGCTTCAATCCGAAGCTGTTTGCCATCGCCTAATCGAATGGTGGCCTTGTCGAAGACGGGACTTCCCAACTCGACAATTGGTCGTAGATCGGTAAATCCTTTCACGTCGAACAGGCCAAGGGCGGCCATCACGTACCAAGATCCCAACTGTCCCTGGTCTTCATCCTGCCCGTAACCGTAGCCGTGGATGGGTTCGGTGCCGTAGAACTCGTCGCAGATGGCACGCGTCCATTTTTGGGTAAGCCACGGCTTTTTCGAGAAGTTGAAGAGCCAGCTGATGTGCAGGTTAGGCTGATTGCCGTGGTTATAAATCGACTTGATGCCAGCAAAGGCATCGATCTCTTTGCCGCCGCCGAAGCCATTTTTCTGCGCTGCCGTGAAGATGCTGTCGAGGCGGTTATTGAACGTGGTTTCGCCGATGGCTTCGATCAGCGCCTTGGGATTCTGTGGCACGAAAAAGGTGTATTGCACGGCATTGCCTTCCTGAAAACCGCGCCAGGGTTCGTACGGATCGAACTTACTGATGAACGTGCCATCCGCCTTTTTGGGCCGGACCAGTTTTTGACCTGGTTCATACAGCAACTTCCAACCGTTGGAGGCCTTCAGGAATTGCTGATAGTCGGGCTGTTTGCCCATCGCTTTGGCCAGTTGGGCGGCGGCGAACGCGCTGAAACTGTACTCCAGCGTGTGGGAGGCGGCAAAGTGCGAACCCGTCGAATCGGTTTTATCTTCGTCGAGGTAGGGAACGTACCCACGTTTCACAAAGGCCTCTACGTCCAGTTTGCCCGAACCCACGGGGCGGTTGCGTCCGTTGCGTTCGTTGGCCCGGATGGCCTGATACGCCAGATTGGTATCGTAATCCCGTATGCCTGCCTGATACGCCCCGGCAATGGCCAGCCCGACAAAATTGGTGCCGACGCCCGAGACGAAGTTGCTGTTGGCAATGCCATCGCCAAACCAACCGCGCTCTTTGTAAACCGCCAGTTGGGTCTGCACAAAATCGGTATATCGCTCCGGATACGACAGCGCCCACAACTGCGTCAGGTTCCAATAGGCGCCCCAGATGGCATCCGTGTTGTAAAAATTATAGCTGAATTTTCCGTTTTTGTCGCGGGGTAACTGACCAATGCCCCCATCGTGCCGGGGGTAAGAGCCGTTCACGTCGTTGGCGATGCCACGACCCAACAGCGCATGGAACAGTCCCGTGTAGAATTTGACCTTACTGGCTTCGTTGCCCTCCACAGTTAACTTTCCTAGTTCGGTTTGCCACGTTTGCTGGGCCTGTTTTCTGGCTTTTTCAAACGTCAATCCCGACGCTTCGGCCTCAAAATTTGCTTTTGCATTGGCGATCGAGGTGTACGAGAGCCCCACTTTCAACTCAATGGCTTCGTTAGCATTAGTGGCGTAGTCCAGAAAAAGCCCGGCTCCCTTTCCGGTTGCTTCGCGGCTGTTGGGGCGAATACCGCTGTCTGAAAACGCCCCGACCGACCGTGGTTTTTTGCTCACTTCCCCCCAGATGTACATCGACACCTGCCCGTTCGCATCGTAGGTCCTTACGTATTTTGGGTACGTGGTAACAGAACCTTCGAAGTGCGTATCGTCGGTCATCCGGATGGCTGCGGTCCGCACTTCGCCACTTTCACCCTGCACGTTGCCAATGTCTAACAGCACCCTCGACTGGTCGTTTTTGGGGAACGTATACCGGTGGAAGCCGACATGGCTGGTCGCGGTGAGCTCAGCGGTGATCTGGTAATCGTCGAGCAGGACTTTGTAGTAGCCTGGTTCGGCCACCTGGTTTTTGCGATCGAATCTGGACCGGTAACCGCTGGTGGGGTTGTCAAGCAGACCGGGTTTAACCTTCAGCTCACCCGTGGTCGGCATGAAGCTTACGCCCCCAACCTGCCATTCGTGAAAGTGCACAAAGCCTTCGATGGAATTGTGCCGGGTATCATAGCCCACGGCTTCCCAGCCCTGATTGTTGCCGTAATGACCATTGGTCGAAGGCGCCAGTTTGGCCATGCCGTGGGGTACGGCGGCGGGCGTGTAGAAGAACCAGCGGCTGTGGGCCGTGCCGATGTTCGGATCGACGTACCGGAGCACGTTTTGCCCGTTTACCGCGCAGGGCGTCAGCAGGGCAATGAGGAGCAGCGACGGGAGGAAAGGGATGCTTTTGCGTAGTTTCATTCCAGAATAAATTGAATGGAGGCTGTTCTAACGGGTTATCGATACGTCGAGAGCAAGGCTTGCAGGCGCTGCATCCAGGCCACGTCGACGCCTTCGATGTTTGTGTATCGACCGGCACCGTCCAGACCGGCAAATTGGTAATAACCGCCTGAATTGGGCTCTCTCAGGACCGTGTTAATGGCGTCGATGTTGCCCTGCGCGTAGCCCAGCCACGACGCGTTTTTATCCGATTCGTACAGCCTGATCATAGCCTGCGACCCCCACCCGCACCAGGCGGGGCTGATTCGGCGGTCGCTCGTGTTGAAAATGTATACGTTATGCGTTTTATCCCACAGCGTCCGGTTCATGGCGTTGCCCAGCGCCTGCGCCTTCACCTGATACGACGGGTCGTTCATGGCTTCCCCGTATAGCAGAAACGCTTCGACCATGATCGCGTTGTCGTAGGTGAATTTTTCGGTGAACCGCTTGCCCGACTGATCAATCTGCCAGACGAACAGGCCGGTGCTGCTTTCGTATAATTTAGTTGACAACCAGTTGTTAACGTTTGTCGCCCAGTCGCGGTAAATCGACTCGCCGGTGATCATGTACAACCGCGTGAATAACTGCATCGCCAGCCCGTTGGACTGGGTTGGCTTCACCGTTTTGGCGGTGTTCCACCAGAAACCCCCGTCGAAGGTGGTATCCCAAGTGCCGCTTTTGATCAGCCAGTTGGCGCAGGCCTTCGCTTTGTCCAGGTACGCTGTTTTCATCGCCCCGGTGCTGACAGCGTAGGCGTCGAGGTAGATTACGCCAGACAGGGAATTGTCATCGATGTATTTCAGCGGATCGGAGCCTTTCCCGGTGCCGTCGATGCGCACGAAGGCAAAGTAGCCGCCGTTGGGGCTGGCGTCGTCCCAGAAGTGACTCATCCAGTTGAAGCTATCGTTCATGTAGGTCGCGTACGTCGTGTCGCCCCGCTTCACCATGGCGGCATCGGCGTATATCTGACTCACGTTGTACCACTCAAAAGCCGAATTGGGGTCGGTGGTGGCGTTGACCCGGTAGCTCTTGTAGGGCGTCAGCAAGTTAGCCAGCACGTAATCATGGGTTTTCCGGGCCGCCGTCAGGTACCGCGACACGGTCGGGCTGGGTACGTTGGGCTTGGTTGTATCGGGACCAGCAATGGGGTCGGGCTGCTGCTTGTCCTCGCAGGCCGACAGGAGGGTGACGACTACGGCGAGTGATAGCCCGGTGAAAAGAAAGCGGTTCATAACGGGAGTCTTTAACCTGTGCCAGCTGCGGTGAGGCAACTGGCACAGGGTGTTGGAAGCGGATCACCAGCGTACTGGCAGCAAGCCGGGGCTTACTTCAGCACGGTTACCTGATGGCTGTAGGGGGCAGTGGCCCGCAGGAAAAGGTCTACCTTCACCTTCTTCAGATCGGCAGATGGGTCGAACTTGTAGGTGTTGTCCCATTGGCTATTCGACACCGGCTGAAGGTAGAAATAAGAGGCAGGGGCCCCGGCCGGGCTGTTGTTGTTCACGTTCGAACTGCCCATATACTCCGTGCCGGTCGCGGTGTGCACCGCAAACTTATAGCGTTCATCTCGACCCCAGGAGAACGGATAGAACTCGACGGGAATGCTGGCGGCTGTCCAGGTGCCATTACCCGCATACGTCAACGTACCTATCTCTTTGTTGTAAGCCGACATGAACAGCCCGATCGACTGTATTTCGGTTGCCTGCGTGGAGGCTACGTTGAAATCATACCGTAAGCGGTACGTTTTCGCCGGACCAGTCAGGGTGGTGCGCGAGGTGCCTTCCCGGATGGTGTCGTTCGCGATATAGTAGCTCTTGCCGGTGCCCGTCAGCCTGTCCGTCAGCCGATAGGTGCCTCCCTTCAGCGAGGTATACACCTCAAAGATGCCGTCTTCCACTTTTTTCAGCCTGATCCCCTTGGTCACGTCGTCGCCTCCTTCAGTGGCCGTACCGGTCAGGTACAAGCTGTCTGGAAGCTCGGTAAATCCGGCTGGTCGGGTCATGGTCAGGACGCGGGTGGACGTACCTGCCTGCCGATTGAACGCAACTGACGCTAAGACCGTCCATTTGACGCTGCCCGTCGACGAAGCGCCGATACCGCCCAGCGCCGCAATTTTCTTCAGATCGTTGTGGCTGAGCGTTAGCTGCGGCTGCACCCCCAGCCCGTCGGAAACGGTCTTGTAGAAGGGCTTGCTGAAATCGCCGTCGGTTTTGTCGAAGGCCACCTCGTAGAGCACCCCTTCGATTGCCTGGGTGGGTTCCCATTTGAACTGCACACTGGCGGGCGTCGACGGTTCCAGCTTGACACTGGCGTTGTTGGCAGGGGCCGTCAGGGTGCTGACCGGGGTGACCGCCGGGTTCAGTTCCCGAACCGTCTGTTTGCAGGACAGGATCGACAGCATAGCCAGTACAGCCATACCACCGGTTTTTAATACATATTTCATTGACAGTGCTGTTTAAAGTTGATAGCCAGGGTTTTGTGTCAACGCCTTGTTGAGGTTCAACTCGGAGGCTGGTAAGGGCCAGAGGTAGTTTTTGGCGGGGTCAAACTGGCGTCGTTGCGCGCGGATGTAGCCATTGTCAACGGTCGGATCGCCGAATTTGGCACCGTGGGCGTAGCCATTGAGCACCGTCTCCGCGATCTTCCACCGACGGATATCGTCAATCCGTAGCCCTTCCAGCGCTAACTCCGCCCGCCGCTCCCGGCGGATGGTCTGCGTCAAATCGCCGCTGGCCGGGAAGTTCAGGGCTTCCGTGTTGGTGAAGCCTGCCCGTTGCCGCAGTGGCCGGATCGTTTTGTTCCACACGTCGGCGGTCAGCTGCCCCAGGCTCTGTTTGGCTTCGGCGTACATCAGCAGCACATCGGCGTACCGGATCAGGTGCAGATTCAGGCCCGACGTAAAATTGGCCAGGCTGTTGGGGTCATAGTATTTGCGCCAGTAGTAGCCCGTGGGCGAGCCCTGCCCGTTCAGCGTGTACTCGTTGAGGGCGGGCCGGACGGGGTCTGAGCCCGGTTTGATGTAGATGATCTGGGTGCTGCCATCCGCGTTGCGCCAGACATACTGGTCATACACGACAGTGGCGGTCAGCCGGGGGTCCCGGTTGGCGTAGGGCGTGCTTTCCGAATAACCCGAGCCCGCTTCGGTGATCGCTTTGCCGTTGAGCGTCACATAGTCATTGACCAGCTCCTGGGTAGGGGCCAGGCTATTGGTTCGGGCACCGGCCGACCGGGGCGCAAAATCAAAGAACTCCGACCAGGTACGTAAGCCAGGTACGTATTGCAGCGCCAGAATCGACTCGTTGCTGGTTTTATTGACCGTTGCGTTACTGAACAGATCGCTGTAGTTGGCCGCTAGCCCGTACTGTCCGTTGGTCGCCTGATCGTTGATCAGCTTTTCGCACAGGGTCACGACCTCGGCCATGCGGTTGCCTTCGTAGAGCAGGACTCTGGCGTGCAGCGCAATGGCCGCCCCTTTTGAGATCCGGCCGTTATCGGCGGCCGAATAGGCGTCTTTGGTGGGGAGCAGGGTCTCAGCCGCCGTCAGTTCGTCGGTGATGAACTTCAGGACGGTGGCGCGAGGCGAACGGGGAATCACTTTAGCCTCGTCGGGCGTCAGGTCACGGTCGAGCAGGGGTACGTCCCCATACCATTTCATCAGGTTAAAATGGTGCCAGGCCCGCACGAAACGTACCTCGCCCTTCATCCGCGACAGGACCTCCGCCGGCAGCGTTTTGTTCTGGTCGATGTTGGCCAGAAAGATGTTGCAGGACTTGATGCCCTGGTAATAAAACGCCCAGTCGTTCTGGAATTTTGGCAGCGTCGAGGTGAAGCTGCCACTCGCGATGGCCTCCGGGTTACCCGCGGCCGACCCCTGGGCGGTGTAGGCATTGTCGGACAGGGCTTCGTTATAGAAGTATAACGTGCTGGTATACATGCCACTGTAAATGTTGTTCAGGGCATTGTCGACGTTCTCGCTCGTGGTCCAGAAGTTGAGTTCGGTAAAGCGATTGACGGGGGCTATGTCTAAAGGGCCGCACCCGACGACGGTGAGCAACACCACGCACAGGGCACTTATCTTTTTGAAAAAAGTCATGGTTCGTAACGGGTTGAAAGTTAGAAACTGAGGTCAAGGCCAAACCCGTAAAAAACGGGCAGCGGGTAGCTACGGGCGCTGTTCGACGCCGCACCCAGGTTGAGGTTGTTATTGAACTCAGACGTTTCGGGGTCGATGAAGTTGAGCTCGGAGAGCGTCAGCAGGTTCTGCCCGATCAGGGACACCCGCAGGCGTTGCACGCCCACTTTCTGGGTCAACGTACCGGGGAGCGTATAGCCTAGCTGCACGTTCTTCAGGCGGGCATAGGCGGCATTGTAGCGATACACATCGGAGCCGTTACGCCAGTTGTTGGTGTTCGAGGGGGAACCGATAGCGGCCAGCCGGGGGTAGCGCGCATTCGGGTTGTCGGGCGTCCAGAAATCCGTCTGGTGCTCATACATGGTCGCGCCGTAATTGTAGTGGAAGGGCTCGACCTCTTCACCCCGCAGCATGACATCGCGCTTGCCCACGCCCTGGATAAACAGGTTTAGGTCAAAGCCCTTTACCGCCAGTCGGTACGTGAACCCGAAGGTGTAGCGGGGGAAGGGGTTGCCCAGCACGATTTTGTCGCTGTCGTCGATTTTGCCATCCCCGTTAAAGTCGGTAAACTTGATGTCGCCGGGGCCCACCAAGACACCGTCCGGTTTCGGTGAATTATCGATGTCAGCCTGATTCTGGAAATAGCCGTTTGTCTTGTAGCCCCAGTACTGCGTAATGGGTTGCCCCACTTTCCGGATGAACCCAAACGCATCGACGTTGGCAATCTGCTGATCAGAACCGTAGGTCAGCGCCAGCAGGGTGTTCTGGTTATCGGCCAGATTCACGCTGAAGCTTTGCTTGGTGGCGTTAGTGTTCAGGTTATAGGTGGCACTAACTTCCCAGCCTTTGTTTTTGACCTTCGCTACGTTAAAGTCGGGAAAGCCCGCCCCGAACAGCAGCGGAATGTCCTGCCGGCTGTACAGAATATCGCTGGTTACCTTGTTGAAATAATCAAGCGAAACGGTGAGCTTGTTCTGGAGGAAACTGGCATCGGCCCCCACGTTCAACATGGCCGATTTCTCCCAGGTCAGGTCCGGGTTGCCGAGGCTGAAGCCCGCCCCACCCACAACGGTGTTGTTGAACCCGTAGGCGTTGGCGTAGTTGAAGTAGTTGGTCTGGTACTGATAGGCGTTTACGTTCTGGTTGCCCACCAGCCCATACGAGCCCCTTACCTTCAGACTGCCCACCACGTTCTGCGCTTTCATGAACGACTCTTCGGAGAGAATCCAGGAGCCCGCTATCGAGGGGAAAAAGCCCCACCGGCGACCCGCCGCAAATTTGGACGAGCCATCCTGCCGGAAATTGCCCTCCAGGAAGTAGCGGTCTTTGAACGAGTAGTTGACCCGACCAAACACCGAGCTGATGCGCGTTTCGTTGGTGTTGGTGTTGCTGTTGTAGGAGTTAACCGGGTCAAGGATCGTCCCGGTGGTGGGCGTACCCAGGGCCGGGTCGGTCAGGGTTTTCTGCAACTGGAACCCGTTGGACCGGTAATATTCGTCGGAGGCGCCCAGCAACACTTTGAAGCTATGATCGCCGATCCGCTTGGTGTAATCGGCGAATACCTGCGAGTTGAGCAACGAGTTTTTGAAGCTGTTGTCATACACGGTACGGTCGTTGCCATACACACCGGTTGGGTAGTTGTTGACCTGCAAGCGGCGGAAGAAGGCGTTGTTGGCGTTCAGCGTTCCGCCGAAGATACCCGTAAGCTTAAGGTCGTTGGTGATGCTTAGCGCCGCGTTCAGGTTGGCAAAAAACTGGTCGTTGTCTGACTGATAGTAGCCGCCCTGTTCTAGCACACTCTTCACGTTGTACTGCGAAGCGACCGGGTTGGTGAGGTAATTACCCGCCGCATCCTGGAAACTGTAGTTGAGGGGGACCCGGTCCGCATCGGCAAAAATGACCCAGTCGGCATTGCTGTGCGACTTATTCTGCGATTTGACGTAGTTCAGAATCGTATTGACCCGTAGCTTGCCAATGACCGATAGCTGATTTAGGCGCAGGTTGTATTTCTTGTAGCCATAAGAAGGCCCAATAAAATTGCTGCGCTGATCCTGAAGCCCCGCCGAGATCAGGTAACTGCTTGTGGCCCCACCGCCGGTAATCGACACGTTGTGCAACTGCTGCGGCGCATTTTGCAGGATCGACTGCCGCTCCCAGTCGCCGTTTCCCTGTGCTCGTAGCGCCTGAATGTCGTCCGGCGTGTAGATGGGCGGCAATCCCGAGTTGATCAGCGACAGGTTTTTGTAATAGGCATTATCCCAGGCACTGACCTTTTTCAGGCCGACATACGGCGACTGCATCCCGTAGCTGCCGTTATAGGTGACCGTGGCTTTCTGGTTTAGCTTCCCGCCTTTTGTCGTAATCAGCAGGACCCCATTGGCAGAGCGCGAGCCATAAATCGCCGCCGAACCGGCATCTTTCAGGACCGACACACTCGCAATGTCGTTGGGGTTAAGCAGGTTGATGTCGCCCCCAATGATCCCGTCGATGACAATGAGCGGGGTATTGTCGCCCAACGTACCCAGGCCGCGAATGTTGATATTGACCCCGCTGCCCGGCGTGAAGTTGGTCTGTTGAATAATGAGGTTGGGCGACTCACCCTGTAGCGCCTGCAGCACGTTGGTGACGGGCTTGCCTTCGATGCTCTGGGCTTTAATCTGGTCGACCGCGCCCGTCACCGACAGCTTGTTCTGCTGACCATACCCAACGACCACCACTTCATTGAGCGACCGGCTGTTGTCGGTCTTCAGCGTCACGTTGACGGTGCGCTCCTGCCCAATCACGACGGTCTGGCTCGTAAATCCGATGTACGAGAAGGCGAGGCTACGCCCCACGTAGTCATCCGGCAGCGATAAGCGGTATTTCCCATTCTCATCGGTGGTGGTCCCCTGGGTCGTACCCACCACGCTTACCGTGGCACCTGGTAAGGGCTTCTGCTGATCATCGAGCACCTGACCGGTAAGCTCAATGTTGACTTGTGCGAAAGACACCGGTATCCCGTTGGACGGTAAGGCGAACCCGTAGCGACCACCTAGCAGCAGAAGTAACAAGGCGAGGAGCAAGCGCTGCCTGCCCCATGAGTGGAGCACCGGACTGATTCGGAGCTGTATTGAACTGTTCATGCGATGACAATTGGTTTAGGCAAATTCAGTGAACTGTTGAGAGATGACTAGATGAGAAAGGAGTAAGGGTGAAGCGTTATAAGGAGGGGTTTCTGGATAGCGCCTGGGTATCTTTCCAGTACGCCTCGATGGCTTCCAGCGACCGGCCTTTGGTTTCGGGAATCAATTTCCAGGTGAGCCATAGGGCTGGGGAGCAGCATACTGCAAACAGCCAGAAGGTCCAGGCAGACCCCACCTCTTCAAGCAGGAAGGGCGTCAGCTGGCCGACCAGAAAGTTGCCGATCCAGAGCGACAGCGTAGCCAGGGCCATGGCTTTGCCCCGGATGGCATTGGGGAAGATTTCGCCGACGACAACCCAGCAAACCGGGCCGAACGAAAACGCGAAGCAGGCGATGAAGGCCAGAATAAACAGCAGGATCCAGGGGCCCGATGAAACGCCCATCTGGAAGAGCGCCCCAATGATCAGCAGCGACAGCACAGCCCCGCCTACACCCACATACAGCAGGGGTTTACGCCCCCATCTGTCGACGGTGAAAATGGCCACGAACGTGAACGCCACATTGACCAGGCCAATGGTCACCTGCCCCCCAAGCGCATTATTGAGGGTGAAACCAGCCTGTTCCAGAATTCGGGGGCCGTAATAGATGACCGCGTTGATACCGCAGACTTGCGATAAAAACGGCAGGAGCAAACCAATCCACAGGGCCCGGCGGTACGTTGGCGTGAACAAGTCGCTCAGGTCACCCTGGCGCTTGTCGCCAGCGGCCGTAAATGCATCGATCTCTTTCTGAGCCGAAACCGGCCCGTCGATTCGGGTGAGTATGGCTCGCGCCTGTTGTTCCTTCCCGTGCAGCAGCAGCCATCGGGGTGATTCGGGTACCACCAATAAGGCCAGCAGGAAGATGGCTGCCGGTACAGCGCCCAGGCCCAGCATCCCGCGCCATACCTGCGTCGATAGAATCGGGCTGAGGCCTTCGCTGGCGGCAAAATCATCGGTGTGACTGGCCAGGTAAGCATTGGTGAAATACGCGATAACAATGCCAATGGTCAGGGCCAACTGGTAGAGGGATACCATCATCCCCCGGTAGCGGGGTGGGGCAAATTCGGAGATGTACAGGGGTGACACCATCGAGGCGACACCGATGCCCAGCCCCCCCACCAGCCGGAAAGCGATCAGGGTGGCGAACGTCGTTGAGAACGTGCACCCGATAGCCGACGCCAGAAACAATACCGCCGATAGAATCTGGACTAGTTTGCGGCCATACGTGTCGCTCAGTTTTCCCGACACACTCACGCCCACGATGCACCCCAGCAAGGCGCAGCTGACAAACCAGCCCTCCTGAATCGCGTCCAGCCCAAAATCGGTTTTGACCAGACCTACCGTACCGGAGATGACGGCGGTATCAAACCCAAACAGAAAACCACCGAGCGCCGCTACCAGACAAACCAGGTACAGGTACGTGTTGGTGGTCTTTTTCAATTCTTGCTCCATTTGTATAGCCATGGGTACTACTGCTGATGAGCGGTCGCTGCCAGCCGCTCGACTTGATGATTGAATAAGAGAAGGTATTCGTTTATGTCTATATGTATAGACATAATAAGTGATAAAAAAACTGCCAGGATGAGTGAGTCGTCAATCACATACAGACAGGGTGGGATAAGGGGGTAGGAATCGGCTATTTGCGGGCTATGTCGATGGCGTAAGTGAAACGATCGGCCCGGTAGTAGCCTACATTAAACTCGACGACCCGTTCACCCGGATCGCAGACAATCCGTTTGCGCAACAGAATGGGTTCACCCGGATTGGTGTGCAGAATGGTTGCCAGCTCATCATCGGCTAGTGTCGCGCTAATTTCCTCTTTGGAGAGCACCACGACGGTGTGATACTCTTTTTCCAGCATTTCATACAACGGTTTGGCAAAATCTTCGGCCCCCGTCAAACCCACCCGAGGATGGAAGTACGAGATGAAGTAGACGATCGGCCCGGCCTCCAATCCACGCAGCCGCTCCAGCTTCAGCACTTTCGAGCCGACATCAATCCCAAAGACGTCAGCCGTATCCTGATCGGCCAGCGTCCAGCTTGCTTTAATTTCGTAGTTCTGAAAGTCTACGCCCTTGTCGTGCATCTCAAGCGTAAAGCTCGACCAGTTGTTGAGTTTAGTCGTGATCCGGTTTTTGGCCACCTTAGTGCCGACACCCTTCTTGCGGATTAATAACTGTTCATTGACTAATTTATTGATGGCCTGCCTGACCGTGTTCCGGGCTATACCGAACCGTTTGGCCAGGTCGATCTCATTGGGAAAAAGCTTACCCTGCTGATACTCCTCTCTGTCAATCAATTCCCTCATTATTGTTTCCACCTGAATGTGGAGTGGAATGGGGCTGCCGTGATCAATCGTGAATAATTGCAAGTCTTTGTCCGAATGTCTATACATACTCTGCTGCAAATGTTATCGTTTTTTGCGTATTGGCAAAATATATTCCTAATTTTTTAGCGGAAAAACCAATTACTGGCCTTTTCTGTCGGTCATTGGTTGCTGCCAATGACCGACACCCGCTAAACGAACGTTGGTTACACACTGGTGGAGAGGCTTATGGAGCGCACCCGTTGCGGCGCGCCCGTTTGGCTAAAACCCAATGTCAATGACCAACGGCTGGACGAACACCGCCCGGTTCCGAACGTCGTAGCCTGCCCGCAGGCCCACCTCCAGCGGGGTACGTAGCCGCAGGGGGTTGAACACCACCGACAAATCGCCGCCGACCGTCCAGTCGTAGCTGCTGACGGGCACGATGCCCCGCACCACGTTTCGGCTGTCGATCTGCAAAAAGCGGCTGTTCCCCCAGGCGTAATCGGAAAAGAGGTTGCCTTTGAGGCGCTGAATGTACAGCAGACGCGTGATCGACAGATGCAGATCGGCCAGGGGCAGGCGGTAGTCGGCCCCGGCTACCCACAGGTTGTCAAACGAAGTATAGGCCGCGCCGCGCGGGTAGAGCACCGCTGCCCCAAACCGATACAGGTTTTTGGCGTCGGGTGCGCCCCATTGGTACTGGTAGGCACCCCGCAGGCGCAGGCTGTGGTGTTTGCCCAGGCCGGGAACGAAAAGGTTCAGCGTGTTGGCCCATTGCAGGCCGCGCAGTTGCCCCGTCGTTTGAGCAAACGGTGTGCTGCGCAGGCTGGTGCTGCCCGACACGCCCAGGCGGTTGCCCACGTCGCGCCGACTCTGGCGCAGCAGGTAATTGTAACTGGCCCCGTAGAGCAGCGTGTGTAAGATGCCGTTGCCCGTCTCGGTGAAATAGCGCCCCGGCAGTTCGTAGCCGCTCACCGACAGCAGCCCGTAATAGGCAAACAGATTGGCGCTTTGCAAAAACCGCGACCGGGTGAGTTGAAGGGGCAAGCGAATGCCCGCCGTCAGTTCGTTGTACCGCCACGTATCGGTGCGGATACCCGAACTCGGACTGGTTGGGTTGGCGGGGATACTGGTGCGCCGGTTGCCTGTCTGGAAGCCCACATCGAAGACCGGATACAAGCCCTGATAACTCACATTGACGCCCAGCGCACCCGTTTGTTCGCTTTGGTTGTAGGTATAGCCCGCCGTAAACTGCGTGGTGTTGAGCAAATCCCGCGACTGAATACCCACGTTGAGCGATTGCCCGGTCGACCCGAACGTTGGGCCCCAACTGTACGGATTAAAGGCATGGGCAAGCCGCCGGAACCGGCCGGGGGCCGACGTGGGCAGGTTGGGAATCGAATCGGCGGCGACGGGCGGCAGGCGTTGCGCGCCCGCGCTGAGTAGGGGCCCAAAATAGCGTGTGGATTCGGCTGGTGAATCCGCACGTGAAATGTCGGCGGGGGGCCAGGCGGCGGGGTCGAGTGGGGCTTCGGCGACGCGGTAGCCGTGCGTGTCGAAATCTTCGAAGGCCAGCCAGCGACCCGTTGGTGAGACGGTGGCATGGTAAGCCCCAAACGGCCGCGACGTCACCCGCGAGACCGTGCCCGAGGCAATCTCGACAGCATAGACGTTGTCGATACCCGACTGCGGCGAGTTGACCAGTATGTGCGTGTTCCCGTACGATTGCGGGTGGCTCAGGTTCAGGTTGGTAGGGGGGAGCAGCGCCCGTTTTTGTCCTGTTTCGGTGTCGATGAACTCAATGGTTTTCCCCCCTTTCGTCAGCGTCACCGTGACCAGCGTGCGGCCATTGTGCCAGCGCGGGTTTACATAGAAGTCATTGGCCGGGTTGGGCAGCACCGCCAGCTCGCGCCCCGTCTGGCTATCGAGTACAACGAGTTCATTCTGGTAGCTGTCGGTGGTGCGCAGGGCGACGAGGCGGCTGTTGTCGGGCGACAGGGCCACGGCGGTATAGCGGCTGCGGGTCGTCAGCCGACGTACCCGGCCGGTGGCGAGGTCGAGCAGTTTGATTTCGCCGTAAATGCGTTGCAGCCAGCGCGGGTCGTAGCGGTTTTCGATCCAGCAGGCCATCTGCGGCGTGGCCGAGAAGTAGGTAGGCTCGTTGAGTACCAACCCCTGCGTGTAGACGCGTTTCTCCCGGTGCGCCGGATCGTGCCCGTTGCGGCTTAACAAGACCACCTGCTGAATGTCGCCAAGGCCGCTTTTGATGCACAGGATGGTGCTGTCGGTCAGGTATTGGGGGTAACGGTAGTTGGTGAACACCGGTCGGGGCGTTTCGGCTTTTTCCGCATTGACCGGGTACGTTGTTGCGGGCGTAAGCGTCAGGCTATCCTGCCGCCGCTTCCAGGTCTCGATCAGGTCGTTGACGGTTTCTGCGTACAGGTCATCGACGCGCGTGCCGGTGGGGTTTTCGGCCGATTTGGTGGTCTGTTTCAAGCCGTTGGAAAACGAGAACGGGTAAAACGGAAACTGCCTGTAAATCCGGTTGAGCGCGCCACTCCAGGCGTTGGGGCCGTAGGTACGTTTCAGCTTGGTCGTCAGAAAATAGCCCAGTTCGTAGTGGTTGGGTACGTTGTCACGGAAGGAGCCGCCCGTGGCCTTGGCGTAGCTGAAGGGGCGGCGGGTGAGCAGGTTGGTGCGCATACTCAACTCGAAAGCCGGAATCCGGCCCCGGCCCGAGCGGGTCAGGATGGTTTCGGTCCCGACGGCGTCACCTTCCAGAAACCAGTCGGGCGTGACCACGTTCGTCGCGAAGCTCAGCCCCTGGGCACCCAGCAGGTAATACAGCACCTTGCCGTAGCCCTGATACGCCTTTTCGTACTGCACAATGTGACGGTACTCGTGCACGGCCAGCAGATCGAGCCAATTGAGCGTACCGAGCAGGGCCGGGTCTTGCGGTGGCACGGCGTAGAATTCGGCATGGCGCGGAAAGAGGGTGGCGAACCCGTTGCTGACGGTCGTCTGATTCCGCAATACCACCGAGAGCGGGCGGGGGCGTTGCTCCAGACCGGCCCCCACGGGTTCGTAGATCTGTTCGAGCCGTTGGGCCGTCTGTTGGGCGCGTTGCTGGAAGCCATCGGGGTAGATGACCCGAAAATGCGGCGTGTTGAGTTGGTATAAGCGAAGCGAAGCAGGCGGTTGCTCCAGAATGGGCAGGTTCTGCGCGGCAGCCGATAGAGTCAGCAGCAGGGCAAGGGGTAGCAGTTTCAAGTTGGTTGTGTCTAATAGCAAGCCAACAGCGAAGCTACTAAAGTTGCGCCGATTGTGTTCGTCCCGCGGCTGAAGTCGACGTGCGGATTGCCATACGCTACGTCCCGTAAACTATAGTCTATTGTGTCGGTTGGCTATATGAACGCCTCTTAACGCAAAAAAGACAATGAAAGCGGATGAACCCGTATCCCCGCCCGTCCGGCGAGCCGATGCCCGCATCGTCGCCTGGATGGCCGACCACGGCCCCGATTGCCTGCGCCTGGCACTGGGCGTGGTGTTTCTCTGGTTTGGCTTCCTTAAATACTTCCCGGATCTGAGTACGGCCGAATTGCTGGCCGCCCGCACCATCAGCGTGCTCACAGCCGGCCACATGCCTCCAGCCATCTCCCTGCCCGTACTGGCGACCTGGGAGTGTGCCATCGGACTGGGCTTGCTGACGGGTAGACTGATGCGCGTGACGCTGTTCCTGCTCTTCGCGCAGATGATCGGTACGTTACTGCCACTCGCCTTTTTTCCGGACGACACCTGGAAACACCCGTTCGTGCCAACGCTGGCCGGGCAGTACATCATCAAAAATATCGTGCTGATCAGCGCGGGTATCCTGCTGGGCGCTACCGTGCGCGGTGGCAAAGTCATCGCCGACCCCAAAGCCGCCCAGACCGCCGAGCGAATTAAGGAGTGAAAGAAATAAAGAGCGAAAGAGTGCACGAGATAAAGAGTGAAAGGCTAACGCCAGTTCATATGAGTGCGCAGCCTTTCACTCTTTATCTCATGCACTCATTAAAACCGGCTCAGGACTTTTTCGGAAACGGTTTTGCCGATCGAGAGTGATGAGGTGGCGGCGGGGGAGGGGGCGTTGCAGACGTTGACGGCGCGGTCGGTTTCGATGATCGAAAAGTCGTCGAGCAGGCCGCCGGTGCGGTCACAGGCCTGCGCCCGCACGCCCGCGCCGCCTTCGATGAGGTCGTCTTCCTGCACGGCCGGAATCAGTTCCTGCAACGCTTTGGTAAAGGCCGATTTCGAAAACGACCGGTACATTTCGCCCAGCCCCGTTTCCCAGTATTTCATGGCTACCTTCTGGAAGCCCGGCCACGCCAGCGTCTCGAACAATTCGCGCAGGTTGATGTCTGATTTGCGGTAACCCTCACGCTGGAACGCCAGCACGGCGTTGGGCCCGGCCTCCACGCCCCCGTGAATCATGCGGGTGAAGTGCACGCCTAGGAACGGGAAATTCGGGTCGGGAACGGGGTAAATGAGGTTCTTGACCAGGTGGTGTTTTTCGGGCCGGATCTTGTAATACTCGCCCCGGAACGGCACGATTTGCAGGCCGATGGGCTCGCGCTGGGTGAGCTGGGCAATCTTATCCGAGTACAGCCCCGCGCAGTTGACGACCAGCTTGGTTTCGTAGCGGGTTTTGTTCGTCACCACCACGCTCAGGCTATTGCCGGGCGTCAGCTGCTCCACTTTTTCGCCGTAGTGAATCTCGCCGCCGAGGCGCTGGAACACCCGGGCGTAGGCTTCACAAACCTGCGTGTAATCAATAATACCCGTTTGCGGGACGAAGATGCCATCGACACCCGCCACATGGGGTTCGATCTCGCGCATCTCGCCCACCGACAGCCGCCGCAGGCCGCCGAGGCCGTTTTGCTGGCCGCGCTCAAACAGCGTGTTGAGTTGGGGCACCTGTTCGGCTTTGGTGGCCACCACGATCTTGCCGCAGAGTTCGTAGGGCACGTTTTCGCGCTCGCAGAACTCGAGCAGCATGTGGTAGCCGCTGATGCAGTTGGTGGCTTTGAGGCTGCCGGGTTTGTAGTAAAGCCCCGAGTGGATCACCCCGGAGTTGTGGCCGGTCTGGTGGGCGGCTACCCGGTTTTCTTTCTCCAGCACGATCACCGACAGGCCCGGCCGCTGTTGCTTGAGCTGGAGGGCCGTGGCCAGGCCAACAATCCCGCCGCCAATTATGGTTACGTCAGTCATTTTTCAGGTTGCCCCCGCCCGGACGCGGGGGATATGTCATCACTTATAAAAGCTAATCTTTCCCATCGTCACGCTGGGGACGCCCTGGCGGTCGCCGAAGTTAGTGCTGCCACCCGCGAGGGCTTCGTTGGCCAGCACGGCAAACAGAATGGCTTCTTTGGCGTCGCCGGGTATACCCAGTTCGTCGGTTTTGGCAAAGGTACAACCGGGAAGCAAGCGGGCGATGGTTTGGGTGAGGATGGGGTTGTGCGCGCCGCCGCCACTCATGTAGATCCGGGGACGTTGGATGCCAGCCTGTTGGAGCGTTTGCCCGATGGCGTTGGTGATGCTTTCGGCGCTAAAGCGGGTCAGGGTCGCCATCAGATCGTCGGCAGCCAGATCGGTCGTCAGGCTCCGCTGTTGGGCATCCCGAACGTAGGCCATGTTGAACACTTCGGGGCCGGTCGTTTTGGGAAAGGGGTGCGCAAAAAAAGGATGGTCGAGCAGAGCCGCGAGCAGGTCGGTGCTCACGTGCCCCCGGGCAGCCATCTGGCCGTTTTCGTCGTAGGACTTACCCGTATAATGACGGGCGTAGGCGTCGAGCAGGGTGTTGCCGGGGCCGGTGTCGGTGGTGAAGACTACGCCCGCATCGAGCGAGCCGGGCAGGTACGTGAAGTTGGCAATCCCGCCCATATTGAGCAGAATGCGGTCTTCCCCCGCCTGCGAAAACACAAAGTAGTCGCCATACACCGCCAGGGGGGCCCCTTCGCCGCCATGCGCCACATGCCGTTGCCGGAAATCGCTGAGTGTGATGATGCCCGCTGCTGCTGCCACATGGTCGCCGTCGCCAATTTGCAGGGTCGCGTTGGGGTAGCCGGCCCGCCCGTGCTGCTGCTGCGGCGCGTGATAGACGGTTTGTCCGTGGCTGGCCACCAGGTCGACTGCGTCGGCGGGTACGTTCCAGGTACGTAGGCAATCGGTTACCCAGTGGCCGTGTAGCGTGCCGATCTGCTCGTTCAGCAGCGTCAGGTGCTCAAAATCGATTTGTTTTTTGGCGAAAACGGCCCGGATGCTGTCTTTGAAGGGCTCGTCATAAGGCACGGTCGTAAACTGCTCGAGGGTTACGTGCGTGTCGCCGCCGCTACCCGTGATGCGGCAAAGCGCCACGTCGAGGCCATCGAGCGACGTACCTGACATGAGCCCCACGATGCGGCGTTCGGGTTTTTGAGCAATGTCGTACAGACGTTGAAGTTGTGGGTTCATAAACGGGCCAGCGCAGATCAGTCGCCAAAACTAAGGCGCAACACCGCACCGCCCGGTAAAAAGCCGCGCACATTTTTTCGCCAGCCTATTGCTTTTTGGAAAGAATGCTTACTATTGCAGTGTATTAATGATCTAATACACTATGGCGACCATCGAATTAACCAACCTAACCTTTCGCTACGGCCGGAAACCGCCCGTGTTGCGACACCTCTCGCTTCAATTGGAGCCGGGCCATATCTACGGCCTGCTCGGGTCGAACGGGGCGGGTAAGTCGAGTCTGCTGCGGCTGATGGCCGGGCTGTTGTACCCCACCGAGGGTCAGCTACGGGTGAATACCCACGACCCGCGCCACCGCAGCCCGGCGTTTCTGGAAGACGTTTTTTTGCTGCCCGAAGAAACGGATACGCCCTCGATGACGCTCGACACCTACGTGCGAACGCTGAGCGCCTTCTACCCGAAATTCAGCCAGGAGCAGTTCCAGACGTACCTGCGCACGTTTCAGTTGCCCGAGACAATCGGTAAGCTCAACGCGCTCTCACTGGGGCAGCGTAAGAAGGTGTTTATCAGCTTCGGGCTGGCGACCAACACCAGCGTGTTGCTGATGGACGAGCCCACCAACGGCCTGGATATTCCGTCGAAAACGCAGTTTCGGAAGGTGGTATCGGCGGCGCTGGCACCCGACCGGCTGGTACTGATTTCGACGCATCAGGTCCGTGATCTTGACGCGCTGATCGACGCCGTGGTGGTGCTCAATGACCACGAGATGCTGTTGGCGGCCCCGCTGGAGCGCGTTGGGCAACGCCTCCGCTTCGAGCGCCTGGCCGAAACCGTTCCGGCCCGCTTACCTGCCGACGTGCTCTATGCCGAACCGGGCCTGCGCGGGCAACTGGTGGTGCGTGAAAACGACGACCCCACCGACGATACGCCCGTCGACCTCGAACGCCTGTTCAATGCGGCCGTCAACAATCCCCAACGCATCAAACGCCTGTTCTCGACCCAACTGCCATGAACCAGACCTTCTCCTTCACTCGCTTTGCCCGGCTGCACCGCTGGCTCTGGGCCACCAAAGGCCGAACGTACCTGATCGGTGTTGGCGCCCTGCTTACGGTCTGTGTACTATACTTGTCGCGCCTGATGGCTACCGATAAGATATTCTTCAATGCATTTGATAATCAGACCAATTTCGCCGTCTTTCTTTTTCTGGCCATTGTGCTGGTAGCGGGTATGGGTAGTGACGTATTCAGCGCGCTGTTTCGGCAGGAGTCGGCGATTGCGTACCTGATGATCCCGGCCTCCCGCACCGAAAAATTCTGGCTGGGGGTTCTGTATTGTCTGCTGGCGCTGGCGGTCTTTATCGGAATCTATTTCGGTTATGAGGCGGTCGCCTTTTCCGTTGCCAACACCCATCTCAAACCGGGACAAACGCATTACACGTCGTCGCTGGTGTTTTTTGGGCCGGGCAAGCACTCCGACGGGAGCGCTTTGTTTTTCAGCCTGTATGCCTTTTTGCTCTGCCTGGCCCTGTGCTTGCTGGGCAGCTTTTATTTCCGTCGTGGCGTGCTGGTCCGAAACGTTGGTGTTGGCATTGTGGCCTTCGTTGGCTTCTTCGTGCTGTATCAGTTTATCACCGGGCTGGTCTTCCGCGGCCTGGAGGTGCACGTTAGTTTTCCGTTTGGCCGCCTTACCGTGGTCGACAAGGCTAATTATCAGCAGGTTTTTCTGCCGGGTTGGGTTAGCTGGTTGGTGTATGGGGCCATCGTGCTGATGCTCTGGATTACGACGCGGGTTCGGTTCAACGAAATAGAACGCTGATGATCATGGAATTCACCGATAAGCAACCCATCTACCTGCAAATCGCCGAATACATGGGCGAGCAGATTCTGCAACGTACCTGGCCCGCCGGCGAACGGATTCCGTCGGTGCGCGAGTTGGGCTCGTCGCTCGAAGTAAACCCCAACACGGCGATGCGGGCCTTTGATTTCCTCCAACAACAGGGCATCATCTATAACAAACGGGGTATGGGCTACTTCACCGCCGACGAGGCTCCTGCCTTGGTGCTGACGATGCGCCGAACCCGCTTTCTGGAGCAGGAACTGCCCGACGTATTCCGCACGATGCAGTTGCTGGGCATCAGTATCGCCGACCTCGAAACCCGTTTCAATGCCTTTCAACTGACTACCCCATGAAAACCAGCAGTAAACTTCTTCTCGGCCTCTTGTTGGGGCTGGTGGTTGCCACGTTCGGAGCCACGATTTCGCTCCGGCGGCAATACGATGCCCTCGACAAATCAGACAAATACGGGCGCTGGAAAAAGGTGCCTCTGGCGGCGTTCCGGGCCATAAAAATCAGCGGGCCGTTTGAGCGAAGCGTGGAGATCGAACGGGCTGCCACCACGCGCCTGCTGGTGGATACGCTCAGTGTCGGTACTGACACAAAGGCTGGGTACGTCGCCAACGTAGTCAACGATACGCTTTTGCTCACATTGAAACCCGAACCACAACGACGCCCGTCAACTGACTACGAAGGGGCCTATCGTCCGGCGATTCGGGTGCAATGTCCAGCACTGACCAGCCTCACAACCATTGACGCTTCAGCGCAGCTAAGTGATTTTGCCGGGGCTACCCTGACGCTCACTCAACTGGGCAAAACGGGTGATCTAAGCCTGAAGAAAGTACAGTTTCAACAGCTCACCGCTTTATTAGCAGGTAAAAATCATCTGACGATCGCTAAAGACGGTAATCGGATCGAGCAGGCCGCAATCACCCTGCGGGACAGCAGCTCGCTGCATCAATACAACGAGTTCAGCAAAGGCTTTACGCTCGATGCCGCGCCAGGTACGTCGCTGCAACTGACCGGCAAAGCCATGGCGCAAGTGAGGAAATAGCGTTTAATGTTTAACGTCTGAGAGGGTTAAGGTTGGCTGACGCATGAGTAATTGCGCGTCAGCCAGCCTTACCCCTCAAACATTAAACACTGCCTCGATTTCCGCCGCCGCCAAGGAGCTTGGCAAAGAGCCAGATAACGACACCAATGACCAGGATAACGGCGATGGCGCCCGTCCAGGCACCTGCCTTGAAAATGCTGCCGATGGCCTCGCAGCTACTCATGGTGAGCAGCAGCATAAACAGAAACGAAAACAGGGTGTAGCGTTGCAGTAGCGTCTTCATAGAGTAGTGTGTTTTAACAGGTTGTGCAAAAAGCAGAACCCCTTCACTCCGATAGTGTTTGGCGAACCCGCCTGAACGCCCCCTTTTTAACGCGTTTTCAATAAGAAGAGCTTTCGCTCATGGCGCCCGAGGACTTCGGGACATCCGGTTGCCGGGTAGACCTTGTCGCCGATGAGCGCCCGGCCAACGTGAAGAAGGCCCACGCCAGCAAAGACATACCGGCGAGGATGGCAATGACCGTGGCCAGTACCATAAAAACGGGCAGTTCACGGTAAAGGCTAAGGCCAGCCACGGTGAGTAGCGCCCCCATAAACAGAGCCAGATAGAGCGAGTGGCGGGCCAGCTTTTTCATAGGTCAGTTGCTCGGCCGTAGCCGAACGGGTTACAGCGAGAGAACGCCACCTAAATTGAGAATGTTGCTACTCGATTGGCCGGGCCGGGCTATTTAACAGCAATTAAATTTGGGATGAAAATGCCCTAAACAGGCACTTAGCCAGAAGTTAAAAACAGGTGCCTCAGCTAGTAGCAAACGCTCTACCTTTGTGGGCGTAACCGTCTGCGTCGTCACTTGCCGAAGTCAACCATCCCCGCTACCACACTCGAATCTGTGGAACAGCCCACGCTGTACACGCTCCCGTTCTGGCTGCTATGCCTGAGCAACTTCTTGTTTTCTGCCAGTTTTTCGATGATGATTCCCGAGTTGCCCGACTACCTGACGGGTCTCGGCGGGCGCGAATACATCGGTTGGGTGATTGCGCTGTTTACGCTCACGGCGGGTATTTCGCGACCCTTTAGCGGTAAGCTCACCGACACCATCGGGCGGGTGCCGGTGATGGCGTTCGGGGCGCTGGTGTGCTTTGTTTGCGGGCTGCTATACCCCTGGCTCATCACGGTTGCCGGGTTCCTTACCCTCCGCCTCGTACATGGTTTCTCAACCGGCACCAAACCCACCGCCACCTCGGCCTACGTCGCCGACGTGGTCAATGCGCACCGACGGGGCGAGGCGATGGGCGCGCTGGGGCTGTTTACGGCCACGGGCATGTCGCTGGGGCCGGTAATTGGCTCATTCCTGGTCAACAACGCGTCGATGAACACCATGTTCTACACGTCGTCGGCGTTTGCGTTGCTGTCCATCCTGATTCTGATGCGCCTGCCCGAAACGCTCGAAAACCGTCAGCCATTTCGGTTTAGTCTGCTGCGCCTGCGCCGCGACGAGTGGTTCGACTGGGGCGCACGGCAACCCTTTTTCGTGCAACTGCTCAACTCCTTTGCCTCTGGGGTGGTTATCACCCTGGCGCCCGCGCTCAGTGCCTCGGTGGGCGTGACCAACAAAGGGTGGTTTTTCGCGTTGTATACGCTGGCTTCCCTGCTCATTCGCCTCACGTTGGCCAAGTCGTCGGATCGCTACGGACGGGTGCCGGTGCTGATCGGGTCAACGACCGTGCTGGCCATTTCGCTGGTGATGCTGGCCCTGACCGACTCTGTCTGGCTGTTTTTTGGGTCGGCTATTCTCTACGGCTTCGCCTGGGGGATGAACTCGCCCACCTTACAGGCCTGGACGGTCGACGTCAGCGACGAAGCCACGCGGGGCCGGGCGATGGCTACGCTCTATATCGCCCTCGAAGCAGGCATCGGGTTAGGGGCGGTAGCTGCCGGTTGGTTCTATACGCATCACCCGGCCGACGCTATTCCGCTGGCCTTTGGGCTGGCGGCTGTGCTGGCGGTGGTCGGCGTTGGCTATCTCTGGAAAGTCAACCGGTTCACAGTCTAGCGTTGTCAGTTGGCTGACGCCTCGCCTCACCCCATTGTTCACTAAACAGCAACCGTTAAACGGTACACTCCTTTTATGATTCGCATTTTTCAGCAGGACGAGGCTGCCGTACGGAAAATCCGGGATATCGATTCGTTTCAGGATACGGAACGAACGCTCTGGGTCGATTTGCAGAACCCGACACCCGACGAAATTCGGAGTGTGGAAGAGAAGTTCGACGTCAGTTTTCAGAGTCAGCAGGAACAGGCCGAGATCGAGAGCAGCTCGCGGTACATCGAAGAAGATGAGTTGCTGGTGGCCAACTCCAACTTCCTGATTCCCGACCGCGACAATCAGTACCGGACGGTGCCGGTCAACTTTCTGCTGAAAGACGACGTGCTGTTTACGTACCGTTTTGCCGATCTAAAATCGTTTGCCGATATGGTGAAGCGGATCAAGTTAAGACGGGCGTCGTTTACCGATGGGGCGCAGATCATGATTGCCATTTTCGAGTCGCGCATTGACTACGACGCCGATCTGGTTGAATCGCTGTCGAGCCGGGTAAAAGCCATTAACAAACAGCTGGATCTGGACGCGAAACTCGACCGCGAAATGCTGCTGCAAATCAACGACTTCCAGGAACTGACCATGTCGATTCGGGAAAACGTCGTCGATAAACAGCGCGTGATTTCGGCGATGATCCGCTCCGACGGCTGGTTCACGCCCGAAGAGCAGGCGCGGTTACGGATCGTGATCAAGGATATCAGCTCGCTCATCGACCACACCAATTTTATCTTCGAGCGGCTCGAGTTTTTGCAGGATACCTTTCTGGGTCTGGTGAATCTGGAGCAGAACAACATCATCAAGATCTTCACCGTCTTGTCGCTGGTGTTGCTCCCGCCCACGCTCATTGCCAGCATCTACGGCATGAACTTCGCCAACATGCCTGAGGTCTCGTGGCGCTACGGGTACGCCTTTGCGCTCGGCCTGATGCTGCTCTCCTCCGGCATAACGTACCTGTTCTTCAAGAAGAAGAACTGGCTGTAAAAGCGAATGATGAGGTATAAATGATGAATGATGAATTGGGCTGACGCGGCACCATCCGGCGTCAGCCCAATTCATCATTCATCATTTATACCTCATCATTAACTTCTTATCCCCGCTCGTCGCTGAGGTATTTGCGGAGCATCCAGGCCATTTTTTCATGGGCTTCCATCAGGCCGGTGAGGAAATCAGCCGTGCCGGCGTCACCCAGTTTTTCGTCGGTCGTTTCCACGTCTTCGCGCAGTTCGCGGATTACCTGCTCGTGGTCGGCGAGCAGCCGTTTGAACATCTCCTGCGTCTTGATGTGGCCGTCGTGGTCTTCTTTCAGGCTCGAATTTTTGATGTAGTCGGCCATCGTTGCCAGCGGGCGACCACCCAACTGCCGGATACGCTCGGCAACCAGATCGATCTCTTCTTCGAGTTCGTTGTACTGCTCCTCGAAAAATTCGTGGTACTCTTTGAAGCTAGGTCCCGACACGTCCCAGTGGAACTTGCGGGTTTTGATGTATAGTACGTGAAGGTCAGACAGAAAGGCGTTCAGGATTTCATTGTCTTTTTTGAGCACGTCCTGATCGAGGCCAATGTTGGGCTGCATAGCGTGTTGCGGATTTAATTTGGTAATCGAGTTGATTAGTGAATTAACCGGTTCAGGCCAAAAGAGTTTTTGCGTTGGAGCGTGCGGTTGACTGAGACTGGAACGTGGATGACGCGGATAAAACGGATGGGCGCTGATTTTTATGGTTCAACTAAACCGCCTGGCGCGGGTCAAATCAGCCCAAAACCCCTGTCAATCTGTTCAGTCCGCGTCGTCCGCGTTCCATCATCCGCTAGCGGAAATTCAGGTAGACCTCCATGCCGTAGTACCGGGGGCGGCTCCAGGCGACCTGATCACCAAACTCGTATTCCCAGCCGTGCTGAATGTATAGTTTATTGGTCAGGTTTTTTCCCCAGAAGGCCAGGCTCCATTTGCCATTGGCTGGCACCAGGGCCACCCGTCCGTTGATGATACTGGCCGGTACACGCGCCAACAGCTCTGAGTTCGAAATGTCGTTGTAGGCTTTACCCGTGTGGTTGATGTTGAGCCCCAGGTACACCCGTAGCTTGTCGTTTAGGGGCACGGTATACTCGGGGGCAACCGACAGCGTAACGTCTGGAGCCTTCAACAGCCGGTTACCCGCGTAGTTGACAGGATTGCCGTTGTCATCGGTGCCGAAGGGGAAGTCGATGAATTTCAAGTTGAGATAACCCGCCGACACGTCGAGCCGAAACCGCTTGAGCATGGCCGAAAACTCGACTTCGGCCCCGTAGCCCCGTGTGAGTGGCGCATTGGCGACCCGCACCCGCGTGCCCTGATCGAGCAGTTCCTGCTTGTCTTTGTAGTCGGTGTAAAAGATCGCCCCATTCACCTGAATCCGTTCGGTGGGCTTCGCTTTCAGGCCAAGTTCATAGTTGTTCACGTATTCGGGCCGAAACACCAGCCCGCCGCTTTCACTGTCTTTAATCGGCGCCGTATTGAAACCCGCTCCTTTGAAGCCCCGCACAAATTTGGCGTAGCCCATGAGGTTCGACGTAAAACGGTAGTCCATGCCCACGTCGTACGACAAGGCTAAATCGGTGATCTGGCGAGTCACCGGGCTGGCCTTGCTGCCAATGGTAGAGGCGTACAGGTCGATGATGTTGAAAGGTACCCCGTTGACCAGCTGATGCCTGAGCCGTTGGTAATAGGCCAGCTGCCGGGTTTCGGTGGTCAGTCGCAGGCCACCGCTCAGTCGGAGCTTGGGCGTGAGCTCCAGCGCACCAGATACAAACCCCGCGGTACTCTGCGACTCAATGACGGCGTCGGTCGTGTACCCCTCGCTCGTAAACTGGTTGGCGTTGGCAATGGGCGCTCCCAGGAGTCGGGCAGCAACGGGCAGAAACCCTTTGTTCAGCGTAAAGGTGTCGGCGGCACTGATGCGTTCATTAAGGTAATACAGGCCGGCTACGTAGGCGAATTTCTGGTCACGGGGCGAGTTGATGCGCAGTTCCTGGCTGAACGTCCGCAAGCCCTGGGAGCGACCCCAACGCGAGGCATCAGCCGCCGAAATATCGTTGTCGCTGAGGTAACTATCGACCGAGCTATTGAGCGCCGAAATGGCCGTGAGGGTATTGCGCCCCAGCTTGATTTCCAATTTACCCATACCCCCATACTGGTCGCGGAAGAACTCGACCGGTGCGTTCTGGTTGGTGGTCAGGCCTTCGTCGGCCGGCACGCCCACCGGGTTGTAATCGGGCTTGCTGGTGTACACAAACGTGTTTTCGGCTTTGTTATCACGGCCATAGTTACCGCGGAGCGTGAGCGTTACGCGGTCGCTAGGCGTGAAGAGCAGCGAGCCCCGGAAACCGAAGAAGTTGGTTTTGTTGAGGGCTTCGATCGACGGGGTACGGTCGGTAACGAACCCGTCGCGCAGACTCAGTGCGCTCGTCAGCCGAATGGCCAGCTTGTTTTTGACCAGCTGCCGGTTGAGCTTGGCCCTGATCTGCCGGAAATTATAGTTGCCGTAGTTGAGTTCGATCTGCCCGTCGTTGGTCATCTCGGGTTTTTCGGATATGACGTGAATGACCCCGCCAATGGTGTTTTTGCCGAACAAGGTACCCTGCGGGCCACGCAACACTTCCACGCGGTCGATGTCCATCAGGGTCTGGTTGAACGCAAAACTGCGGGAGAAATACACGTCGTCGATATAAAGGGCCACGGTCGACTCAAACCCCACGTTGTCGAAAACCGTCGACAGCCCCCGGATCGAGAACGACACCTGCGAGTTCAGCCACGAGTCGGTAATGAGGTTAGGCGTGTTGTTGAGCGATTCCATGGTGTTGTAAATGCTGCGCCGTTCGAGGTCGCGCCGCCCCACCACCGACGCCGCTACGGGTACTTTCTGGAGGTATTCGTCCTGCCGGTTGGCGGCCACCATCACATCGGCCAGTTGCGTTTCGTTGCTGACCATCTCGAAGTTCTGCTCAATGGGTTTACCTGTTGGCAGCAGCGTCACCTCGACATCACGCAGCCCCACGAAGCGGGCCACAATGGTTACGGGCTCGGTGAGAATAAACCGGTAGCGGCCCGCCCGGTCGGTGATGGTACCCCGTTTGGTTCCTTTTACAAAGACCGACGCACCCACCAGCGGGTCGCCGTTGGCGGCTCGTACGACGCGCCCTGTCAACACGGTCGGTTGTCCTTGGGCCAGCACTGGGTTCACACACCACGACCACATGGCCAGCCAACAGGCCAGCCAGAAACGTATACTTTTTTTCATGCCAGCAGCGGGTTATTTATCAGAGGATTTGCGGAGGTTCCCTTCCAGCAGCTTCAGGGTTTTATCGCGGTAGAGGGCGATTTTTTCGACGTCGGTCTGCTCTTCAAAAGGCTTGTTGCTGTAGCGGATCTTTTGAAGCAGGCGCGAACTGGCAAACACCAGCGTGCGGTTCCGGTCGAACCGATGGGCCTTGAACTGTAGGGTCAGCTCAAGGATCGTATCCAGGGTTTTGTCGAACAACCACCAGGCTTCGGTCTGATCATCGAAATGGCGGATAATTTTGAGTTCGTTGGCCGTCGAGTCCACATTGTATTGGAAGCCCGCTTCAGACTGATTCAGATTGCGAAGCAGCGTGGCCAGCGTTTCGGATGGAGCAATCCGGTAGATCCGGATGAGGTCGCTGATGTTCAACAGATTTCGCTCGTAGGTGAGCCGGCCGATCCGGGCCAGCGCCGTGTCGCGGACAACTTCGGCGCGGGTGCGCATGCTTTCTGACTCACGCAGGGCTCCCTGCACCTGAGCAAGCTTCGCAGTCAGGTTAGCCAGTTCCTGTAGGTAGCGGCTAATAGAATCGTTGCGATTCTCAATGGTTTTCTTGGCGGCCGCCAGCCGTTCCTCGGCCAGCCGGCTCTGCCGTTCTTCCTGGCGTAGGCGATTGCGTAGCGTCGTCTGTTGCTCCTGCAGCGTGTTGATGCGCTCTCGCTGCGACTCGATCAGTTTAGCGTCGGCCTCTGATGTGGCCTCGGTGGGCGTTTGGGCAAAAAGGGGCACGGCGGCTAACTGTAGCAGAATAACCGCTGCCCATCCAATTTGCAACATGTTCATAGGTGAATGAGTAATTCTTGTGCAGTGAATGGCAATTTTGGTGCAACAATAGGGATTTTTGCAGTAAAGCAGTGCTGTTTATGAGTTAGATATACTTCATGTAAAAATACGCTTACAGTATAGTTAGATAGGTAGTGTCACCTAAAGTTTACTCGCAGCAAATACCCTGCCTAGTTTTTGGTAACGGAGTTTCGTAATCTCCTTTGTCTCGCCTGTTGTGGTGTGGGGCTACTCCAACCCCTTTCCTACGTACCTTGCAGCTTTACCAACGTACCTGAAACTATGGTTACCCAGGAAACCCCCGTCGCTACCAGTCCCATCCACGTTTCGTCTGAGATTGGCACGCTGCGCCGACTGCTTATTCACAGCCCTGATCGTGGATTGGGCAAGGTGGTGCCATCGAAAGCGCAGGACTGGCTCTTTGAGGATATCGTAAACCTCGACATGATGCGGCGCGACGAATACGATTACTACGTTAAACTGCTGCTCTATTTCCTGGACCCCGACAAAGTGCGCGGCCGAATCGCCGACCTAGCACCCGGCACCGACCGGGGCTTCTTCAAACCCGATGACCCCAACTACTTTGCTTCGGATAAAGTGGTTGATATTCAGGTGTTATTGGCGGATATTCTGACCGACGAGGTGATCCGGACGAAGCTGATTGCGGCCATTTGCGGAATCGAGCGGACATCGTTCAAGACCCAGCAGAAACTGGCCGACTACGTACCCACGGAACTGGCCAAGATTCTGATTTCTGGCTCGCTGCCCGACAAAACGATGCTGTTTGCGCCGCTGCCCAACTTCATTTTTACGCGCGACATTGGCATTGTCATCAACGATCACATTCTGCTCAACAAACCCGCCAAGCAGGCCCGTACCCGCGAAGCCCTGCTGACGCAGTACATCTTTTTTAACCATCGCGTGTTTGCCGACTACCGGGATAAGATCATCGAGATTCCCGACAACGAGCACGCCTTTCTGCTGCCCGACAGCGATACAGCCCGCGACCTGAGCCGCGCCACCCTCGAAGGGGGCGACGTGATGATGATCGGGCCTCGGCACCTGCTCATTGGCTGTAGCGAACGCACCACGCTCTACGCCGCGCAGCAGGTGATGCGGCTGGTGTTCGAGAAGAACGTGGTCGATACGGTCACGATCATCAAGATTCCGAAAAAGCGCGATTACATGCACATCGACACGGTTTTCACGCAGGTGAAACGCAACGTGTGGGTGCTGCTGGGTACGTTGGCCCGCACCGGCGACGAAGCCAAGAAGCGCGATGTGATGCACTTTTTCGCGCCCAAAGACCTGTCGGAAGACCTCAAGATTCTTCAGTTTATCAAAGGGCTGGAACACAAACCGATCGAAATCGAAAACCTCGAAGACCTGCTCACCGACATCAGTCGCAACGACCTGGGCGCTACCGACCCGATTCGGTTTATTTATTCGGGCAACAACGAATTTCCATTCGGCGCCCGCGAGCAATGGACTGATTCGTGCAACCTGCTGGCGCTGAAAGACGGCGTGGTGGTGGGCTACGATCGGAACGACAAAACGGCGCAGGCCTTCCGCGAAGCGGGCTTCGACGTGGTCAGCGCCGCCGCGCTGCTCGACCGGTTCGAGCGGGGGGAGTCGTCGCCCGAAACGATTGAAAACACGTTTATCATGCTCCCGTCTGCCGAACTGAGCCGCGCCCGCGGTGGTAGCCACTGCATGAGCCTCCCCCTGCTGCGGGATTAATATTTTTAACGCGAAGACGCCAGGGACGACGCTAAGCGCGCAAAGGATTTAGCATAGATACGAATAGAACCACCGCGTCCTTTGCGCCTTTGCGTTTAAGATTGCGTTAAAAACGCTTATTTTTAAGCACACGATTACAACCTTCACATGCAATCACAAACTACGTCGCGCATTCTCATGATCAGGCCGGTTCGATTCGGCTTTAACGAACAGACGGCCGATTCCAACGCCTTCCAGAACCCGTCACTGGCTGAGGTAGCCGACCGGTCTTCGGATGCGTCTGGCGATCCGACTCAGGCGGAAGCCCAACGGGAGTTCGATGAAATGGTGCGGCAGTTGCGGGCGGCAGGCGTAGACGTGATGGTATACAACGACTCCCCCGAACCGCACACACCCGATTCGATCTTCCCCAACAACTGGGTGTCTTTCCACTACAGCGGCACGGTGGTGCTGTACCCCATGCAGGCCGAAAACCGCCGGCTCGAGCGGCGGCAAGACATCATCGACGACCTGGCGCAGCGCTTCCACGTGTCGCGCGTGGTCGATCTGACGCACTTTGAGCAGGAAGGTAAATTCCTCGAGGGCACGGGCAGCATGGTGCTTGACCGGATGAACCGCGTGGCGTTCGCCTGCCTGTCGGTGCGCACGAACCCCGAAGTGCTGGCTGAGTTCCGCGACCGCACCGGCTACAAAACAGTACTGTTCCACGCTGTCGATCAAAACGGCACCCCGGTGTATCACACCAACGTGGTCATGTGTATCGGCGACACCTTCGCGGTGGTGTGTTTGCAGGCCATTCCCGACGTCGACGAACGGCTGATGATCCGGCAGGAACTCGAACGGCTGGGCAAGCGCGTGATCGAAATCACAATCGATCAGATGAATGCCTTTGCCGGGAATATGCTCCTGGTAGCGACCACAAAAGGCAAGAAGCTGCTGGTTATGTCGAAGCGGGCATACAACTCGCTGACCGAGAAACAGATCGATATTCTCGACGACTACGCGGCGATACAGTCCTTCGATCTGTCGGCTATCGAGGCCAACGGTGGTGGTTCGGCCCGGTGCATGCTGGCCGAAGTTCACCTACCGGAGAAGTAGACCGGCAAACGGATTTGGCGCCAACTTTGTTGCTGTTTTGCTATGGATCCTGTTTCAACCCTTCCCGCCCCAGCGACAACGCCTTCGTCCCGATTTGGCGCCTGCCTTTTGTTTGCGTCCAATGCCCTGGCCCGGGCCGTCACCGCCATCGGCGACGGGGAGTTTGCCAAAATGGGCCTTTCCTATTCACACGCCTACCTGCTGAACGAAGTGGCGACCTACCCCGGACAGACGCCTACCTCGCTGAGTGAGACCTTGTTTCTGTCGCCCTCAACGATTACGCGGCTCGTGGAAAAGCTCGAACTGAAAGGATTGGTGCGGCGGCAAACGGAAGGCAAAAATACGCTTGTCTTCGCCACACCCAAAGGCGATGAACTGGCCCCGACGGTGGCCGAGGCCTGGCAACAGAACTGGACCAAGTTTGCCGACCGGTTGGGCGAAACGGAAGCCATCAACCTCACTCAACTTATTTTCGCGGCGGCCGAAAAGCTGGGCGAACACCCCGACGAATAACACGGCTACACATACGATAACAACGCAAAAGCCGCTGGCCTAAGAGAAACGCTCTCGCCAGCGGCTTTTGCTGTACAACGGGGACTAGCACTCCGTTGCGCTGAGGGCCAGACCGGCTTCGGAGGTTTCTTTGTATTTGGTCGACATATCGCGGCCGGTGGCTTTCATCACTTTGATGACGGCATCCAGCGATATCTTCTGCATGCCGGGCGACCCCGACGACGCCAGCAAAAAGGCGTTGTAGGCTTTCACGGCGCCCATGGCGTTGCGCTCGATACACGGAATCTGAACGTACCCACCGATGGGGTCGCAGGTCATACCGAGGTGATGTTCGATCCCGATTTCGGCGGCGGCTTCGATGGCGTCGATGCCGTGGCCCGCGCAGTGGGTCAGGAAGGCGGCACCCATGGCCGATGCCGTCCCGATTTCGCCCATGCAGCCCATCTCGGCCCCCGAGATGCTGGCGTTGTGCTTCACCAGAAAGCCGATTGCAGCAGCGGCGAGCATGCCTTCGCGCAGCGTGGCGCGGTCGTAATGAAAATGGTGTTTGGCCAGGTACGTTAGCCCCGGAATGACGCCCGACGCGCCCGAGGTTGGGGCTGTTACCACGATGCCGCCCGCCGCGTTCTCTTCGGAGGCAGCGAGGCAATAGGCATTCAGAAAAATAAGAAAGCTGTCGGCCGACTGAGCCAGCGAGCGGGCCTGCTGGTAGAGCATCGGTGCTTTCCGCCGTAGTTTGATGTTTCCCGGCAAGGTGCCTTTCTGCCGTAGCCCCCGCCGCACGGCTTTGTGCATCACATCGAGTAACTGATCGAGGCGCTGGTTGATGTCGCGGCGCGATTGGCCCGTGATGGCCATTTCATTGGCCATGAGCACCTCCGTCAGCGACTGGCCTGCTCCGCTCAGGTTCGCCTTCAGCTCCTTCATGGTCGTGTAGGGGTAGGGCACCACCGTGGCCGCCCGGCCTTCGTCGCCGTTAGGATCGCCTTTGCGCAGAATAAACCCTCCGCCAATCGAATAGTATTCTTCTTCAGCGATAGGATGAGTGCCGCTGCTTAGGCGCAGCACCATCGTGTTGGCGTAGGGCGAGTCGTAGCGGACCCGTTCAAAATGCAGCGACGCGGCGTTGACCGGAAACGTCTTCGGGCCAATCACGACTGGGTACGTATCGGCGGGGTCACGGAGCAGATTCAGCAGGGCGTCCGGGTCGGTGGTGTCGGGTTGCCAGCCCAGCAGGCCGGCTACAATGGCGCGGTCGGTGCCGTGGCCTTTGCCCGTGGCGCTCAGGGATCCGTACAGATGTATGTGCAGTGCATCGGCCGCTTCCAGTTGGTCGGGTAAGAGCGAGGCCATGCGCTGCACAAAATCGTAGGCCGCTTTCATGGGGCCAATGGTGTGCGAGCTCGACGGGCCGGGACCAATCTTAAATAAATCAAAAACCGAGGTAGTAATCATTGACGAAGATGAAGTGTAGCTTTGATACGAAACCGCAGACGGCGCTACCGGCCCAAACCTGCTGTTTGTTAAATGCTGACTGCAATCTACCAAAAGCTGTGCATCGACTCGCCTTCCCCTGCTGCCTTTTTCTAGTCTGGCTGCTTGCCCACTGCCAGGCGCAACCCCCTTACGTATACGTCGGCAAAAAAATGAAAGGAGCTAACCTGGTGGCTCCCCCCCAAAAGCCGTCCGACTCCACGCTGGGTACGTTGCATGCCGATGGGGGCGACTGGGTGGCGGTAGTGCCCTATGGGTTTTGCCGGAAAGATACGCCGCATTTCTACTGGCACGGTAACCCGCCGCCCGGTAGGCGACAGATGGGACAATGGTGGGGCGAAACCCCGGCCGGTGTGGCCGAAACGATTCAGATGGCCCGGGCACAAGGGATGAAAGTGATGCTCAAGCCGCACGTCTGGATGATGGGCGGCTCACACCTCGATCTGGCGTTTGAGCAGGAAGCCGACTGGCTATCGTTCGAGGCCGATTACCGGGGATACGTGCTGCACAATGCGCACCTCGCCGACTCGCTGGGTGTCGATCTGTTGTGTATCACCACCGAGCTGGATCGGTTTGCCCTAAGCCGCCCGGCTTTCTGGACGAAGCTGATCGATGACGTACGAAAGGTGTACAAGGGCAAACTCACCTACGCGGCCAACTGGGACCGCTACCCGCAACTGCCATTCTGGAACCAGCTCGATTACATCGGGGTCGACGCTTACTTCCCGCTGTCGGACGCTACGACGCCGTCGGAAAAAGCAATGGTTCGGGGCTGGAAAAAACCACTGGCCGAACTGGAAGCTCTCAGCCGTAAATACCAGAAACCGATCTTGTTCACCGAGTTTGGCTACCGGGCCTGCAACGATGCAGCCGCCCGCCCCTGGGAATCAGAAACCGATTGTGTACCCAACCCACAGGCGCAGGCCAATGCTTATGCCGCGCTGCACGAGGCCGTTTGGGGGCAGCCGTGGTTTGCGGGCGGCTTTCTCTGGAAGTGGTTCATGAACGACCAGCACGGGCATCGGGAACGCGACAGCTTTAGCCCACAAAACAAACCCGCCGAAGCAGTGCTCCGGCGGGTTTGGGAAGGGAAGTAAGGTTGACGTTTCCTGCTTGACGTTTAACGTTGCTGAGGCACGCATACCATCAAACGTCAACCATAAAACGGGCTTATACCGCTTCGGCAGATTCTTTTTTCAATTGCTTCTGATCCGGCGATTCGGCGATGGGCTGACCGGGTTTACGGCGCGACATGAAGATGTACATCGCCGGAATGACGAACAACGTCAGGATCAGTGAGAACAAGAGGCCACCCACGATCACAACGCCCAGCGGCACGCGGCTTTTTGAGGCCGAACCCAGCGCGAGCGCCAGCGGGAGGGCACCAAAGGCCGCCACAAGCGTGGTCATCAGGATCGGGCGCAGGCGCATCGCTGCCGACTCGAGTGCGGCCGCCACCTTGGTTTTGCCTTCGGCCATTTGCTCGTTGGCAAATTCGACGATCAGAATCCCGTTTTTCGTCACCAACCCCACCAGCACGATAATCCCGATCTGGCTGAAGATGTTGAGCGTCTGGTTGAACAGCCAGAGCGAGAACACCGCACCGGCCAGGGCCAGCGGCACCGTCAGCATGATAATGAACGGATCGACGAACGAGTCGAACTGCGCCGCCAGGATCAGGTACACCAGAATGAGGGCGAGGGCGAAGGCAAACAGCGTGTTGGACGAACTCTCCGAGAAGTCACGCGACGAACCTGTCAGAGACGTCTGGAAGCTGGAATCGAGTACGCGGGCGGCAATCGCCTGCATGGCCGCCACCCCATCGCCGACGGTTTTACCCGGCGCGAGCCCGGCCGATACGGTGGCCGATTTGAAGCGGTTGTAGTGGTATACCTGCGGGGGGCTGCTCACCTCGTTGAACCGAACCACGTTGTCGAGCGGAATCAATTCCTGCCGGTTGTTGCGGACGTAGAAGGTGCGCAGATCCGTGGGCTCATCACGGTTCTCGCGGTCTACCTGCCCGATCACCTGATACTGCTTGCCGTTCATCAGGAAGTAGGCCAGCCGCCGGTTACTGAGGGCCAGTTGCAGCGTGTTCGATACGTCGAGCACCGATACGCCAAGGTCGGTCGCTTTCTCGCGGTCAACGCTGATGTTGAGTTCAGGCTTGTTGAATTTGAGGTCGACATCGACGTTCTGGAAAGTCGGGTCTTTCTGGGCTTCTTCGAGGAACTGCGGCAGTTTTTCGCGCAGCTTATCGAAGCTCAGGTTTTGCAGCACGAACTGCACCGGCAATGATGAACCTGACCGGCCACCCGTCGAAATGGTTTGTTCCTGCGTGGGGAACATCTTGGCGTCGGTAAACTTCTTGAAGTTCTTGGTCAGGTTGTCGACAATCTGCTGTTGCGACCGGTTGCGGTCTTTGGCGTCGCTCAGGTTGATGAATACAAAGCCTGAGTTAACCGCCCCGGCGCCCGAGTTGCCCGGTGCCACCACGCTAAAGGTCAGCTTGGTTTCCGGGATGGAGTCGAGCACCAGCTTCGTTACACGGTCGGCAATGCCCGACATTGCTTCGTAGCTTGTGCCTTCTGGGGCCGTGATGGGAACCCGAATCCGGCCTCGGTCTTCCAGCGGTGCCAACTCGGATTTCAGGGTCGCCCCGAGGCCAAATACCAGCGCCAGACAGGCTACCATCATGGCCCAGGCCCAGCGGCGTTTCTTCAAAAAGCTGCCGAGCGAGTTGCGGTACGTGGTATCAAGCCACTGGAAGAAAGGCTCCGTCTTCTTATAGAACCAGGAGTTCCGGCCGTGGTCTTTCGACGTCAGTTTCACGCTCAGCACGGGCGTCAGCGTCAGCGATACAAACGCCGAAATCAGTACGGCCCCGGCCACCACGATCCCGAATTCTCGGAACAGACGCCCCACAAACCCTTGCAGAAAGATGATGGGCAGGAACACCACCGCCAGAGTGATCGAGGTGGCAATAACGGCGAAGAAGATTTCTTCGGAGCCTTCGCGGGCAGCGGTCTCCGGATCTTCGCCCTGCTCAATCTTCTTGAAGATATTCTCTGTTACCACAATGCCGTCATCCACCACGAGACCCGTTGCCAGTACAATACCTAACAGCGTTAAGATATTGATACTGAAGTCGGCAACGTACATAATAAAGAAAGCGCCAATGAGCGAAACGGGTATGTCGATAAGGGGCCGTATGGCAATGAGCCAGTCGCGGAAGAAGAAGTAAATAACCAAAACCACCAGCACAAACGAGATCAGCAGCGTTTCTTCTACTTCTTCGATAGCCTTGCGGATGAAGGTACTCCGGTCGATACCCACGCTAACGATCAAATCCTTCGGCAGGTCTTTTTTGATCTGATCCAGACGTTTGTAAAACTCATCGGCAATGTCGACGTAGTTGGCGCCCGGCTGCGGAATAAGCACGAGAATGACCCCCTGTACGCCGTTCTGCTTTGAGGAAGTTTCCTCGTTTTCTGGCCCAAGCGTGGCGTAACCCACGTCGCGCAGCCGCAGGATCTGCTGGTTGGTCTGGCGTAGGATCAGGTTGTTGAAATCGTCTTCGGTGGTGAGGCGACCCACCGATTTTACCGTGAGCTCGGTGTTGTTGCCGTAAATCTTACCACCGGGCAGCTCTACGTTCTGCGACTGCAACGCCGCCTGAATATCCTGCACCGTCATCTGGTAAGCGGCCAGCTTGGCCGGGTCGATCCACATCCGCATGGCGTAGCGTTTCAGCCCGAAGATGTTCACCTGCGATACGCCCGGAATGGTTTGCAGCCGCTCCTGAAGCACGTTTTCGGCATAGTCCGACAGTTGCATCGGGTTACGCGTCGTACTCTGGATCGGCATGAAGATGATGGGATCCGAGTTGGCATCGGCTTTGGTCACCACGGGGGGCGCGTCGATGTCCTGCGGGAGGAGCCGCTGCGCCTGCGATACTTTGTCGCGCACGTCATTGGCGGCCCGTTCCAGATCGGTGTCGAGGTTGAATTCGACCGTGATATTGCTGCTTCCCAGTGCAGAGTTTGACGAGATCGTGCGGATGCCCTCGATGCTGTTCAGCGTCTTTTCGATGGGTTCGGTGATCTGCGACTCAATGATTTCGGGGTTGGCACCGGTATAGCTCGTCCTGACGGAAATAACCGGCGGGTCGATGGCTGGATATTCACGTACCCCCAGGAAGGTGTACCCGATAATCCCAAACAGCACAATCACGATGGACATGACCATCGCGAAGACCGGGCGCTTTAAGGAGAGAGAAGAAAGACTCATAACGATAGCAGTTGTCCCTCCTGCGTTCGCTGTGGTCTGTTACGCTGTTTAAAACAAGGAAGCAACAGACGACCGTGAACGCCGGACAGAATACTTATGAACTGACTTTAACCACTTTTACCGGGCTGTCTTTCTTCACAAAAAGCAGACCTGATGTGACGACGGTATCGCCGGGGGCCAGGCCCGACGTAATCTGAATGTTACTCTTGTCCCGGATACCCGTCTGCACGTCCACAAACGTGGCTTTGCCGTTGCGTACCACCACCACTTGTTTACCACGTGTCTGAGGAAGTAACGCCTGCGAGGGGATCGTGAGTGCCCGATCTTCACGAAATGTAAGGTTTACTTTCGCAAACGAACCGGGGCGCAGCTCGGGGCTGGTATTGGCTACCCGCGCCCGAATCCGAAGGCTACGGGTTGCCACGTCGACATCGGGTTCAACCGCGTAGATCTGACCCGTGAAATTGGTCTGGCTGCCGTCGAGCGTAAAGCTCACGCGCTCTCCCGACTTGACCGACCGGCTGTAGCGTTCGGGAACGGTGAAGTCGAGTTTCATGGGGTTGAGTTGCTGAAGCCGGGTGATGAGCGTTTGCGGCGTAACAACAGCGCCGGGGCTCACATTCCGAATGCCGATAACACCCGAGAAAGGCGCTCTGATTTCGGTCCGGCGCAGGGCCGCTTTCGTCAGTTCGATGTCGGCCAGAGCTCCCTTCAGGTTCGTAACGATGATGTCGTACTCCTGCTGGCTGATACCACCCCGTTGCAACAGTTGCTTGTTCCGTTCTTCGGTGCGCTGGGCGTTTTCCTGCACCACCCGAAACTTCTGGAGCTGCGCCTGCAAATCGCCGTCGTAAATCTTGATCAGCAGCGCCCCTTTGGCCACCGGCTGCCCTTCTCGGATGTTCATCTGAACGATCCGACCAGCGATTTCCGGGTAGATGTCGACCTGCTCATTGGCTACCAGCGAACCCGTAGCCACGACCGCGTTGGCAATCAGTTTGGGAACGACCACGTAGGCGTTGACATTGGTAGGGCCGGCCGCACCCGGTCCACCGGGGCCACCTTTGCCGCCCTTGGCTGCTCCGCCAGCGGCGGGCGCGCTTCCGCCGCCACCCCCACCCGGGCCACCGGCGCCGGGGGCTGGGTTTAGAATTTTGTTATACACAATGAGGCCCCCCAGGACCACGACTACGAGCACAATGGCAATCCAGCGTTTCAAAGTTTAATTAAGTTGAGGTTTTAATAAGGTAAACCGCAAATACACGAAGGTTTACGCAACAGGAGGAAACATTTTTACGATAAAAACGCTCCGTGCCTGTTTTGATACCTGGCAAGTGCCGTGCAGTTTATAAAAGTAAGCCCGCCCCAAAGAGGATCACGAACAGCAGCGTCGACATCGCGAGTTGCCCAAGTCGGGGATTCAGTTCGGCCGGATTGGTGTGCTGCGCAATGGCGCGCCCGTTGAGCACAAACAGCGGAAACGCTAGCAGGTACAAGAAATCGGTCGCGTCAGTGGCGGTCAGCACCGAGTAAACCACTGCACAAATCATACCTGATAGTAACAGAAACCAGTGATACCGGATCGCCCCCGGCCGACCTAAGCGCACGGGAATGGAATTTTTGCCGGTTTTGGCGTCGGTTTCGATGTCGCGGATGTTGTTGATATTCAGAACGCCCGTGGCAAAGAAGCCCACACTGCTCGCTGGTAGTAACAACGCCCAACTAACCGATTGCGTATGCAAAAAGAACGTACCCAGCACGCCCACCCAGCCAAAAAAGAGCAACACGGCAATGTCGCCGTAGCCCGCATAGCCGTAGGGGCGCTTGCCGTTGGTGTAGGCTACCGCCGCCCCGATGCACAGCAGGCCCAGCATCAGAAAGGCCCAGAACAACCAGGCTCCGGCCTGCCGGGTGGCTTCGACCAGCAGCCACACGCCCGATACCAGCGACAACGTACCTGAGACATACATGGCCCGGCGCATGGCCTCTTTCGTGATGTCGCCTGTGGCTACGGCCCGCCGGGGACCAACCCGCTCGGGCGTATCTTTCCCCGAAATGGCATCGCCATAGTCGTTGGCAAAATTGGAGAGTACCTGTAGGCAGATGGTGGTCAGGGCCGCCAGCGCAAACGTCAGCCAGCTAAATCGACCGGCGGCCGCCGCCAGAAAACTACCGAGAATAATGCTGGCCAACGCCAGCGGCAACGTGCGCGGTCGAGCCGCCGCCAGCCATGCTTTCATAATAGATAAATGGACAATGCACGATGCACAATGAATAATGGATGAGTATGCCCATTATTCATTGTGCATCGTGCATTGTCCATTATTAAATGCCTATCGCTTTCTTGAAGGCCGGATCGTTGGGTTTGACGCCCGAGGCGAAGAAGTGCGTGAGTTTGCCCGTTTCGTCGACCACGTACTTGCAGAAGTTCCAGCCGGGGGCCTGCTCGTTCCAGCCGTTGAGCGATTTGGTCGTCAACCACTTGTAAAGCGGGGCCTGGTTGGTGCCGACCACGTCGACCTTTTCAAACATCGGGAACGTAACGCCGTAGTTCTTCTGGCAAAACGAAGCAATCTCCTGATTGCTGCCTGATTCCTGATTGGCAAAATTGTTGGCCGGAAAACCGAGTACGACCACTTTGTCTTTGTGGGCTTCGTAAAACGCTTCCCAGTCGGCATACTGCGGGGTGTAGCCGCACTTCGAGGCCGTATTGATGATGACCACTTTCTTGCCTTTGTACTGGCTCAGCGCGACCGGCTGCCCCGTGAGGCTGTTTACGGTAAAATCGTAGAGCGACTTGGCGGGCGCGGCTTCCAGGGTAGTCGGCGCCGACAGGGCTTCCTCTTTATCGCTGAAAACGTGTTTGATGAGGCGTGAAAAAGACATAGTGCTGATGAGAATAACGACAGCCGCGGCTGCCAGGGTGAACTTTGTTGAGCGACGCATCGTGCGTTTGGGGTTTGACTTTGTACAGACTGTAAACGGAATAGCTTAATCGAAGCACAACGCCGGCCAGAAAACGCCAAACGTCAAACACAACGTTACATTTTCTCAGGTACGTCGATGCCTAATAACCCCATGCCGTGACGGATGGTTTCGGCCACCTTGGCCGATAGGAGCAGGCGGAAATGCGTCTTGACCGGATCGGGCTCTGATAGGATCGACACTTCGGCAAACAGGCGATTGTAGGCTTTGGCCAGATCGTAAGCATACTGGGCGATGTACGAGGGCGCGTAGTTGGTGCCTGCCTCCCGCACGCGCAACTGATATTGCCCCAGCAGCACAATCACGTCCTGCTCGGTTTCGTGCAGCGGCGCGGCGGCTTCATCGGCAGCGCCACTGATTGCGAGACCGGCCTCTTCGGCCTTCCGCAGCACCGACCGAATCCGGGCGTGGGTGTACTGGATGAACGGCCCCGTGTGCCCATGCACGTCCACCGACTCTTCGGGGTTGAAGAGCATGCGTTTCTGCGGGTCTACTTTCAGCAGGTAGTATTTCAGCGCCCCCAGTCCGATCATGTGGAACAGGTCCTGCTTCTCGGCTTCGCTGAACTCATCGAGCTTACCTTTGGCGGCCTGATCGGCGGCGGCGGCCGCCACCTGCGCGACTTCGGCCACCAGATCGTCGGCGTCGACGACCGTCCCTTCGCGCGACTTCATTTTGCCCGATGGCAGATCCACCATGCCGTAGCTGAGGTGATAGCAGCCGTCGGCGTAGGGCCGGCCGAGCCGTTTCATGATGGCGAACAGCACCTTGAAGTGGTAGTCCTGCTCGTTGCCCACTACCCAGATCGAGCGGTTCGAGTGAAAATCGTTGAATTTAAGATCGGTGGTGCCCAGATCCTGCGTGATGTAGACCGAGGTGCCGTCACCGCGCAGCACGAGCTTCTGATCCAGCCCCTCGTCGGTGAGGTCGATCCAGACCGACTTGTCGTCTTTTTGGTAGAAAACGCCTTTCGCCAGGCCTTCCTCGACCACATCTTTACCCAGCAGGTACGTGTCGGATTCGTAATAGGTCTTGTCGAAGCTGACGCCGATCTGTTTGTAGGTCTCGGCGAAACCGGCGTAGACCCAGGCGTTCATCTGCGACCACAGCGCGACCGTCTCGGCATCGCCCTGTTCCCACTTCCGCAACATCGCCTGCGCTTCCTGCATCGCAGTCGTTTTCGTCTGAGCAATGTCTTTTATGTCGTCTTTTAGTCCATCAATCTTTTCTTCCCTTAGGATTAAGCCTTTAAAGGCTTGACGAATATCTTTTTTGACTTTTTCATCAATCAACCGATCGTCTTCAAGCGCTTTTGAGATGCTTCGCCACTTGCCACCATGATGGAAAGCATTGGTTATCGCTTGCTGAACTAGCTCTGACGGGGTACCCTGCAAGGGCAAGCCGGTTAACTCAACTTCTTTTGCTTCCTCTTGTTGCTCGTGTTCAGCTTTCCTTAAAGCGGAAAGTTGAGTTTGCAGTTGTACCTGTTGGGCCTCGTCAAACAGGGATAAATCGCCCTGCTCATAGATCGCCTCTAGAATCGGCTTGAGCTGCTTCTTAAGTTCTTTGTCGAACAGCACGTAGTACTTGCCAATCAGCTTATCGCCTTTGAGGCCTGACGACTCGGGGGTTTCGAAGGTGCCGTCGGGCTGCTGCCCGAATTGCTGATAAGCCAGCATCGACTTACAGATGTGGATGCCCCGGTCGTTGACCAGACATGCCTTGGTGACGTCGTAGCCATTGGCGGCGAGAATCCGGCTCACCGAATCGCCCAGAAAGTTGTTGCGCAGGTGCCCCAGGTGCAACGGTTTGTTGGTATTAGGCGACGAAAACTCCACCAGCACCCGGTTGCCTGGAACGGCCTCGGTATGGACGGGCGTGGTACCGAAATTGGGCGTCGCGGCAATGCCGTTCAGCGACTGAATGTAGGCGGCGTCGGAAAGGCTGATGTTCAGAAAACCCTGCACCACGTTGAAGCCGCTCACCAGCGGGCTGTGCTGCTGCAACCACTCGCCAAGGGCCTGCCCGATGGCCACGGGGGGCTTGCGCAGCGCCTTGGTCAGGCCGAACGTAACGAAGGTGTAGGTGCCTTCAAACTCTTTCTTGGTGGGTTGTAGGGAAATATCATCAACCGTTGTATCGTAAACGGCCTGAATGGCTTGCTGAATGGCAGTACTGAGCGCGACTTGTAAATCCATGTGTTGATTACACCCATCAGGGTGGGGCAATAGGCCGCAAAAGTACGAAATGCGGCCAGATTTGGGCAATTGGCGGGCAAGATGTAGCTTCGGGTTATGGGCCAATGCCTTCTACTGCATGCGTTCTCTTTTCATCTTCGTACTCATCGCCTGCGGCTGGCCCGCGCTGGCACAGCTCACCCACACGACGCGGCTGGAACTGCCCATCACGCCGACGTGGAATGAGAAATACGCGCTGCTGCCCCTTGGTGAGCGCGGTGGGCTGGTAGCCTACCATCGGGTCGATGATTATTCGCGGCAGCCGCATCAGTTCCGGTTTATCCGGATCGACACCGCCCTGGCCACCCGCTGGGCCTTTGAATTTAAACTGCCCGAGAAATACGTGCCCCTGCAAACCTTCGACAATGAGCAGTACCTGTTTCATCTGTATAGCCAGCCCAACTCGGAGAAGATTGCCGTCATGCGCCTGAATCTGGAAGACGGCGCGATCGATTTTTACGACGGGCAGATGCCTTCCGGGCTGGATATCAGCCAATTCAAAGTGATGGGCAATGTGGCTTACCTGTCGGGTTATTACCGGTCGAGGCCGGTGGTGATGGCGTTCTCGCTGTTTGACCGGAGCTTCCGCATCTTTCAGGGGCTGTACGTCAACCACATGGAGCTGGGCAGCATGGAAGTCGACCCGTTTCGGCAGGAGGTACACGTGCTGACGCATTCGCCCAAAAAACGCTGTCAGTTTGCCGTCCGGTCGTATTCACCCGATGGCAAACCGCTTCGTATTATCGAATACGATGGGCTGCAACAAAGCCTGATTACCGGAAAAATCCTACCCATTAGCGCTGATGAGTCGTTGTTGGTCGGTAACTACTCGGCCGACTGTACGCCGTATTCGCAGGGCATTTACGTCACCCGCATTTATCACAACGAAACGGGCAAGCTTACCGTTAGGACCGATCGGGGCGAGGCAATCCGCTATTTCGATTTTTCGAAGCTGAAAAACTTCTTCAATTACATGAATCCGAAGCGGCAGCAAAAGCTGCTGGCCCGCGTGCTGAAACGGCGTCAGTTGGGCAAAGACTACAAGTTTCACTACCGCCTGCTGGTGCACGAACTGATGCCTACTCCCACGGGGCTGCGCATGGCGGCAGAGGTATACTTCCCCCAGTACAAGAGCTCGCCGTCGTCGATGTTCTACAACCGCACGCTTCTGCTGAACTCGATGAGCAGTGCGGCCCCTTTCTATTCATACACGCCGCGTCCGGCGATCGATCGGTCGTCGGTGGGCTACCAATACACCCACGCGTTCATCTGCGAGTTTGACCGGCAGGGTAATCTGGTGTGGGATAATTGCCTGCCCATCAAAGAGTTGAGCGACATTGCGTTGAGCCAGAAAGTACAGGTGCTATCGAAGGACGACCAGGTCGTGCTGGCCTACACGAAAGACGCTCAGATCACGACGCAACTCATTGAACGTGACTCGGTGCTGCGTTCCGATGAGCCCGTCAAGATGCAGACCGGCCTGGACACCGAGAAAGTGCTGTCGAGCGCCGACGATGCCGTTCAGGCCTGGTATGGTCCGCATTTCGTGGCTACGGGCTACCAGAAGATCATCCCGCCACGCGGCAGTAACCGCCTGCCCCGCGATGTGTTTTACCTGAACAAGCTGCGCTACGATACCACGCCCGCGGCGCCGGTTGCGGCACAAAAGGGCAACTGACAAGCCGTAGGCGGCAAGCATTGGTACGCCGAAACTGCGTATATTTGCGGCCTGTTTTCGGCTTATCATGCATTCGCAACAGCAATCACCTTATCAGATCCAGGGTCTCCATACACTAGCCATTGCTCAGGAGTTTGGCCTACCGCTCTACGTATACGACGCGGCAAAAATCAGTGAGAAAATCGAGTTGTTTCGCTCCTCGTTTCGGGGCGTAAACCTCAAGATAAAGTACGCCGCCAAAGCCCTGACCAACCTGTCGATTCTGAAACTGATGCGCATGCAGGGGGTCGACGTCGACGTGGTATCGGTGAACGAGGCGCGGCTGGCGATGCTGGCTGGGTACGTCCCGGGCCAGATCATGTACACCCCCAGCGGTAACTCGTGGGCCGAGATTCAGCGCGCCATTGATATGGGCCTGCGGATCAACGTCGACAGCCTGCCCCTGCTGGAGCAGATCGGGCAGGTCTATGGCCCGACCGTCTCGCTCTGCCTGCGGATCAACCCCAGCGTGGCCGACGGCGGCAACATCAAAATCCAGACGGGGCACGCCAACTCGAAATTTGGTATTCCGAACGATTACCGCCAGCAGATTGTGGAGCTGGTGACGCAGTACGGGCTGAATATCGTGGGGCTGCACGTGCACACCGGCTCCGATTTCAAAGATGCCCACACCTTCCTCAGCGGCGCCAACGTGCTGTTCGAGATGGCGGCCGATTTTCCCGATCTGCAATTCATCGATTTTGGAAGCGGCTTTAAAGTGGCTTACCGCGAAGGCGATTACGTGACCGACATGGCCGATCTCGGCGCCAAAGTGTCGGCGGCGTTTGCCGCGTTCTGCGATCGGTATGGCCGTGACCTCGAACTCTGGTTTGAACCGGGTAAATTCCTCGTCAGTGAGGCGGGGCACCTGCTGGTGGGCGTCAATGTGGTGAAGCAAAACCCCACGCGCACCTTCGTGCAGGTCGATTCGGGCCTGAACCACCTGATCCGGCCCATGATGTACGACGCCTGGCACGACATCGTGAACGTATCCAACCCCGGTGGCGCCCCCACGCTCTACGACGTCGTGGGCTACATCTGCGAAACCGACACCTTTGCTACCGACCGTATGCTGCCCCAGGTACGTATGGGCGATGTGCTCTCCATTGAAAATGCGGGGGCCTACGGCTACAGCATGGCGTCTAACTATAACCTCCGCGAACGGCCGGCCGAAGTGCTCGTGCTGGATGGCGAGGCCCACCTTATCCGGCGGCGCGATACCTTCGAAGACCTCACCCGCGGCATGGTGGACGTACCTGAACTAGCAACTCTTGAAACTATATAATAGCCAGTGTAAGGTGTTTACCTTGGCGTTTAGCATTAAACTGCAATGGGCTGCAACGTACCTGAGTGGATCACTGAAAACGTCAACCATCAACCGATAAACTGAAAACTCCTTCCAGACAATGGGACGCGCATTTGAATACCGGAAAGCCCGAAAAATGAAGCGGTGGGGGCAGATGGCCAAAACCTTCACCCGTATTGGTAAAGACATTGTTATTGCTGTAAAAGCAGGTGGCCCCGACCCCGACACCAACGGGCGGCTCCGCGCGGTGATTCAGAACGCCAAAGCGGCCAACATGCCCAAGGAGAACGTGGAGCGGGCCATCAAGAAAGCCTCGTCAAAAGAGCAGGAAGACTATAAGGAGATCGTGTATGAAGGCTACGCGCCGCATGGCGTGGGCATCGTAATCGAAACCGCTACCGACAACCTCAACCGCACCGTGGCCAACATCCGCAGCTACTTCAACAAGCTGGGAGGTAGCCTGGGTACGCAGGGGATGCTCGACTTTATGTTTACCCGCAAGTCGGTGTTCCGGATCACGGCCGAAGGCGTCGACATGGACGAGCTGGAGCTGGAACTGATCGATTTTGGGGCCGACGAACTGGAGTTTGACGAAGAAGCCAATCAGATCGTGATCTACGGCGACTTCACGGCCTTTGGTGCGCTGCAAAAACACCTCGAAGAGGCGGGTTATGAGCTGAAAGGCGCTGAATTTGAGCGCATTCCAACCGACTATAAGGAGCTGACCGACGAACAGGTTGCCGACGTAGAGAAACTCATCGAGCGCATCGAAGAAGATGACGACGTGCAGATGGTGTATCACAACATGAAATAGTCCGTTGCTGCCGGTTTGCCATTTAGTAAATGGTCGTAGCGGCAGATCACATTTTGCAGTAATTCGTTGACCGCAGGCTGACCTAATTCAGACCTGCGGTTACTTATTTCTGGCCGTGCTGCAACTCACGTTAACTTCAGCCGACGAGCTGTCTCCCTCGCAAATTGGAGCGCTCCAAACCCTCATGCAACAAACTGGCTTTGCTGTGGACGAGGCCTATCTGAAAAACATACACCTGAGCCATTCGCCAACTATTGTCATGGCGCACCGCGACGGGCAACTGCTGGGTTTCCAAACGTATAACCTATACCGGATGCAGACGCCCTTCTTCACCGGCAGGATTCCGTTCGTCTTTGGGGGGCTGGCGTTTCAGGATAATCAGTTGGCTGGTCGGGGGTTGAGTTATCGCATGAGCCGGTTCTACATGCGGCAAACGTTGGGCCGGCTGTTCTTTCTGCGCCGGTATGCCTTCGCTGTCTGCACACCAACGCCCCGCCTGATCCAGATTATGGCGGTACAACACCAACTGATTCATTTTAGAAATGGCTTACTGACACCAGCGATCGTGCAGTTTGCCCAACAGTTCATGCGCGATGTCCGGCGGGTCAACGATCCGATTGATAACCAACTGGTCGTGCAGGGTAAAGCCATGGAAGCCGACATTACGGCAACGTGGCCTTCGCTGTTTCGGGCCAGTGACGACGACTACAACAAGCTGGCTTTTGAGGCCGGCACAATCCGTCAGGCGAATAACCAGTTTTTTCTTACCGGAAACTACTTACTGCTACTCGGGCGCCCATCCACCCGTCGATTGGTTCAGTCACTGCGTCGATGAAGGAATTAAGCACGCTGGTTATGCTTACTTAGTTGTAATCGTAAGTTATTATGCTATTAAATGTTTGTGTATAAATGCTCTTATATACACCTGTATACAGCGTTAAACACATGACTATCTAAATAAATAGTTGACTTGGTCTAAGCCATTATTGGTTATGTTACGCTGTACTTTGCAGGAACCCTCTAAGGGTTATTTGTTACACTAACAATACCTATACTATGCAGCATCGTTACCAGATTGTGGTACGCAGCCTTCAATGGCTGTTAGTAGGGTGGTTTATGTGTCTGAGCGTACTCAGCCAGGCGCAGGATCGTCGAATTACAGGTCGAGTTACCGAAACCGGTAATACCGCTATTCCCGGCGTAAACGTCGTCGTGAAAGGAACAGCAACGGGCGTCACTACCGACGCTGACGGAAAGTTTACGCTGAACGTACCCACCAACCGCGATGTGCTGGTGTTTTCGGCCATCGGCTTTACATCGCAGGAAATAACGATCGGCAACCGGACGGAGGTAAACATTACACTCGAATCCGACATCCGCAACCTGAATGAAGTTGTGGTGACGGGCTACGGGGCGCAGTCGAAACGGGATATCACCGGCGCTGTGGCAACGGTTGATACCAAGCAACTCCTGTCGGTGCCCGCCACCAACGTGGGGCAGGCGCTTCAGGGCCGGGTGGCCGGGGTAACCGTCGGGAATGAAAACGCGCCGGGTGGGGGTGTCATGGTTCGTATCCGGGGTTTCGGGACGATCAACGACAACTCGCCCCTCTACGTAATCGATGGGGTGCCGACAAAAGGCAATCTCAACACGCTGAACCTGAATGATGTAGAAAGCCTGCAGGTGCTGAAAGATGCCTCGGCTGCCTCGATCTACGGTTCACGGGCTGGCAATGGGGTGGTGATCATCACCACCAAAAAAGGTAAGGCTGGCAAGCCCAAGTTCACCTACGACGCCTACTACGGGGTGCAACGTCATGGCAAGCTGCTCGATATGCTCAACACCAACGAGTATGCGCAGCTGACCTGGGAAGCCCGTAAAAACTCGGGCGTGGTGGCGGCCAACGGTAACCCCAGCCACTCGCAATTCGGCAATGGCCCTACGCCCGTTATCCCGGACTTCATCCTGCCCAGCGGTGCCTCGGCCTCCGACCCGCGCGTGGCCCGCAACCCGGACGGCACCTACGTGAACTACAACAATGACATCAACTCGTCGAAGTTTTTGTTGATCACGCCAGCCAACAAAATCGGTACCAACTGGCTGGAAGAAATCTTTAACCCGGCCCCCATCCAGAACCATCAGCTAGGGGTGTCGGGCGGCAACGAAGGTGGCCGTTACGCCATGTCGCTCAACTATTTCGATCAGGACGGGATCATGAAATACACGAGCTACAAACGGTACTCGTTGCGGGCCAACACTGAGTTTAACGTAAATAAGCGGGTACGTTTCGGTCAGAACTTCCAGGCCTCGTTTGGCGAACGGATCGGGCAACCCAACGGCAACAACGCTGAAAGTAACCCCATTTCGTTTGCCTACCGTATTCAGCCCATTATTCCGGTGTATGATGTGGCCGGCAACTTCGCTGGTACGCGGGGCGGCGACCTCGACAACGCCAACAGCCCGGTGGCGCTGCTGTACCGTAACAAAGACAACGTACAGAAAGAAGTGCGCTTATTTGGCAACGCGTTTGCCGAAGTCGACATTCTGCCCAATCTGACGGCCCGCACCAGTTTCGGGATCGACTATAACCTCTATAATTACCGCAACTACATCATCCGTGATATTGAATCGGCCGAAGCACGTGGGTCTAACCAGTTGACGACCAATAATAACTACGAATGGACGTGGACCTGGTACAACACCCTGACTTACAACACGAGCATCGGGGATCGCCACCGGTTCAACTTTATTGCTGGTACCGAAGCGATCAAAAGCTATTTCGAGTTCTTTGATGCAACCCGCACCAACTTCGCCATCGACGATCTGGACAACCGCTACCTCAGTGCCGGTACGGGCGTGCAGACCAACAACGGCGGTGCTTCGAACTGGCGTCTGGCGTCGGAGTTCGCCAAGTTCAACTACGGCCTCGACGACAAATACCTGCTCGACCTGACCGTACGCCGTGACCGGTCGTCGCGGTTTTCGCCGGAGTTTCGCTCGGCGGTCTTCCCGGCGGCCAGCGTAGGCTGGCGCTTGTCGAAAGAAGGCTTCATGCGGCCGCTCACCATGATCGATGATTTCAAGGTGCGGGCCGGCTACGGGCAGACGGGTAACCAGGAGATCGGTAACTACAACTCCTTCACCCAGTTCAGCACCAACCCGATTACCTCGTTCTACGACATCAATGGCTCGCGCACGTCGGCGATACCGGGTTACGAGTTGACACAGTTTGGGAATGCGAAAGCCAAGTGGGAAACCACCACCAGCCTGAACATCGGCTTCGACGCCCTGCTGTTCCGCAACCGCCTGAACGTGGGCTTCGACTGGTACACCCGTACCACCACCGACATGCTCTTCCCGGTGTCGGCTCCGCTGACGCAGGGGGTGGCTGTCAACCCCTTCCAGAACATCGGCTCGATGCGCAACCGGGGTATCGACCTGATGATCGGCTACGGGGATAAAGTAGGGGCTAGTGGCCTGACGTACAATGTATCGGCCAACTTCAGCACCTACCGCAACGTGGTGACCAAAACCACGGGTGACCCCGGCACGCAATACTTCGGTATCAACGACGAACGGATTCAGAACTTCGTGGTGACGCAGCAGGGCTATCCGATCTCGTCATTCTATGGCTACACCATCGACGGGATCTTCCAGAGCAACGAAGAAGCCAAAGCGCATCCCGTGCAGTTTGGCAACGCCGCTACCGAAAACGTGGCAGGCCGGTTCAAGTTTCGCGATGTAAATGGCGATGGGGTCATCGATACCAAAGATCAGGGCATCATCGGCAATCCGCACCCCAGCTTTAACTACGGTCTGAACGTTAGCCTGAACTACCGCAACTTCGGGCTGACGGTCTTCGGGCAGGGCGTACAGGGCAACCAGATCTTCAACTACGTAAAATACTGGACCGATTTCCCCACGTTTGCCGGTAACCGCAGCACGCGCATGCTCTACCAGTCGTGGCGCCCGGGCAGCACCGACGCCGTATTGCCGCAACTGCGCTCATCGGATCAGGTGAGCATTCAACCCTCGACTTATTACCTGGAAAGCGGCTCGTATTTCCGGATGAAAAATGTGCAGCTGACCTACAGCCTGCCGCAGACGCTGCTGTCGCGGCTACGCATGGGGTCGGCCTCCATCTACGTGCAGGGGCAAAACCTCTTCACCATTACGAAGTACTCGGGCATGGACCCGGAAATCAACCTGCGTAGCTACTCGGCTGGTAACGACCGGCAGATTGGCGTCGACGGCGGGTCATACCCGGTCGCCAAAACAATCCTGGTTGGTCTGAATCTGAGCTTCTAATTCGTCAAACGATCATGAAAAAAATACTTCTTTCCGTTTTTTGCCTCACCATGGCAACGGCCTGCTCCGATCAGTTTTTGGATGTGCAGCCGAAAGCCGCGCTGGCGGTAACAACGCTACAAAATAAGGCGGGCGTCAACGCCCTGCTGATTGGTGCTTACTCGCTGCTCGACGGCTGGGCTACGCCCGAAGGAGCCTACCGGTCGTATCAGGTCGGGGCCGACAACTGGGTGTATGGTAGTGTGGCCTCCGACGACGCCTACAAAGGCACGATCGCCGGTGACCAACCGCCGATTTCGCTCATCGAGCAGCATCAGATTCAGTCGGATAATATCTATTTCCGGGGGAAATGGCGGGGCATGTACGATGGTATTGCCCGGGCCAACGACGTCTTGCAGGCCCTGCCCAAAGCTGCCGACCTGACCGACGCCGAGCGGCAGCAACTCGTGGCCGAATCGCGGTTCCTGCGTGGGCACTACCACTTTGAACTGGTGAAGATGTTTAAAAACGTGCCGTATATCGACGAGAAGATATACAACCCAAACGACCTCGAAAGCACGAAACTCACCAACACGGCCGACATCTGGCCCAACATTGTGGCTGACCTGAAAGCAGCCTACGACGTACTGCCGGCTAAGCAAACCCAGCCCGGCCGGGTATCGAAATGGGCGGCGGCGGCGACATTGGCCAAAGCGTATCTGTTTCAGCAAAAGCCCGCCGAGGCAAAACCCCTGTTGGAAGCCATCGTGGCCAGCGGCCAGTATAAGCTGATGGACCGTTACCACGACAACTTCAAAGCGGTGACCAACAACAACGCCGAGTCGATTTTCGAGGTGCAGTATTCAGTCAACGACGGGGCGTCGGGTGGTGAAAACGGGAACATTGGTTCGACGCTCAACTACCCCTACGGCGGCGGTGGCGTTACTACCTGCTGCGGCTTTTTCCAGCCGTCGCAGAACCTCGTCAATGCGTTTAAAACCAACGACAATGGCCTGCCCCTGCTCGACACGTTCAACGCAACCGACGTAACCAGCGACCAGAATATCGAATCGACGGCGCCGTTTACACCCTACGCGGGCCCGGTTGACCCCCGGCTCGACTGGACGGTTGGCCGCCGCGGTATTCCCTACCTCGACTGGGGCGTTCACCCTGGCAAAGCCTATGTGCGCGATCAGGCCTACGGTGGGCCTTATTCACCGAAAAAACACGTGATGTACCGTTCGGATGTGGGGACAAACACCTTCGCCGGTAATGCCCGCCTTAACGCCAACAACTACCGGATGATCCGCTACAGCCACGTGCTGCTTTGGCTGGCTGAGGTTGAGGTGGAAGTCGGCGACCTGAACAAAGCGCGTGCATACGTCAACCAGATTCGGCAGCGCGCTGCCAATCCCGATGGGTTCGTGAAAACGGCCGACGGAAAAGCGGCCGCCAACTATGTCATCAAAACGTATGATACGCCCTGGACCGACAAAGCCACGGCGCGCAAGGCTGTTCAGTTCGAGCAACGGCTGGAGTTTGGCATGGAAGGCCACCGCCGGTTCGACCTCGTGCGCTGGGGCATTGCCGACCAGACGCTGAATGCCTATTACGCCACTGAAGCCAGCAAGCGGTCGTACCTGAAAGGGGTGACGTTTGTGAAAGGCAAGCACGAGTACTTTCCCATCCCGATTCAGGAAATCCTGAACAGCAAGAAAGGGGATCAGGCTACGTTGACCCAGAATCCGGGGTATTAAGGGCTACGCTGTCATTGGTTGTCATTTGGCTACGCCGTCATTTATAGTCATTCGTTGTAAAAAACAATAAATGACTATGAATGACGGCGTAGCCAAATGACAACCAATCCAAATGACGGCGGAAGCCTTCTTAGGCCCAAACTTTGGCGCCCTCGGTGCAGTTACGGCACATCTCGATCTCGGCGCGGCTTTGGATGAGCGTCTGGCGAAAGCGGCGGTAGGCGTCGCTGAACCAAACTTCACGAAAACTATGCTCCTGCAACGTACCCAGCTGGTGGTCGGCGTCTTTATCGAAGCAACAGGGCACGATGCGGCCATCCCAGGTCATCACGCACGAGTGCCACATCCGCCAGCAATGATCGAGCAGGGCGTTTTTGATGCCAAAGGTGCCATCGGGCTTGGGGGCGTAGCGGCTATACCGCTCGAGGGTGGGCATCAGGTCGGAGCCGTGTTCGTAGTCGTAAATCTGGGCGGTCTTCAGCTTTACCTCATCGACGCCTAACTCGCGGGCCAGAGCGTGCACCTCGGCAATCTGGTGCTCGTTGGGCCGCACCACCAGAAACTGGAAGATCACATGCGGCGTGCGCGAGTTTAGTTCGCGTTTCCAGCGCATCAGGTTGCGGGTGCCTTCAAGTACTTTCTCCAGTTTGCCCCCCACCCGATACTGCTCATAAACGTCCTGCGTGGTGCCGTCAATAGAAATAATAAGCCGGTCCAGCCCCGACTCGATTGTTTTGCGGGCGTTGTCGTCGGTGAGGTAGTGGGCGTTGGTGCTGGTGGCGGTGTATATCTTCCGGTCGGCGGCGTAGCGCACCAGTTCCAGAAACTGCGGGTGCAGGTACGGCTCGCCCTGGAAGTAGAAAATCAGGTACAGCAGCGTGTCGTGCAGTTCGTCGATGGTCCGTTTGAAGAGCGCATCACCCAGCATACCCGTTGGCCGGGTAAATGAACGCAGGCCGCTGGGGCATTCCGGACAACGGAGGTTGCAAGAGGTCGTTGGCTCTACCGACAGCGATACCGGCAGACCACGCTGCTCGGGCAGGCCACTTCGCCGGGAGGCGTAAAAACTGGTGAGCACCCGCAGGGCATTGGCCATGCGGCGGGGCGTCAGTTTGCTGGCGAAGTTCAGGCCGTCGCGAACACGGGCGGCGTAGGAGGGAAGGGCCATGCCACAAAGATAGGGCCGTAGACGCCCCCAAGCTAACGTACCTGGCGCAACCCAGTGCACGTACCCAGCCCCGTTTATCGACGGTTTTCAGGCACACGAGAGGCACAAAAAAGCCCGCCGAGCAACTGGCCCGGCGAGCTTTGTAACATAGGTTAGTAATAAAAGTCGGTTACTTCTTAGTCAGTGAGTACGTGTATTTGCCGTACTCGTTGAGGTTGAGCGTCAGTGTGTAGGTGCCCGCTGTGGCCACTTTGATATTTTCACCCCCGTACGTCAGGAAACCGTTGGCCGGTTTATTATCGCCGAGGTTGATGTCCCAGGCGTCGTTTGCCCGGAACTTGAGTTCATCGGCTTTCAACGCAACATCCACTTTCCAGGTGTTGGTCGTTGGGTCGAACGTCATCGGGGTGCTGGCGTCCCAACCTTTGGGTGTTGCGGCACCAATGACGCCCCACTGCGTTTTGGTGGCTTTCCAGGTGAGTTTGTTCTGATCAACCTCGATGCGGTAGTAGCCCGCTTCGGTTATGGTCAGGTTATCGCCCGTAGTCGACAGTTTACCCGTGCCACCCGTGCCGTAATTGGTGTGATTCCAGTCGGGGGCCGACGTAAGCTTGAATGGCGAAGCCTTCGAGAAGTATACGTAGCCTTCATACATACCATCGCCGTTGGGCGAGGTCAGCCGGGGGGCTTTGTCGGGGGCCCAGCCCTGGTAGTCGCCAGGTACGTACAGGTACGTTGTGTTGGTGAACGCCGTGCCCGTCAGGGTCAGGGTGGGCGAGTAAGACGCCTTCACATTGGCTCGATCCGGAATGGTGACGATTTCTGACTTCACGCGTGCATCGACCTGCCCCGTTGTGCCGGGCGCAATGCCTAGCTGAACCAGCGCTTTGTTCATATCGGCGCTGCTAATGGCCACACTGGTGCTGTTGGCGGCTGAAATCTCGGCCGGGGCGGCAAAATTGCCTCCTTTCTTATCGAACTGCACGACATAGCGAACGGGAACGGTAGCGCCGTAGTTTACCGCGTTCCAGCGCATCGTCAGCGCGGTGCCCGTCAGGTTCGTGCGGTCAGGTGCCACGGTCATGGAACTGGGCGTGGCCGTAATGCTGGCACTCGGCGCATCGGGCAACACGACCTGCTCCCCTTCCTTCTGGCAGGCCGTCAGAAGCCCAATGGCAACGCCAAACAGGGCTATCTTCTGTAATGATCTAAACATGGTTTTAACTTCGTTTGAGGTCTAAGATCTGGTGTTTGGCGTTACAACCTCGTAACGCCAAACACCAAACGCGATTAGTAGCCGGTATTCTGTTTCAGGTTGGGGTTGGCAACCAGATCCGAGGCGGGGATGGGGTACAGGTTGTACTTCGCATCGACGCCACGGCCATTGGCGACGCCGCCTTTCCACGGCCACACGTAGGTGTTATCCGTAAACCGGCCGTACCGGATCAGGTCCGAGCGGCGCAGGCCTTCCCAATACAATTCTCGGCCCCGTTCCTGCAAGACCTGATCGAGATTGAGGCTCGATACCGGCGTTGCTTTGGCGCGGGTACGCAGCAGGTTCACGTAGTTGAGCGCCGTGGGTACGTCGCCGCCCGCACCGCCGCGCAGCACGGCTTCGGCATAGATGAGGTACATTTCACCCAGCCGGAACAGCGGGAAGTCGGTATCGATGAACGTCAGCGACGAGCCAGCGCTGCCGCTCGATGTGATGTTTTTGTACTTGGTGACCGCGATGCCATTGGCGAAATTGCCCAGGTCGGTGATCTCGCGCTCCTGACCCGCCGTGTAGAACATCGCCCGTTTGTCGGCCGTGCCGGTCAGATCGGGGAAGAGGTCGTTGAGGTTTTTGGTGGAGCGGATACCGGCCCAGCCACCATCGACGCCAAACTGATTGATCGGCATGCTGCCACCCACCGAGGCGTGGACCAGGAAGGTCATCCCGCCGTAGGTCTGGGTACGTGTGCCGTCGAAAGTGATCGGGAAAATGATCTCTTTCGAGGTGTTGTTGTCCGCTAGGAACAGGTTCGCGTAGTTGGCGTCGAGGGTGTATTTACCCGCGTCGATTACCTTCTTGGCGTACGTGATGGCGTCGGCGTAGCGTGCCGTGCCGGTATACACCTGTGCGTTCAGGTACAGGCGGGCCAGCAAGGCCTGTGCAGCGGCGCGGTCGGCGCGGCCATACTCACCACTACCCGGCGCGGCCAGTTCGGTTTCGATCGCTTTCAGCTCGCCTTCGACGTAGTTGAACAACTCAACCCGTGTAGCCTGGCGGGGCTGGAAGGCACCCGGCGCATCGGCCTCCGTCACGAACGGCACGCTGCCGAACATATCGACGGCATGGTAGTAAGCCAGCGCGCGCAGAAAACGAGCCTCAGCCCGGTAGGTGCGGGCGTCGGTAGCTGCTTGCCCACTGATACTGCGGCTGCTGAGTTTTTCGTCGGTGGTTTCGCGGATAAACTCGTTGGCGAGGGCCACCATGTAGAAAATCCGGTTGTACATCGCCGTTACGAACCCGTCGCTCGACGACCAGGTGATCTTGTTGATGTCCTGAATCGTGGCGTCATTCCAGGCAATCTTGGCTTCGTCAGTCGGCAGTTCCTGCAATTTCCACAGCAGACGCATGTAGTTCGACGTTCCTTCGTCGATACCCGAGATGTCGGGTTTACCGGCAGGTCCCTGCTGTCCGCTTACCGACAGAACGGCGTATAGTTTGGCCAGTACCGATTTGTAATTGGCCGCATCATTATAGACCGAGGCCGAGGTTACGTCGTATTTCGGCGTCCGGTCGAGGTCATTGACGCAGGCGGTTGCTGTGGCCATCAGGACTGCCAGCGCGCCTACTTTTATGGTGTACTTAAACATGGAGAAAGTCTTGTTTTAGAAGTCGAGGTTGATGCCAAGCGACGCCGTGCGGGGGCGGGGGTAGAAATTGTTGTCGATACCCCCGGCAATCTCAGGATCGAGGCCCGTATACTTCGTGATCACGAATACGTTCTGGATGGTAGCATTCAGACGCAGGTTGCGGACGATGCCCGCCCGGCCCAGATTATAGCCAAACGTCAGGTTATCCATGCGCAGGAACGAGGCATTCTCTACGTAATAATCCGAGAAAAACTGCTGGTTACGGAACCGCGTGTCGAGCAGGTTTGTCGACCCGTTCGACAGGAAGCCGAGCGAGTTAACCAGGCTCTGGTACGTGCCTTTGTTGGACCGTACGTTGTTGTACACGTAGTTGCCCAGGTTGCTCCGCAGCACAAAACCTGCCGTAAATCGGCCCGCCGTCAGTTGCGAGGTCAGACCCATAAACGTTTTCGGGTTGGCCGATTGGTAGCGGTACCGGTCGTTGATGTTGATCTGCCCATCGTTGTTCAGGTCGACATACACACCCTCGATGGGTTTGCCCGCCGAATTATACACCTGCTGATTGACGTAGAACGAGTTGGTCGGGTAACCTACCGATTGAATCTGGATGGTGTTGCCCGTACCGCCTTCGATGCCACCCACCAGGATACCCGGGTTGTTCGGATCGGGCACGCGCGAGAGGTTGGTGATCTTGTTCTCGTTGTAGGTGATGTTGAATCCTACGTCGAGCGAGAGGCCCTCGCGCTGAATCGGCGTGGTGTTGATAAGGAATTCGACACCCCGGTTCTGCAGGTTCCCTACGTTGGTCAGAATCTGGTTGGTCAGGTTCGAGCCAGCGGGTACCGGCACAACGGCCAGCAGGTCTTTGGTTTTCTTCTCGTAGAAATCGAGGCTACCCGAGATACGACCGTTGAAGAGCGCGTAGTCGATAGCGGCGTTGATCGATTGTGTTTCTTCCCATTTCAGGTTGGCGTCGTAGCCCTCGGCCCGCAGCGTCCGGACAAACGTGTTGCCAAACTGATACTGCGCCGTGGGGTCCGAAATGGTGTAGCGCGGAAGGTACGAGTAGTCGTTAGTCAGGTTCGAAATATCCTGCTGACCCGTTACGCCGTAACCAAGGCGCAGTTTCAGGGCCGAGATGGTTTTCGAATTGCGCAGGAAGCTCTCATCCTTGATGCTCCATGAGGCTCCAACCGACGGGAACCAGCCCCAACGGGCATCCGGGCCGAAGCGTGAGGTGCCATCGCGGCGCAACGTAGCCGTCAGTACGTATTTCTCGTTGAGCGTGTAGTTCAGGCGGCCGAAGAAGCCCAGCAGCGTGTATTGCGTGTAGCCAGGAACGCCAGCGGGGTTCAGTTGCTGCCCGTTAGCGAGATTGTCTGGGTACGTTGGCGTATCGCGGATAAAATCCTGGTACGAATAACCGCCCGTCAAATCAAACCGGCTGCGGATGGCAGTCAGGTCACGGGCGTAGTTCAGGTAGAACTCCAGCGTCTTGTTGTCGCGCGTTTGGCTGTACTGGTTGTTGGTACCGCCCGTGTTGTTCAGGTCGCCCGTGATACCCGGACGGCCAAATCCACGGCCGTAACCGGCGGCGGCATAGGTAGGCACGAAAATCGTGCCTTTGGTCGACGACAGATCGAGGGCCAGGTTCAGGTTGGCTCGCAGACCCGGCACTACCGGGATTTTGTAGTCGAACTGCGCATTACCGATGAAGCGGTTTACGTTGTTGCGGTCTTCTTTGTCATACAGCAGGCCCAGCGGGTTGCGGGTCGCCTGCGTGTTGGGGCGGCCGGTTGTGGGGTCGAGCCACTCGTACTTACCCGCGAAGTTGTTATTGCCGCTCAATACAGGCTTGGTGGGGTCGAAGCTCACGGCGGCACCGATAGCACCCTGATCGGCAAACCGGTTGCTGATGATCGAGCCTTTGGCGTTCAGGTCGATGCGCAGGTTGTTGTTGAGCAGGCGGGGTGACAGGTTCAGGGATACCGAATTCCGCTGGAAGTTCGACGTCTTCAGGATACCGTTCTGCGTTGAATACCCGTAGGATACCCGGTACGGCATGTTTTTGGCCGAACCGCTCACGCTTACGTTGTTATCGCTGCTGAAACTGGTGCGATAAATCTGATCCTGCCAGTCGGTGTTTTCGGTACCCAGCAGTTTGCGCTGATCGGCGTTGGCAAAATTGGCTTCCGCCGAATTGTCGTTGAGCAGCGCGCGGTATTGGTCGCCCGTCAGGACCGGCAGCTTCTTGCTGATCTGCGATACCGACCCCTGGAGGCTGAGGCTAACGCGCGGCGCACCTGATTGGCCCCGCTTCGTTGTGATCAGGATAACGCCGTTGGCGGCCCGTGACCCGTAGATAGCGGCAGCCGAGGCGTCTTTCAGCACCGTCATGGTTTCGATATCGTTCGGGTTGATGAGGCTGAGGGCGTTGGCAGCACCCGATACGTTGCTGTTGTCGACAGGTACGTTGTCGATCACCACGAGCGGATCGTTGCTGGCGTTGAGCGATGAACCACCCCGGATCCGGATTTGGCTACCGCCACCCGGCTGACCGCTCGGCGGCGTAATCGACACCCCGGCGAGTTTACCAGCGATCAGCTGCTCGGGGGCTACGATATTTCCTTTCTGAAAGTCTTCGGCCGAAATCGACGCGATCGAACCCGTCAGGTCTTTGCGCCGTTGCGTGCCGTAGCCGGTCACGACCACTTCCTGAAGCGATTTGGAATCGTCTTCCAGTTTCGCATTGACGACCGTTTTGTTGCCGATTGAGATCTCCAGCGGTTTTTTGCCGACAAAACTGAAAACCAGTACGCCGTTGGCAGGCGCTACGATGCGGTACGACCCCGTAGCGTCGGTGTTGGCGCCGCGTGTGGTGCCTTTGAGAGCAACCGTTACGCCCGGCAGCGGTGTACCATCGGTTTCGACAACTGTACCGGTGATGGTCTGGTCCTGTGCAAGGGCCGGATGCATCCCCGAAAACACCAGCAGCAGTAAGGCAATCATCGACTTCAGGCCGTTGAGCAGTGCCGCTGATGAAAACCTTCTGATAGAGAGGTTATTCATGAAATGAACTATTAATTGTTAGATTGGACTGAGAAGTTGGCTCTTGCCCAGGGGCTGAGCCAACTTTATCTAACAAAATTACTATTCACCAGCAGGCCTGTCGTGCCAGATTACACCAGACTAGCAGTCGTGGGCGTTAGTTCGTTTATTGATATATATAGTATTGATTATTAATAGATTAGGCAGATAATGCCATGTTCCGTTTTAAGAATATGGAACACCGTTCCTACAGTCAAAGCGTGATTTGTAGGCTATTCATCAATTATAGTAACGCCACTGGGGTGGGTGTGCATGTATTCGCTGGGCGTCTGGTTGGTCAATTTCTTGAACGACCGGTTGAAGGCCGTCTTTGAATTGAAGCCTACTTCGAAGGCCATACTCAGCAGCGTGTAGGACCGGAAACGAGGATCGTTGAGCCGGGTTTTCAACTCGTCAATCCGTAGTTGGTTGATAAAGTCGAAAAAGTTCTTTTGATACCCTTCGTTGATCACTTTGGACAGCACGTGAGGCGGCAGCTTCATGCGCAGTGCCAGCTCGGCTAGTGTCAGGTTGGGGTTGGTGTAAGGCTTGTGGCGGCGCATGAAGGCGTCGACCTGCTGCTTCAGTTCCAGCAGGGTTTCGGTGGGTTCGGATGCGGCTGCCTTGCTAGTCGGCGTAGCCGCAGGTACGTTGCCTGCCGGTTCGGCAACAAGCTCCGTTGCAGGCTGGCCGGGTTCGGTGGTCTCTTCGAGCAGCGGGAGGTGCTGGGTGTCGGGCAGTTTAAAGATTTCGGGCTGGTGAATGGCATAATAACCCAGCAGGAAGATAATGCTGGAGAATGTGAGCCAGATGATGTCGACGTTGGTACCGGCGATTTCCAGAATATCGAGGTCGGCGGCGCTACCTATACCCACCAGCACGAAAAAGAAGGCCCATAACCCCAAGCACACCGCCTGCAAAGCCAGTACCGCATTCAGATAGTGCACCTGATGCTCGGTCGACTGGGTCATCTGGTAGTGCTCGCGGTAGGCGGTGATAGCCCGGCGGCAGAGCCACCAGTAAATGCTATTATAGATCAGCCCCAGCAGCCCAACCCCCAGAAACACGCCCTGTAGCCAGGGATCGTGGTTTACCATCTTCAACTGCAATTCTTTGTTGTCGGTCAGCAGAAACGGCATGTAGATGGCCACCTGCAACACAGCGGGCAGAAAATGCCGCCACCAGCCAGCCGCCGGGCGATTGGTGTTGAACAGCAGTTTACGTAGGTAGATGAAAAAGATGGGCGCGTATAAGAACAGCAGCAGGTCGGGGAGGAGCTGTAGCTTGGCGTAGGCCTGCGCCACGTTGCGGTTGGTGCCAACGAAGCGCATCAGCAGCAGCACCGACGTAAGGCCCAGCAGCAACACCAGCCAGCGATTGGCCGGGCGGTTGTAATTCTGAATGCTCGGAATGGTGATGATCAGCAACAGGCCCTGAAAGACCGAAAATAGCAACAACAGGTCATAGAGCGAAAAAAACTCGAACGTACCGGATAGGTCTTCCCAACTCTGTATATGGATGTCGACGTCGTGAGGTTGCCGCGAAACTTCGTTGCGAAACAACACCCGGTTTGGGCGCACCTTGCCGTTGCCACGCCCTTCCACCGAGGTCCAGTCGCCGCGGGTGACCTTATACTCGATGCGGGGCAGGTCACTGCGCATAAACACCTGGTAGGTGCCGTCGGGTTGCTTTTTAAACCGGTAATCGGGCGGGGCCGAGTTCCACTTGGTAAAATTACCGGTTAAATACAGCGTGGCATCGTGGGGGGTATTGGCGGGTACTTCCGTAATAACAAAGCGATACAGTACTGCCTGCGTCGGCTGTTGGGCCATCGCAGGGAAAGCTAAAAAAATAAAGAGCCAGTGAATCAGGCAGATGCGTTTCATGCGTCGAAATAAACAACAAACAACCCGTTGGTAAGCCTGCCTAATTGACCTGGCTTAACTCGCCCGGCCGGGCAACGAATACATAAACAGGCTTGTGTCTGGGTTAACACACCGGGGGCCGTTTGCGTTACTAAATGTACAACGCAAAACTCAACGCAGATGAAGATTAAAGTCGAAGAAGGGCTCGATAAACCGTTTCTGACGGATGGACGCCACACGGTCGAGATCACGCAGATCGACGAAGGCACCAGCGAATACAAAGGTATTCCCTACTTTGCCTGTCGCATGGAAAACGAAGAGGGCTTCGTGACCCAACGGTTCTATAGCTCGCCTGCGGGTATGCCGATTATCCTGAATTTGTGCCAGGCGGCGGGCGTTAAAGTCAGCGCTGACGATGAGCTGGATACAAACAAATTGAAGGGGAAACAGGTAAGCATCGAAGTGGGTGACTACACCTACAACGATCCAGAAACCGGCAACGAACGGACCCTGAAACAAGCGTCTAACTTTGAGCCGGTGAGGTAACGGCCCGATTTTCTGACGTCACCGTCCTATCTTTGCCGTCAACTACAGCCAAGCCAGAGGTTCTCACGAGCCTCTGACTTTTTTATGTGCATGAAACAAATCACCGCCATCCTCTTCTGTCTCATTACCACACACAGCATTGCCCAGTATCAGGGGCCGGTTTCGAGCCGAATCAACTCGGGCATGGATGTGGGCGTAGGCTTTCGCCAGAATCAGGTGAGCCCATCGCTGAGCTACTACCAACTGCTGAACATCACCAAAAGCAAATCATTTGCGATCGGCTGGACGGCCACCTTCCGTACCAACTACGCCAGCAACATCGATTACATTACGGCGCCTGCTGAATTGTCGCGGGGCAGAACGGGGATTTACGCCATCGGTGCTCCCTACAAGCTCAACCAGATCGACACCCTGCGCATGGCGTCGGCCTCAAATACGTCGTTCAATTTTGGCATTCGGGCGCAGTTCCGGTACCGGTTTCTGGAAATCGGCGCCAGTGCCGACCTACTTGGTATGACGATCGGCCGTACCCGTACCGGGCGGTACCTGTCGCAGAACGGTTATTACTACCGGGGGCAGACCGCTTCAGGAGCCGATTCACTGATGACAACGTTTCAGGGTGCCTACGCCGATCAGTCGGCCAAGCCGTCGCGGGTCAATCTGCAATTGCTGGGCGACAACAGCTACGGTACGCTGGCTACGGAGGTATTTGCCCGAGCGCACGTCAGCCAGCGAATGGCCGTGAAAGTGGGTTACCAATGGCTGTCGACAGAGTATACTACCTCGGTTACGAACAAGGTCGACGGCAACAATCGGTTCAGAAATACATCGGGGCTAACGTACCTGGCCATTACTTTCCCCTTCTTCTATTAAGGATCAGGCCGTCATCTTCTCAGCATGGTGTACCAGACAACGCTCCGGTTACCCGCTTATCCGCGCGGTTTTCACCTGATCACGGCACCAGTGGAGCGGGCTTTACCGACCCTGCGCTCGGTGCGGGCGGGGCTGCTGCACGTGTTTATACAACACACATCGGCCAGCCTGACCATCAACGAAAACGCCGATCCCACGGTGCGGCACGACTTTGAGGCGCATTTCAATAAGATGGTGCCCGAGAACGCTCCGTACTACCAGCACGACTACGAAGGCAGCGACGATATGCCTGCCCACCTGAAAGCCTCATTGTTAGGGAGCTCGGTTTCGGTACCCGTGACCGATGGCCAACTGAACCTGGGTACGTGGCAGGGCATTTACCTCTGCGAACACCGGAACCGGGGTGGGGCAAGAACCCTGGTGCTGACGCTCATCGGTGAGTGACAGGTACGTATAAACACATTCGCCGTCTGTTGAACAGCTTACGATTCATACAGGCATACTCAAACGTTAACTAAGTAATTAAGCTTTTATTAAAACTAGTTATGGTGTGTAATAAGTAAGTAGAGTTCGCTACTTTCGTCTGCTAAGTTTAACAGTAGATACTTATGAGGCAGAAAGTGTATACGGTCGAATTGTTTTCGAGTATGCAAAAGTGGGGAATACAGCTAACCGATAGCGACAAACGATTTCCTTTCTTCGAGTTTCATCCAACCCAGTCAGAAGCGGTTCGGCTGGCCCGAGAAGCCGCTGCGGTAGACCAACAGAAGGGCATTGTTGCCCGCGTGGTCGTGAAAGACGAACAAGGCGGCCCCGAGCAGACCTACACGTACAGCCTGGGTACGTAGCGAAGTTGACCCCAACGCTGTACCTGTGAACGGCTACGAAGTCTACGCCTTCAGGTAGCTCATTTATTGGCAAAACAGAGAGGCCCGGTAATGAACCGAGCCTCTCTATTTTGAAGCGATTGGTTTTGTGATGAAGCTGCAATGATCAGAAGTTGGGTTTCATCAGGTATCTGTCGTAGAAATCATCGATGACTTTCACGGCTTCGGTGGGGGTGTCCACCAGGCTGATGAGCTTCATGTCTTCCGGGTTGATGTTGTGTTCCTGACCAAGCATCACGTCCATGATCCAGTCGATGAGGCCTTGCCAGTAGGCTTTGCCAACCAGCACAATCGGGAAGCGGGCAATTTTTTTAGTCTGGATCAGCGTGAGGGCTTCGAAAAGCTCATCCAACGTACCCATACCACCCGGCATCACCACAAACCCCTGGGCGTATTTGACGAACATCACCTTCCGAACAAAGAAGAAATCGAAGTTGATGTTTTTATCGGGATCGATGTAAATGTTGCTGTGTTGCTCGAAGGGGAGTTTTATGTTGAGGCCAACCGATTTGCCGCCCTGCTCGAAAGCGCCTTTGTTACCAGCCTCCATGATACCCGGCCCCCCGCCCGTGATCACGCCGTAGCCGTGCCGCACCAGTTTGGCGGCAATCTCTTCGGCCATCGTGTAATACGGGTTATCGGGTTTGGTGCGGGCCGAGCCGAAAATAGACACGCATGGACCAATCTGGGCCAGCTTATCGAAGCCTTCCACAAACTCGGCCATTACTTTAAAAATAACCCACGAATCAGCAGTCTTTACCTCGTTCCAGTTCCGGTCTTTGAAGGCTTCTTTGATGCGCTGTTCATCGGGGGTCAGCAGCAGTTCGTCGCGTTTGGGTAATTCCTTTTCAATCTGGGTCGTACTCTGCGCTTCAGAACGGTGCGTCGTTTCTTTCGAGCCAGGGCCCGTGTTTACTTCCTGCGGGGTAGTGTTGGGTGAAGGGGCATTCAATTGTTCCATAAACTATAGGTATCGTTGTCCGAATCCGGCATTGCCGGAGGAGTATAACGCTGATTTTACGATTTGAGTTTTATTCACTTACCAAATCGATATAGTCAGGTTTCAGAAAACCCAAATGCCACTTAAAAGGGGGCCGGGGCACAGCGGTCATTCGCGTTGCCCGCTGGTGAATCTACCGGTTGATCCGTTCGTAGATACCGGCCGTCTCCGTGGGTTTGTATTGCGCCCCCAACGCCGGTGCCCGCTCGAACAGTTTAGGAACCACCTGCTGCCGGTCGACGATGAAATCGGGCGGATCTTGCCGAAAATGATCGAATACATTGATCACCGCGTCGTAGCTGTCGAGGTTGCGGAGGTCGTACTTGGCCAGGTCCCAGTTGAGGTATGGCGTGGCGGGGCGGTTGTACCGGTAGCCGCTGATATCCTCGTCGATGATCAATAGTTTCTGGTTCTGAATCCGGCCTGGGATTGTTGACGACTTCACGCGCAGGCTGCTGAGCCGCCCTACTTCGACGCCCGGAAGCAACCCAATTGCGCCCTGGTAAAAGACCCCCACCATCAGCAGAAAGACCAGCAGAAAAAGCAGTTCCCGCTGCCACACCCGTCGTACGTTGGCGAAATAGTGCACCGCAAAAAAGGCCATCGGTGGTACAAACGAGAGGAATAGCATCGGGGCCAGAAACGGCATGAGCGGGATGGTCAGCACGGCCGTAATCACCCAGAGCAACATAATCTGCTGGGTACGTTGCTGGAAGTTGACGTACCGGTTAACACTGTTAAATAGACTCAGAAAGCCAAATACGCCCACCGTGAGCGGCACAATAAGGGAGATGACAAGTGTCTTGAAATCACTCAGGTCATACTGCCGAACGCGAAAGACCGACGTGAGCAGGTTGCGGTTAAAATCGTCGAGCGTGTTGTTGAGGTAGTAGTACAGCACCACCAAGAGGATGGGGAACGCAAAGCCAAAGAGCGTAAGCGAATGTTGCCGCAGGGTTGCTCCCGTGAAGAATAGCAGCGAGAACGAGGCCCAGATGATGAACAGGGCCGAGGGCAGGTAAAACAATGCCGCTATGCCCACGTAGACGCCCATCTCAAACACTTCGTCGGTAGCGCCCTGCCGCCCCAATTGCTTCACCAGCGAGCCAAAAGCCAGCAGCAGAAACGTCGTCGACAGCAGCATGGGCGAGAGCGTGGTGCAGTCGAACGAGAGGTTCAGAAACAGGGCGTAGATCAGGCCGGGCCAGAAGGAGCGCTCAGGAAATACCTCGCGCGCGTTCATGACGTAGTTAAAATAAACGATCTGGAATACGGAAAGGGCAGTAGCCAGAAACCAGTAGGCCCCCTGCGATCGCCCCACGGCCAGATCAATGAGCCAATAGACGCCCGCCGAAAACGGGCTGACGCTATCCCAGATGTCGCTGTACAGGGTATAGCCCTGCCGCATCTGTTCGCCAACCAGCATCCAGTTCAGTTCGGGAATGAGCAGGGGGGGAGGCGCAATCAACAACGGGAACCGGATCAGCGAAAGCACCACCAGCAGGCTGATATATTGGTAGGGTGCGAAAGAGCGGAAAAAGCTGAGCAACTTACGAAGGCAGAAATGAGTTGACTTAGCAACGTGTTTTCAATGTAAAGTGGGTGCGTTTTCCGGTCTGTTGCAATCGACAGGTTATCTGTCGACGTGACAACTGAAAACACACAAACTAGAAACCGAAAACTATTGCAGAGCGAAATTACGGATATTTGCCCTATGGAATCGAAACGACAGCAAAAGGTAGCTCGCCAACTACAGAAAGACCTGAGCGAAATTTTTCAGCGCGAGTTGCCGCATGCCTTCAACGGGGCGTTCATCACCGTCACCAACGTGCGGGTCTCGCCCGATCTGGGCATTGCCCGCGTATACCTGAGTTTTCTGGCGGCCAAAAACAAGCAGCTGCTGCTGGAAGCCGTCGAGGAAAAAGGGCGGTCGATCCGGCAGCTGCTGGGCGAACGGGTGCGGCACCAACTGCGTATTGTGCCTGATCTTCAATTTTACATCGATGATACGGCTGAGTACGCCGACAAGATGGACAAGCTTTTCGCCGGCCTGGTTATCCCGCCCGCAACAGACGATGACAAGGAGTAGTCAGTCATGACTATGAACAATGGAGTGTTGACCCGCTCCATTGTTCATGTTGCATCGTCCATTGTACATTCACACGCATGACCCTTCCTTTTTTCATTGCCCGGCGGTATTTTTTTTCGCGGCGCAAGCGGAGTTTTATTAGCTATCTCTCCATTCTGGCCATGCTGGGTGTGGGCGTGGGCACGATGGCGCTCGTTGTCGTGCTATCGGTTTTCAACGGGATGGAGGAACTGAACCGCCAGATTTTTAAGTCGTTCGAGTCAGATTTATCGGTGCTGCCAACGACGGGAAAGCGGTTCACCATGCCGGCGTCGACGATCGTCAAACTACGTCGGGTGCCGGGCGTACAACTACTCACTACCGTGGCCGCCGATAATGCGCTGGCGCGCTATGCCGACGGGCAGACGGTAGTGCGCATCAAGGGCGTCGACAGCACGTACCTGCAACGCCATCAACTTGACTCGATCTTGGTAGAAGGCCGACTGGTGTTGCGGCAGAACGGCTACAACTTTGCCATCATTGCCGAGGGCGTGCGTAACGAACTGACCATCTCACCCGAGGATATCCTGACGCCGCTCGAACTGTTTTATCCGGAGCGTGGCAAACGGCTCTCGTCGCTGTCGCCCGAGTCGTTTCGTCAACAGCAACTGGGCGTGTCGGGCGTATTTTTTATCGAAGCCGCCAACTACAATGACCTTGTTCTGATCCCGCTGGCCGCCGCCCGCGAGTTGTTGGGTTATGGCCCCGATGACTATTCGTCGCTGGAAATGCAACTGACGCCCGATGCCGATGAGCAGGCTGTGAAAGAGGCAATTCAGGAGCAACTGCCTCAAAGCCTGGTGGTTAGTACACGCGACGAGCTGAACCGTGACCTGTTTCGGGCAATCAGCTACGAAAAAATATTTGTCAGTATTACGCTCGCTTTTATCATCCTGATTGCCAGCATCAATACGTTCTTTTCGCTCTCCATGTTGGCGCTTGAAAAGAAACAGGACATCGTCATCATGAGCGCGATGGGCGCGGCACCGTCACTTATCCGGCGCATCTTTCTGACTGAAGGGGCCATCATCTCGCTGACCGGGGCCGTGGTCGGGCTAGCGCTGGGGCTATTGCTCTGTTATTTGCAGGAGACTTACGGGCTGGTTGGCTTCGGAACCCCCTCGTCTATCGTGAGTGCCTATCCCGTACGGGTCCGGTCCGAAGACATCGTGCTGACCGGCGCGGTGGTGATTTTCGTCACCTTTTTGATCTCCTATTTCCCCGCTCAGCGGGCTGCCCAGCAGATTGGAGTTAAGCAAAATTAATTTTTACGGTACGTTACCTCGACCCATTTTATGCGTCTCATGAATCAAATAGCATATTTTCAGTAACTACACGGCCGGATCTGATTAATAATTGAGTAGTTTTTACATTAAAATTTAGTAACAATTTGTGGTAATACTTGGATAGTCTGCTAAGTCTGTAGAACTTTGCATAACCTTTATGAGATACCATTAACTATGAACATTGATCAATTCGTTTTGCTGTCGTCAATGCTAGGTGACGAATTGTACCGGGAGGTTGGTAAACAGACAACTGCTACCATCCCTTCTGTTGAGAAACAATTTCAACTGTTGGCCAACAAGCCAATCGGTGCGTTCATGACCAGCGGGTTACCAACCTTTTGGCCCAGGAAAAAAACCGTATTGCGTTTTTATTAGTGATTCCGCGTCTGCCGTAACCAGTTTAAAGTAAATGCCGTAACAGAAAAAGTGAGTAACCGATACTTGGTACCCGCCATTACTACGCCAATCAAGTATCACGCGTAAACGAATACCCAAACCAATCGTACCGTAACTTGATCATTGGACCCTGCTTTCACCGGCAGGGTCTTTTTTGTTAGGTGATTGTCATTCATTGTCATTGGTGGTCATTACTTGCTTCTTTCAGCGGATGACAAGCAACGACCACCAATGACAGGTACCATCAAAACACCAGATAAGGCGTAAGACGCTCGATTGTGCGGGCGTCGAGGATGCGGACGGCTTTGAGCGATTCGGGCGAGGTGTAGGCGCCGTGTTGGTTGCGGTAGTTGACGATCACCTCGGCCTGCCGGCGTGACAGAAATGGAAACCGATCCAGATCGGCCGCCGAAGCGGTGTTGATCGGCGTTTTGCGTACCGGCGACAGGATGCGGGCATAGGTCGTCAGTTGCGCCAGATTGATGGAGTCGAGGCCGTAGATCTCGGCGTACTGAGCGGTTGAAACGAACCCGCCGTGATCATCGCGGAAGCGTAGAATGCGGGCGGCTATTTTGGAACCGATCCCTTTCAACGCAATCAACTGGGTGCTGTCGGCGGTGTTGATATCGAAGGGCTGCGGCACTGGTTTTGTGTATCGCTCGCGGGTGGGTGCTGCCGTTGCCGTGGGGCTGGGTACGTTACTGGGCGGCGCCCCGGTAGGTACGTTACCTGCCGCTACGTTCGGGCTGGACGGCGTTGCGCTGGGTACGTTGTTAGGCAGTTGGATATAGGCTTCCAGTTGCTCGTAGGCCTCGGGCGGGAAATCGTAGATACGCAGCAGATCTTCCTTCTTGCGGAAGCGCCCGCCTTTGCTACGATACTTGTCGATGCGCTGGGCCAGCCATCGGGGCAGGCCTAATTGCTGCCAACCCGCCACGCTGACTGTATTGGGATCAAACGGAAACGGCTTCACTTCCCGGTAGTGCTCGGCGGTGGTAGCGTCCTCATCCCGGCGGGAGGCGTAGCCCTGTCGGCGCTGCTCGCGGAAACGCTGTTCGTCGGCGGCGCCTTCGGTTCGCATCAGCGCGACCAGGCTATCCAGTTTGCGCTGATCGGCGGCGGTTGTATCGCGACTGGTATCGGGCCAGAACTGCCGGTACAGCAACGTGCCGAGCAGCACGAAGAACGTGATCAGGAGCAGGAGCAAGACGCCCCGGGCTTCGTTATAGCCAATGGCAAAGTAATCGGCAATTTCTTGCAGAATGCGTTTCATGATGCGGTCGTTACGGCGTTGGTGGGTACGTGACGACAAACTAAATGAATTTTGGGCACATCTGTAGGTTTGCCCTTTTCAGCGTTCTAATGCGCTGAACGCCTATCTTTGCGGCCATTATGACGAGCAACCCAGCAGCCGCCCCGGCTACCACGCTACAAGACATCATTGCCCACGCCAAAGAGTATGGGTTTGTATTCCCGTCGTCCGAAATCTACGATGGGCTTCAGGCCGTTTATGACTACGGTCAGAACGGCGTCGAACTGAAAAATAACCTCAAAACGGTCTGGTGGAAGGCCATGACCCAGCTGCACGACGAAGTAGTGGGCATCGATGCGGCCATCTTCATGCACCCGCTCACCTGGAAGGCGTCGGGCCACGTGGATTCGTTCAACGACCCGATGATCGACAACCGCGACTCGAAGAAACGCTACCGGGCCGACCAGCTTCTCGAAGCCAAAGCCGAAGAGTACGCCAATGCGGGCGACGAAGCCCGCAGCAAAGCCCTGCTCGAAGAAATGGGTCGCTTGCTGGGTGCCGAAGACCTCGACGGCGTTCGGAACCTCATTATCGCCGAAGGCATCAAATGCCCGATCTCAGGCACGCAAAACTGGACCGAGGTACGTCAGTTCAACCTGATGTTCTCGACGCAGGTGGGTTCGGTGGCCGAAGACGCGAGCACGATCTACCTCCGCCCTGAAACGGCGCAGGGGATTTTCGTCAACTTTCTGAATGTACAGAAAACGGGCCGGATGCGCGTTCCGTTCGGAATTGCCCAGATCGGGAAAGCGTTTCGTAACGAGATCGTGGCGCGGCAGTTCACCTTCCGAATGCGCGAGTTTGAGCAAATGGAGATGCAATATTTTGTGCGCCCCGGCACCGAAATGGAGTGGTACAACAGCTGGAAAGAAACCCGGATGCGGTTCCATCAGGCGATTGGCCTGCCCGCCGACAGCCTGAAATTCCACGACCACGAAAAGCTGGCCCACTATGCCAACGCGGCCGTCGACATCGAGTACAAATTCCCGTTTGGCTTCCGCGAAATCGAGGGTATTCACTCGCGTACCGATTTCGACTTGAAAGCCCACCAGGAACTGAGCAAAAAGAAACAGCAGTACTTCGACAACGACGTTGACCCTGCCACGGGCAAACCCTACGGCAACTACATCCCGTACGTGGTGGAAACGTCAGTAGGGGCTGACCGGCTTTTCCTGGCAACCTTCTGCAACGCGTTTACGAAAGAGACCGTCGGCGAAGGTGAGCAGCAGAAAGAACGGACGTACCTGAAGCTGCACCCGGCTCTGGCACCGGTGAAAGCCGCCGTGTTCCCGCTCGTGCGGAAGGATGGCCTGCCCGAGAAAGCCGAGCAGATTGTGAAATCGCTGAAATCGGAGTTCCGGGTGATTATGGAAGAGCGCGACGCCATTGGCAAACGCTACACCCGCCAGGATCTGATCGGGACGCCGTTCTGCATCGCCGTCGATTACCAGACACTCGAAGACGACACCGTGACTATCCGGTACCGCGACACTACCGAGCAGATTCGGGTGCCGGTGAGCGAACTGAAAGCCCGCATCGGCCACGAGGTATCGGTGGAGCGGATTTTAGAAAAACTGTAAACAGGGATAAGGCTCATTATCCAACGTGGCTGACCAATGCGCCAGCCACGTTGGATAATGAGCCTTGGACAGCGAAAAGTATCATGTTCCAACGTGACCCAAGCCGGACGTACCCGGTCGAGACCGAATCGCGAATGATTATTCGGTTTCAGGACTGCGACCCGTTGCAGCACCTCAACAACGCCAAGTATTTCGATTACTACTTCAACGCCCGTGAAGATCAGGTGGCGAAGCTCTACGGCTTTGCCCCGGCGCAGCTGTTTCACGAATACAAATCGAGCTGGGTCGTCTATCAGCATCAGATCGCCTACGTGCGGCCGGCCTACGTCAGCGAGTGGGTGCGGATTATGTCGCGGGTAATTTTCTTCGACGAAGACACCACCGTGACCGAATACTACATGACCGACGACCGCAAGGCGCAGTTGAAGAATGTGCTCTGGGTAACCTCGAAATACATCAGCGTCGAAACGGGTAAGCGCATCCCGCACCACCCCGCCGTGATGGACCTGCTCGACGCCACCAAAATGCCCGACGTCGATATTCAGGAGCTTACCTTCAATGATCGGGTGAAGGAGATCAAGAAGAGCTTACAGCATAACATCTAAGTAGCAGTAAACGATAAGGTCCACTGTGGCTGGCGCAAGCTTATTTATGCGCCAGCCACAGTGGACCTTATCGTTTACTAGCAAAGAAACGGTTACCCTTTGAAACTCCCCACCATGCTGTTGCGGAGGGTTTTGGCTGACCAGTAACCGCTGGCGATGATGCGGCGAACACTTTGCAGCGGGTATTGCTCGTCGCGCTTTTTCTCCGACAACTGGAACGAGGCCAGATACCCCAGCTTTTGCAGCTCGGCGGCGGCTTCGTGGTTCCAGAGGCCAAAGGGGTAGACGAAATACTTCACGGGTTTGCCCGTAATGTCTTCCAGCTTTTTCTTGGGCTCCACGGCCTGCGTCGTCCAGTCGGCGGCGGTGTATTTCTTGGCGTTGTGGTGATCCCAGGTGTGGCAGCTTACTTCGTGCCCTTTGTCGGCCAAGTCTTTGATCTGCGTTTTGTCCATGTACGGCTGCTTGCCCCGGCGGCCAATGGCCACCGTCATGATCCCAAACATCGCCTTGAAGCCGTGCTTATTCAGAATCGGCAGGGCATTCTCATACTGATCGAGGTCGCCGTCGTCGAACGTCAGAAAGACGGGTTTCTCGGGCAGGGCCGCGCCGGTGGTCAGGTACGCGTAGAGCTGATCGGCAGTAATGGCGTGGTACCCGCTGTCGGCCAGCATTTGCATGTGCTGGGCAAATACGGTGGTGGGGCAGATGTAATCCTTGGCACTCTTCGAGTCGGACCCGCGCCACTCCCGAATCTGGTGGTAGCACAGAATCGGCACCTGCTTCCGGCTCAGAATCGTGGCGGCATCGGCTATCTTACCGGCTGGAATATTGGCCGCATCGGTCGCTGGGGCAGCGGTAGCTTCATCCGTTTTCGCGTCTGCCTTGGCGGCGGCATCGCCTTCTGCCGTTACGGTCGTGGTGGTGGGGGCTGAGGCCGTCTTGTCGTCCTCGACATTCTTGCTTTTTACGTTGCAACCTAAAGCAAACGTCGCCAGCAACAGGGCGGTCAATACAGGTTTGTACATGGAACGGTTAATGTGCGTTTCCGTAAATATATGGGATATGTAGAGACGCAAGGGATTGCGTCTTGCCCGCGTCAGCAATTTGTACCAACGGTCGACGTTCCCAACTCCCGCCCGTAGGTACGTCGTTACCGACCGAATTTCAGCGTCGTTCCGATCCGTACCCCCGTTCCCAGGTACGTTCCACCCTGAAAACGACCCACTACTTCCACCCGGAAGAAGGGGAACACGGCCGGGATAATGCCGTCGATTCCGTAGCCGACTTCGGTGTAATTCTGGCTGGCGGGCGTGGCTAAATAATTGACAAACAAGTTTTCTTTCAGGCCGAGCAGCCGAAGCGGCGTTAGCTGGGTTAGCAGTAATTGCCTGAACTCACCCAGCACGTGTGCTTCGGCAAAGCGGCTGCGGGTGCTAAACTGGTAGTAGGGGAGGAACCGGAACGAACTGACCGGATCGCCGATCTGGAAGAAAAACTCGTTGCCCTGAAAATGCTTGAAGTCGGGGAAGAAGACCGAGCGGTTGGTCAGGAAACCACCCGCCGAGAGCTGGTAGGCCAATCGGCTGCGGATGCCCGTATCGAACGAATGGCGCCAGGTAGCCTGGGCAAAGTCGTAATCGACATCGGAGCCGGCCCACTCGCTGATCCCCTTGCGGTAGTTGAGCGTCAGGGTGGGGGCATCGTCGTTGCGAAGCCGTACCCGTTGCCCGTTACGGATGCGGTAACGTACCTGACCCAGTCGAAGGGTCGTAAACAGATTCAACGTCAAGGCTTTATGGTCAACAAAGCCCGCGCTGGGTACCTCGCTCGTGGCGGGGCGATTGGGGGTATAGCGGAACTGATTCCAATCGATAAACGGCTTGATCGATTCGCGGAAGTTGGTCAGTTCGGTCCGGTTTGCCCATTCAACGCTGCCCCCCACGGTCAGCCGGCCGTCGAGGGGTTGGGTCGACAAATCGATCCGCGCAAAATCTTTCTGGTACAACTTCATAAAATTCTGCTCGAAGAAGACCGTCGTGATCGTGTTGATGATCGGGCTGATGGGATTGTCGGGGTTAAGCTGCGCCACAAACCGGCCACCCGACAGCCCCACGGTCGTGCGTTTTTGCTGATACGTGGCGGTGCCATAACCCACAAACTGATCGCGGCCGGTCTGGTAACGCCCCACGCCGCCCAGCGAAAACTGACTCTGCCGAAGACTGTCGAGCCGTTGATTGTACCGGAGCGAAGCGGTGATGGGCCAGCCTTCCACCGTGTTGAAATAGGCACTCTCGAGGTTAATGGGGCTGGTCCAGGTAAGGGTAGCCTTGCGCGAGAGCTTGTAGTTGGTGTCGAAAAAGAGCAGATTCAGCGGGTTCTTGCCCCGGCTGTTGGTTTTAACCTTTTTCACGCTGTCGGTGCGGGCCTGTACCGTTCGCACCACCACCAGGCTATCGGCTTTCTTGTAGCTGACCTGCTCGGCCTGCGTGAGCGGCACCGACCGTAGTGAATCCCAGAAAGCCATGCTGCGTTTGCGGGCCAGCGAATCGATCACCGTGGAGTCGTCGCGCACGACGGCCACGTTCGGGTCTTGCTTTTTGCGGTTCTTAAACTCTTCTTTTTCGTACTGCTTGACGAGCTGCTTCAGGTTTTTGGTCGAAAACTCCTTTTGCTTCGCCACCTGATCGGCAAACGTCCCGCTTTTCACATCGCCTTTGGTGAGCGTGCGCGGTGGGGCGTTGAACCGCTCGTCCACCACTTTAATGTCTTCCACAAACGCGGGGTTAATCACGAACGAGCGGAACGTCTGGCTGCGCACATACTGCCCGTTGGCTTCGGCCCCCATAAACGAACCATTGAACGAAAATTGCTGACTGACGGGCATCCAGACATTCTGGATCGGGCTGCAAACCGCCTTGAGCCGGATGTTGAAGCCCTCGTCGGTGCGGGTTTCAACGTCCAGGCTGTGCACCGCCCAGGTATCTTCGATGATGTACAACGTACCCCGAACCACGCCGTCGCCCCATTGGCGGGGAATCACGCTGATCTTCGAGACGTCGGCACCCTGCTCGCGGAACGTACCCCCATATTCGAATTTGTAGTACGAAAACGCATTGGGCGCCAGGGGCGAGGCCGCTCCCAGCAATTTGGGTTTATACAGGTTGGCTTCGTAATAATTGCTCGGCACGACCTGATCGAACTGGGAGTTGCGGTTGGCCACGATTTTCTGCCGTACGGTGTTGGGTGAGGTAAAGTTGACCTCAGCCACCGTTTCGTTCAGCATCGGCCGCCCCACCTTGAAATTGGCTTCCTTCTCGGCTTTTTTGAGTTGCTCCCGGTACAGAAACGTCATCGGGAGCTTCGTTACCGTCACCGACGAGCGCGTATAGACCCGCGCCGCGTAGCTTTTTACCTGTAGCTGGTGAAAACGCGCTTTGGCAATAGCCCGGCGCATAATACTGACGGCGGGATCTTCGGTGTTTTTGCCGATCTTAACGTCTTGTAAATTAATGGCTTGTTGCGCCATCGTCACGTTCAGTTCCAGAAACTCATTCCCGATCGTGACCGGGCGCACTTCCGACTTAAACCCCAGAAACTGAAAAACGATCTCGTACTGGCCTGGCTTCAGGGCCAGTTCGTAGCGGCCTTCTTCGTTGGCGATGGTGCCGGTGGTAGTGCCCTTGGCCGAGATCGTGGCAAACGACATCGCCTCGCCCGAACCGGCTTTAACGACGCCCCGAATACCCTGCGCCAACGCTGAACAGGTAACAAAAAGAAAGAGCAGGCAAAACGTAAACTGTTTCATGATGGGAAAGCCAGGTTGCACGTACGCTAAATAACGAATGGTTAATGCTCTGTAGATGCCCGTTTGACCAAATTAGTTGTCTCTGAATCAAACGACCGTCAGAATTGTACTATCAGCACAACCAACCCACCTATGCACTCAAGTGATACAAGTAAACCGAAACGGGCGGCGGGCGACAAAGCCGCGGCACGTGGTCCGAAGCAGCGGCTTGTCGATCAGCACCGGGGTAACAGCGAACTGGTTGAGCAGGAAGAGCAACGCAAAGACCTCGGGTTTGGTACCCGCATTAACGAGTCGGTATCGCGGCTGATCAACAAAGACGGCACCTTCAACGTCAACCGGCGCAACGAAGGCTTCTGGAATCGCATCAACATCTACCACCGACTAATCACCATCCCGTGGATTAAGTTTCTGGGGCTCGTGCTGACGTTCTACCTGTCGTCGAATGTGGTGTTTGCCACGCTCTATAGCCTGCTGGGCTACGAAAACCTGTCGGGTATCGAGAATGTAACGCCCGATACGCCGATTGGGCGCTTTATGGGCGCTTTCTTCTTTAGCTCGCAAACGCTCACCACCGTCGGTTATGGCCACATCAGCCCCGTCGGTTACTGGACGAGCGGCCTCGCGGCCATCGAGTCGATGTTTGGGCTGCTGCTGTTTGCGCTGGCGACGGGGTTGCTCTATGGCCGTTTTTCGCGCCCGGTGGCTCATATCCGCTTTTCCCGAAACGCCGTTTTTGCGCCGTATCTCGACATTAATGGCTGGATGTTCCGCATCATCAACGAGCGCGGCAACCAGCTGATCGACGTGCAGGTGGAGGTGTCGCTGTCGCGCCTCGAAACCAAAGCTGATGGCAGTAGCTACCGCCGCTATTATGGCCTGAAACTGGAACGGACTAAGGTCAACTTCTTTCCGGCCAACTGGACGCTGGTGCACCCCATCACCGACGACAGCCCGCTCTACAATTGCACGGCCGAACAACTCGCCGACTCTGACGCGGAGTTTCTAATTTTGCTGCGCGGCGTCGAAGACACCTTCAACCAGACCGTGCACTGCCGTTACTCGTACCGCTACAATGAAGTGCGGTGGGGCGAAAAATTCAAGCCCATGTTTAGCGGCAGCATGGACGGCGAAGGCACCGTAACCGTCGACTTGAACCAACTTGACGAAACCGAACCCGTCTCGTTGAATTAACGGCACAGTGATGAATGTATAATGAACAATGTATAATGGATGATGGACAATGCTCCTAACCCATTATACATTGTTCATTATACATTCATCACGGCCCCTTACTTACCTACATGCTGATTCCCCCTTTTCTACAGCCGGGCGATACCGTGATGATTGTGGCGCCGGCTAGTCCGTTTCCGTATACCGACTTACAGGATGCCTTTCGGGTGATGCGCCAGGACTGGCAACTGACCATTCGGGAGGGAACGTACCTGACGGCCCAATCCGGGGCGTTTGCCGGTACCGATGCCCAGCGCCTTGCCGACCTGCAACAGGCGATCAACGACCCGGCGGTGCGGGCCATTTTTGCGGCGCGCGGAGGTTACGGTTCCTACCGCCTGGTTGAACAACTCGATCTGACGCCCCTGCTGGCGCAGCCCAAATGGCTGGTTGGCTTCAGCGACATTACGGTGTTGCTGGCCCATGCCCAACAGCAGGGCGTCGCCAGTCTGCACGCCATCATGCCCCGTCAGTTCCGCCTTAGTGGCACTGCCGATGACATCGAAACGCTACGGCAATGGCTGTTTGGCGAGGTAACCCCGCTCAGGCGGGGCGGGCTCAATCCCTACATGGCTGAGGCGCATCCGCTGAACCGGCCGGGCGTGGGTTCAGGTACGTTGGCGGGTGGCAACCTGTCGATGCTGGTACATACGCTGGGTACGTCGTCGGAGGTGGACTGGGCGGGAAAGATCCTGTTCATCGAAGACATTGACGAAACCCTGTTCAGCATCGATCGGATGATGACCCAACTGCGTCGGGCGAGTAAGCTCGAGCAACTGGCGGGCCTGCTCGTGGGCAACTTCGCCGACATACGCGACAACCAGACGAACCAAATGGGCAAAACCGCCGCCGAACTCATCGCCGAGGCGGTATCAGCCTATACGTACCCCGTCGCCTACGAGTGGCCTGTTGGTCACGAAGGGCGCAATCTGGCCCTGCCAGTTGGCCTGCCAGGTACGTTGACGGTAAGCGAGAACGGCAGTGAATTGGTTTTCGCGTAGAGCCGCAATCCCTGGCGACTCGCGGCAGGTGTCAGCACTAATGAATAGCTGGAAATGGATCGACCCGATGGTAAAGCATGGTCACCTTGCCTATTAGCCTACCTGGTGGTAAGTAATCGACTTGCCTCGGAAGCATCGACCGCGATGATTCGGCCGCTCTGATCGAGAAGGATAGTTTGGGGAATGCCGAACAGGGCAAACTGCTTGGCAACGGGGCTTTCCCAGCCTTTTAAGTCGGAGAGCTGCGTCCATTGCAGCCCATCCTGCCTGATCGCTTTCAGCCAAGCCGACTTGTCAGTATCCAGTGAGACACTAATGAGCTGTAACCGCCCCGGATCGACTTGTCTGTAAAGCCTGACCAAATCAGGGTTGTGTTTACGACAGGGACCGCACCAAGACGCCCAGAAATAAAGCAGCGTGAAAGGCTTACTTGTCGTGTTGACGGTCTGTAGCTGACCCGTATGATCAGGTAGCGTCAGATTCCCAACGGTCTTCCCCAACGTTGTGGCTTCGTTGCGCGCAATCGATTTTCGGATAGACTCGCCTTCCTCCGATTGCTGAAGCGCGGGCGAAAGGGAAGCCAGCAATTCTTTCGTTACATCGGGCGCGATGTAGTCGGCGTTCATACGCAGGAAGAACGCGGCATAAGCTGAATTCGGGTGCTTGCTGACATACTCGTAAATGAAGTCAGCTTTAAGCTGATTGCGTTTCTCTTTTGTTAAGTCAAGTTTGTTGTAGTAGTTCAACGCGTTCATATTCGCCAAGTAATCAACTGATTCCGAGGGGCCTGATACGGATAGAGGCTGTAGCAATCTGAAGCGTTCGCTGTAACTGACTACGTTGAACGTGGCTCGTATCGTGTCGTTGGTGAGCCATACGCCCAGCCCGGCCCTAACCTTATCCGTCCCGATCAAGGCTACCGTCGGGCGCGGCACGTTCCCTGAAAAGGTAAACCGCCCCTGGTTGATAGCTACCGTATCTACCTGTCTGCTGTCGAGGCGAGTTAACACCGCTTTTTTTAAGGAATCGGCGCCTTCTAGTTGGCCGATCAGAACGAATCCTTTTTCTGTAACCTGACTGATGGCCTGGGTGCTCAGGAGCAGGAGGGCCAGGGCGAAGCGCACAGTTGTCGACATAGTAACTGATTTATTCTTAGCGTGTGACAAACGTATCAGTGAAGATCGCGCTCCGAGGTTTATTTCCCTACACTTCGTCGATGATCGACGTACCTGAGGAGCCGTCGCCGGTGGTCCACTGCCAGGTTTCGTGGAGGCGAAGTTTGCCGTTGGGCAGCACTTCGGGCACCGAGCGGCAATGCCCCGCCATCAGTTGGCCGTCGGTATTGATATGGTGGTAATTGAACGTCAGGTTGCCGTCGGCATCGACCAGGCCCATCAGATGCCCCTGCGCCACGCGGCCCCCTTCGTAAATGGCGATGATCACGTTCGATTCCTGCTGGTAATAAAACAGCGTCTCAGTCGTCACTTCCCCGTTATCGGTGTTGCTCACCGCCCGGAAGGTTCGGTTGTTGTAGTTCATTGGTTATCGGTATAAACCAGCAATGCCATCACCGTTGGGCGATGGCATTGCTGGCAAGCTTGTTGAACCAAAATTAGGCCGTAACTGACTGTTTCTGGCGCAGGCTAAACCAGGCGGCAGCCGCTACGAGCGCGATCAGAATCAGGTTCATCACCAGGTCCAGTGTATTGCCGAGCGTAACGATGGGCGGGTCGAACCGGAATTCGATGGTGTGTTTGCCTGCTGGAACGCGCAGGCCCCGCAGCACGTAATCAGCCCGGAAGTGGGGCGTTTCTTTGCCGTCTATATAGGCTTTCCAGTCGTCGTTACCCCGATAAAAAATCTCTGAGAACACCGCTACCTGCTCGGTCGGGCTGTCGCTCTGGTACGTCATCTTATCCGGGTTGTACGCTGTCAGTTGAATGGTTCCAGCGGGTGACAGCGTCGAGATTCCTTTTACCTGATCCGCGTAACGCTGATCGACAACGGCGGTGGTGCGGGCATCCAGTGTTTTCAAGGCCGCTATCTCCTCATCGGCGTTGGCAACGGTTTTCACCGTCTGCACAAACCAGGCGTTGCCCAGCGCGTTGGGGTTTTGCTGCGCGATGGGTTGCCCAACCGGCCGACCAGTGCTATCAAGCTGCGGCGCGATGATGTACTTCGCGTTGAGCATGTTCAGGATGTTGTCGCTGTTGTTCTGGAACGCGTAGCTAATCAACTCCTGATACCGTTGCAGCTTGGCCGCGCTGTAGCCCCCAATCGACTTGTGGAAGTACGACGCCCGGTTGTCGTTCATGAAATTGCCTGAGTTGTCGAACACCCGGTAGCTGAGCGACTTGTCCTGCAAAATCTGTGCGTCGGCGGGGGTCTCTTCAAACGCCGAATCGACCGTTGAACGGGGAATGAAGCTCTTGTCATTGATGAACCGGCGTCCCAGGCTATACACGTCGACCGTATTCAGTACAAACAGCAGCGGCAGCAGTAGACCCGCTTTCAGTTTGCCCGTGAGGTAGAACCAGATTAGCCCGGCGGCCAGCGTGATGTAGAAAAAAGCCCGGAAGGCATCGACCCGCAGCAGGCTCGCCCGGTCGTTTTGCAAAGCCCGCAGAATGTCGCCCCCTTCAGCGCCAAACATTGCCGCATCGTTCGGTCCCCGGAAATCGAGCAGGCTGCCACCCAGCAGGGCCAGCAGTAGGGCCAGCCCGCCCGTCAGCCCAAAGGCAATCAGGAACGGCCGCTGAATCGCCTTGAACGTCGGCTTCTCGGTCAGTAAGGTGTACAGCGCCAGCGCTGCCCCGCCACCCAAGAAAATCGGGGTCATCGTCAGCGTCATGGTGACGGCCCGGAACTTGTTAAAGTAAGGCAGGTAGGCAAACAGCAAGCCGTTGAACCACAGCATGTTTTTGCCCATTGCCAGCAATAAGGTCAGCAGCAGTCCACCCAGCATAAACCAGCGCAGCGTGGAGCGGCTAATGAGCAAGCCCAGCACGAAGAGGAACACCAGAATGGCGCCCGCGTAAGCCGGCCCGTTGGTTTCGCCCCAATACGTCGGGATTTGCCCGATGATCTCGTCGGCCGCCAGTCCTCGGTCAGACAGTACTTTGTAGGTTTCCGATTTGTTGTCCAGCTCGCCAGCACCCGCCAGACCGCCGTAAAGGTTCGGCACCAGCATGGTGAGGGCCTCCCCAACGCCGTAGCTGTACTGAAAAGCGTACTCTTCGTCGAGGCCATCGGCGGGTTTAGCTGCGGTGGCGGCCTGACCGGGCGCGGTTGTCGCCGTCGTTTTGGCCGTCAGCTCCGACTTGCCGCGTATGGTTTCTTTTGAGTATTGATTCAGCAGCAGCAGCCGCTTGCTGTACGACGCCATCCCGATACCCGTTGTCAGCCCGAAAATGGCCAGCCCGATTACCAGCCGACGTACCTGACCGGCCCGTACCAGCCGGATGCCTTCGATCAACACATACAGGCCAATGCAAAGAAACAGGTAGTAGGTGATCTGCACGTGGTTGGCGCTGATGTTGAGGCAGGTGAACAGGGCCGTCAGCGCCGCCCCCGACCAGTATTGTCCCCGCAGGCACAGCATCAGCCCTGCCAGCATGCCGGGGGCGTAGCCCAGCGCCAGAATCTTGGAGATGTGACCCGCCTCAACGGTGATCAGGTTCCAGGAGGCGAGGCCATAGGCGGCAGCGCCCATGGCGGCCATCCAGCCCCGCGCCGTGCCTGAGAGGCGGGGTACGTCGCTCTCGTCGGAGCGCCTGGGTGGGCTTAGCAGCAGCACCAGCAGCACATACAGGCCGAGCATCTGCATGAACACCACGTCGATGGGGCGGGGAAAAAGCCGCAGCACCGCCGCCGCCGCCAAACCTACATAGGTGTTGGGGTAATCATGGGCAATCAGGTAGCCGGGCATGCCGCTGAACAGGGCATTGGTCCAGTTGGGAAACTGGCCGGTTTCCTGTTTGTATTTACGAAGTTCGATGGTGGCGGCATTGCCCTGCCGCACGTCCTGTAACTGAAGTTCTTTGCCTTGCCAGGCGGGAAAAAAATAGAGGGAGGTCAGCAGGAAGAGCCCGAAAATGAAAAGCAGGTGAGGCCGCAGCCGCTGGAAAAGGGATTGTTGTTCCATACAAAGCAAAAGTACAGGTCAAAGTCCAAGGTCCAATGTACAAGGCAGGAATCGACCTTGTACATTGGACCTTGACTAGTAAACGATACCGATCAGCTTACACCAGTCCGTACTGCTTCAGCACGGCTTCGGGGGGGCCGTCCCACTGGTTGGGGGTGTTACCCATGTAGCCGAGGTCGGCGATGCCCATTTTGCTGGTGTAGAAACCGCTGATGGTGAAATTGCGCATCAGGTTGAAGAACGCCACCCCCTGCGACATCTCGGGCTTAGCCTGCTCCGGGTACGCGATCTGATCGACCATTTCGATCTGCTGGGTACGTGTCGTGTCGGCAAAGGCCTTGCCGTAGCGTTTCCGGCATTGGTTGTCGAGCCAGGCCAGCCCGCCGCGAAACGGCGTCTGGTAGTTGGGTACGTCTTTCACCATAAACTCGATGAATGCCGGTACGCCCGCCTGCGACGCACTGCCCGACTTGGCATCCGCCGGCAGAATAATGTCCGACAGCAGCGTGAGCGTTTTCATTTCGGCAGGCGTAAAGAACGTCTCCGCGTGGAGTTTGGCATCCCGCGCCACTTCGAAAGGCTGTCGCCCCGGCCCGGCTTTCACGGGTACTTTCTTGTCGGGTGGTGCCGGTACGGCCGCCTCAACGGGCCCCACGGCCAAGCCAAAGCCAGTTAGCGACAGGGCTTTCAGGGTGTCTCTGCGCTTCATATGTTTTTCTTTTTAACTTGATCAATCAGGTATTCGCTGGTGCGCATCGAACTGGCCAGAATCGTCCAGGTAACGTTTTTGTCGCCTTGCGACACAAAGGGGGCGGCATCGACCACAAACAGGTTTTTGCACTCGTGCGCCTGCTGGTAGCCATTCAGGGCCGACTTTTTGGGGTCGCTGCCCATCCGCACCGTGCCCACTTCGTGGATGATCTTACCCGGTGCTTCCAGCCCGTAGCCGTGGTTGGTGTTGGGGCCGGGTTTTTCGCCCAGGGGAATCCCACCGATCGAGTGAATAATCTCCTCGAAGGTATCCTGCATGTGCTTGGCCTGCTTCACCTCGGCGTCCGACCATTTATAGTGGAACCGCAGCGTCGGGATGCCGTACTTATCGACCTTGTTCGGGTCGATTTCGCAGTAGTTGCTTTCCAGCGGCACCGGCTCGCCGCGCCCGGCCATGTAGACGTAAGCGCCATAGAACCGGCGGGCATCTTCCTTCAGGCGTGACCCGTAGCCCCCGGCGGGCCGTTTCTGGCCATCGGCGTAGGGGTACTTGCCATTCATGCCTTCCATACCGAAGCCAAAACCGAACGAAGGCATACCCATGCCACCGCCGTATTCGATGTGGTAGCCGCGGGGGAAATCCAGTTTCTTGTTGTCGAGCCACCAGGGGGTAAACACGTGCATACCGCCCACGCCGTCTTCGTTGTAACGTACCCGGTCCATCAGCGCCGGTACGAACGCCCCGCGTGAGGCCCCCGTTGAGTCATTGATGTATTTGCCGATCACGCCGCTGCCATTGGCCAGCCCATTGGGGTAGCGCGACGACTTGGAATTGAGCAGGATCCGGGCCGATTCGCAGGCTGATGCGCCCAGCATGACGGCTTTCGCCCGCACCGTATGTTCCTGCATGGTGCCCGTGTGTACGTAGCTCACGCCCGTAGCGAGGCCCGTTTTAGGGTCCGTCATTACCTCGCGGCACATTGCCCCGTTGATGAGTGTAACGTTGCCCGTTTTCACCGCCGGAATACACAGTACCGACGACGACGAGAAGTCGGCGTAGGCTTGGCAGGCGCGGTTGCATTGATTGCAATAGAAGCACTGGCCGCGCTCGTTGTTGATGGCTTTGGTCAGAATCGACAGGCGCGACGGAATGACGGGGATGCCCAGGTTTTTGGCCCCTTTCTGCAACAACAGCTCGTGCAGGCGGGGTTTCGGCGGGGGCAGAAAGTGACCATCGGGTTCGTTGCGAATGCCTTCTTTCGAGCCAAACACGCCGATGAGTTTATCGACCCGGTCGTAGAACGGTGACAGATCATCGTAGGTAATCGGCCAGTCGTCGCCGATGCCCGTAAGCGACCGCCGCCGGAAATCATCCGGGCCGAAGCGCATGGAAATACGGCCCCAGTGGTTAGTGCGTCCGCCGAGCATCCGCGACCGGAACCAGTGAAACTCGGTACCGTCTTTGGCCGAGTACGGTTCGCCGTCGATCTGCCAGCCACCCCAGGCCGCATCAAAATCGCCGAAGGCCCGGGTAGTACCTGCACCGCGCCGGGGCGATTCGTAGGGCCATTTCAGTTGGGTAATGTATTTCGGGTCGGCGGGATCGAAATAGCCGCCTGCTTCGAGCAGCACGACTTTCGCGCCGGCTTTCGCCAGCATGTAAGCCGCCATCCCCCCGCCCGCACCGGACCCTACGATGGCTACATCGTAAACCGTCGGGTTGTCTTTAATCTGAAACGTATTCATGCCGTTTGACTGGTTTGTAGGTACTACCTATGAAAGGCGAAAAAGAAGAGGTTTACCCCCATGTATGTTCGGAAGGTAAGTGAGTCCCCGCGTTCAGGCAACGGAAGGGGCTCACTTTATAACGATTAGAAGAAGACGGCATTGCCGAAGAGTAGTTTACCGCTGTACCAGAAGCCCCGGAACAGTGGATCGTCGGCCAGGTAAATCACCTGCCCACGTCCCAGGTCCTGTACGCCCACAGCCAGTGTCTGTTTCAGTTTCTCCTTCGCATTCTTCCCGGCAAAACCCGCCACGAGGTTGCTGTCTTTCAGATAGCCCACATTCCAGCCATCTTTCAGGATGTCGTAATTATGGGCTTCGTTGACCAGCGCGTAATACCCGCCCGACAGGCCAAAACCCAGCGGGTGGGTCGCGTCGAGGTTCAGGCGGTAGATGCTGCCCGGCGTTTCGTCGGATACGGCGGCGCGCTCCCGTTCGGCGTACGTTTTCAGCGAATCGGTCAGGGCTTTCTTGGCTTTTTCGGGCTTATCGTCTTTCTCTTTCAGGTCAAACCCTTCTTTGCCAACCAGCGCGCCCGCCGCCCGTTCGAGGGCAATGAGCTTGCCGCCCCCACGTACCCACTCCCGGATGCTCGTCAGCACGCGGTCGTTCAGGATGCGGCCGTAGTTGTAGCCGTTGGGCAACACCAGCACGTTGAGCTGTGTCCAGTCGACGCTACCCAGGTCGGCCCCGTTGATCATCGAGACGGGGTATTTCAGTTCCTGATCGAAGTAATGCCAGACTTCGCCCACCGCCGTTTGCACCAGCCCGTCGCCCGACACCACGCCCACGCGGGGGGCTTTCAGCGTCATCACAAAATCGGAGCCAAAATCAGAGCCTTTGCTCACAAAACCCGTTTTGACGGGCGTTAGCGTTACGCCCAGCGTGGCGGCTTCCTGCCGAACCAGTTCGTCGAAGCGGTGGCCGAGCCGTTCGTTGCCCGCGCGGGTGATCAACAACGTACCGGCGCCATACGATTGGCCATCGAGTTCAAAGGGTTTCTCGGCGGCACGTACCCGGACCTTATTTTTCATCAACCCCGCCAGCAACTGCACCGACGGCATCGACTGCCAGCGAGCCAGGTAGGCATAGGGCCGATCGGTGGCCGGAGCAGCGGCTGTGGTGGACGCCTGCGGCGCCGAAACGGGGTCGAGGCGGGTCGTCAGGCCATAGGTTTGCAGGCCAAAGGCGTAGGGCAGCGACCAGGCCGTAATGTCGTACGTTACCGAATCTTCGAGGGTCGAGGTTGGCTCGAACAGAATTTTCAACAGCGTCGACTTCGGCTGATAGGCGCTGATGACCAGGTCTTCGGGGGCGAGGCTGAGGCTCCCCTCGTTGCGCTGTGTAAAGTAATTATACACCCCGCCACCCGACGATTTGGCGGTTGTCTTCCCTTTTTTAGAGGCCGCCGTGCTGCTACCCGAAAGAGTCTGATTGCGCCCCGCCACCCCGTACCGAATCTGGTTGCGGTCGAGCAGTTGGCGAAGGGCGGTCAGCTTACCGGCATCACCGCCGCTTTTGACCACGTAGGTGCGGAACGTACCCACGGGGTTACGTTGGGCATTGTCGAAGAACGTACCGAATTCCTTCACCACTTCCGCCGACCGGTCGGCCACCGATTCGAGCGTGGCAAACGACGACGCCACGTGGTGGTCAATGCGTTCGCGGAGCGTAAGCGTGTCGCCGTCCGATTTTCGGATGGCCAGGCCGGCGCGGCTGTTACCGCCCTGCTCGTAGGTCATGCCGATGGCCCCATTGTAGGTCGGGTACGTGTCGCCATAGCTGGGGTAAAACAGGTCAAAGCGCTCGCGGGTGTAGTAGAGCCAGTTGTTTCGGTCGAAATAGCGGCTGCAATATTGGCCCACGATGCCCTGGAACTGCCGCTGAAACGGCGTGATGTCTTCGTGATAGGGTTTGGCCGACGGAGCGAAGTAGTAGGGACTTTCAACCCCCATTTCGTGGAAATCGCCATGCAGGTGGGGCATCCATTGCTGGTAGAGGGCCATGCGCTGCTGCGTGATCTCCTGCGTTTGCCAGGCCCAGTCGCGGTTGGGGTCAAAAAGGTAGTGCGTGTAACGCCCGCCCGGCCAGGGCTCGCTGTGTTCGCGGGCGAAGGGGGTGGGGTCGGCCACGCGGCCGTGCATCTGGTTGTACCAGTTTACATAGCGGTCGTGCCCATCGGGGTTGAGGCCGGGGTCGAGAATGACCACGCTCGTTTCCAGAATCTTGGGCGACACGGTAAACTGCGCTTTAGGCGACGGGCTGGCTTTGGTGGGTTCCAACAGGCCGTAGAGTACTTCCATGAACGCCTCGGAGCTGACGGCTTCGTTGCCGTGGACATTGTAGCTCAGCCACTGGATAGCGGGCAGCGCCTTGCCCGACGGCTGACCAGGCAGCATCCCGATGCGTTTGAGGTTGTCGGTACGGATTTCGTCGAGCCGGGCCATGTTGGCCTCGTTGGCAATCACCACAACGGCCAACTGACGGCCTTCGTAGGTGGTGCCATACGGGATGACTTTTACGCGAGTAGGTTGTTGGCGGGCAATCTGTTCGGCATAGGCCAGTACACGGTGGTGGGGGGTGTACCGTTCGCCAATAGCATACCCGAGAAACTGAGCGGGTGCCGGTAGCGCGCTCTGGGCTTGCAGACGAACGGGGGAGGCGAGAAATAGACAGGCAAGCAGGCCGAAGCCTAACATTTTTTTCATGCCGATAGAAGTGGGGAAAGCAGTTGAGGTTGAGCGAATTGTTGCTGGTCAAAAATAGTAGTAATTAGAGGTGGATGGCGCTTCGGACGAAAATTTTGAGGGTAAATATTGCATTCTACGCACACAGCAGTACTTTTGCACCACGATTCGCTGACGGCGGGCTGACTTGGTCAGAACGGCGCTCAGGTCTTTGACAAGACGGCCGATTCGTCTAGCGGTTAGGACATCGCCCTTTCACGGCGGTAACACGGGTTCGATTCCCGTATCGGTCACGACCAGGCCCTCAACCCCAACCGGTTGAGGGCTTTTTTTGTGCGTTTAGGTCGTTGACAAGATTGGCCGATTCGTCTGGCGATTGGGCCATCGCCCCGGGCCACGTTCCGCTTTCACGGCGTGGCACGCCCAGCGGTAACAAGGACGGTCGTATAAACGACAACGATACGCTTCAGTAATCCTGTAACAAATCAAAACCCCGCCAGTCGACTGGCGGGGTTTGCTTCGTGAAACCGCAAAGAGGGTTCAACAAGGATAGTCGATTGTATAGGTTTAGTAAGCTACTTCGCACAGGCGCTTCACCCGGTCGCGTGAGCGTTTGAGACGCATCTTCACGGCGCTTTCCTGAATATTCAGCTGCGAACCGATCTGGCGCACGTCGAGGCCATCCTGGTATTTGAGCCGCAGAATGCTGGCGTCTTGACTCGAGATGCTGCCGAGGGCTTTACCCAATTGTTGCAGACTCGCTTCCAGTGTTTCGGCGCCGTCGTCGTTGCGGAAGCCAGGGTAATCATACGCTTCGTCCAATTGGCCTGTCGGCAGGCGTTTGGTCAGGCGCAGTTGATCGAGCACGTAGTTGTAGGCGATCGAATACAGCCAGGTCGAAAAGGATGAGCGACCCTGGAATTTATCCAGCCGGGAAAACATGCGGATGAAAATGTCGTGCGTATAATCTTGCGCCAGGTCCGCATCACGGGTCATCGACAGGCAGCGGCGGTATACCTTCTGCTGGTAGCGGTTGTACAGCAGTTCGAAACAGTAGTTAGGCCGGGTCGTGAAATAGTGTTGGATAACGAGTTCGTCGGTGAGTGGCTGGTGGGCAGTAGAAGAAACGTACATGACGGTTGCTGTTGACTTGGCGATTTGATGGCCCAAAGGTTGCCTGTTCACGAAGAATCATATGATAGTTTTCGATAAACTGTATGTATTGCCCGTTTTTTGGGAAATATGTCCGCTTAACGCTTTGACAACACGGTCATTACTCGCCCGTATCGATAAGATGGACAGGCCCATCCGCCATTCGTAGAGCCAAGTTCTAGTGCGCCTATCGAGCTTGCCACCGTTGCCACCGTCACGATACCAGGCCCGTTGCTGGTGTCGCTAGGCGGCTGTTACCGGCGGTGACGGTCAGTTTTTGCAAAAAAAATTGGGCGCTCAGTTGCACATTAAAATCAGAACCGTACTTTTGCACCACGATTCGCTGACGGCGGGCTGACTTGGTCAGAACGGCGCTCAGGTCTTTGACAAGACGGCCGATTCGTCTAGCGGTTAGGACATCGCCCTTTCACGGCGGTAACACGGGTTCGATTCCCGTATCGGTCACGACCAGGCCCTCAACCCCAACCGGTTGAGGGCTTTTTTGTGTTTAACCCGCTTCATTCGAGCCGTGCGGCGCTCAGGTCTTTGACAAGACGGCCGATTCGTCTAGCGGTTAGAGGCATCGCCCTTTCGCGGCGGTAACACGGACGGTCCGCCGCCGGACGCGGAACGCTGCGGTTCGATTCCCGTATCGGTCACAACCAGACCCTCAACCCCAACCGGTTGAGGGCTTTTTTTGTGGCTCCTAAACCCGGTATGGCTGGTAGCCGAGGTCATGGCTTGGTCATAAAAAAAGCCTCAGCTCATCACGGCTGGGGCTTTTCTGGCGCTTTATCCAACTAAAGAGTGGTAATCAGGTACGGCTGAACATGATAAACGATTCATGACAGATCCGCTATGGTCAGGCGATCGATCCGCTGGCAGTCCGTTTCAATTACACAGTTAAATAGACTGAGCCAACGGGGAAAAGTGACAGGTAGTTGTCAGATTTTTTTTATGAGTAAATGCTGATAGAACCATTGGTTGCCGTACCAGCTTGATAGTCAGTAACGCTCATAAAGCCAGTGGCTGTCGTGTAACGAAGAAGATAGTCGGCGTTGCCTCGAAATAGGCGACCATTCACCCGGTCAATCGGGTTGTAAGCAAATAGGTTTTCCCGAACGATGGCCGATTCCGACGAAAAAACACGCAACGTACCCACGCTCCGCTCTACCGAAACGACCGGGGAGCGACGTACCTCCTGGGCCGAACTGCTCAACGACCTGGCCTACACGGCGATCGTGATGCAACTGGCTATGCGATTAAGCACTTCGCTGGAACTGGTCAATGTGCTCGAATTCCTGCTACTATACGTACCCGTCTGGTGGCTGTGGAACGGGCAAACGCACTATGCCACCCGGTTCGACAACGTCGATGATATCGTGCATCGGCTGCTCAGCAGTGCCCAACTGATCGGCCTGTTCATTTTGGGAGCGTCGATCAGTAAGGCAACCGAAGAACGCTCGATGGTGTATGCGCTGGCTTATGCCAGTGTGCGGGCCATTCTGCTGATCGACTACGCCCGAGCCTGGTGGTATATTCCCGAAACACGCCCGTACGTTCAGGTTATCGGAATCGGGTTTTCGCTATCGATGTGCGTCTGGATTGGATCGATATGGGTGGAACCGCCCTACCGTTATGGCCTTTGGGCACTGGCGTTGCTGATCGAACTGGGCACGCCACTCACATCGGGCGGTAAACTGCACGTCGACTTTCCACCCGACGTGCGTCACCTGCCCGAACGGTACGGGCTGTTTACACTGCTCGTGTTGGGGCAGGCCGTAACGGGCGTAGTAACTGGTCTGTCGGGTAGTGTCTTCTTTCCAAACACGATCATAGCTGCCGTGCTGGGTGGTGTCATCATCGTTGGATTGTGGTGGGCTTATTTTGACCGGCTCGACGACGATGCCGTGCGCAAACTGACCGAACACCGCGACGGCGACGAACCCGCCAGCCAACCTGCCATCCGTCGGTATACCATCTGGCTGTATACCCACCTGCCACTGACGCTTGCCCTGACGGGCTACGGCGTGGCTATCGCCAAAGCCATCGAAGCGGTCGACCAGCCCGAATTGCCCCGTCCTGTCCATCACCTGCTGATTGGGTCGGTCGCTACGTACCTGTTTGCTGAGGCCGTCATCAGCCTGACCACCCTGCATTCGGGGCCGTCGCACGTCAGCTTTCAACGGGGTATACTGGTCCGCGTTGGCGCGGGTCTGGTGCTGATTGGGGTAGGCATCTTTGCCAAACTGGGAGCGTTGGCGCTGCTGCTGGTCATCTCGGGGGTAATCACCGTGCTTATCCTCAGCGATCAGCTGTCGCCCGAAGCGCCAGAGAGCACTGAACGCGTCGAGAGCGGCATGGGCAAGTGATCCGTGAGTGTGCTGGGAGCAACAGAACCGATTGGTGGCAACTGGTCTGTTAGTTAATTATTTACGGTAAGAGGTGTGAAGGTAGTTAAACGCTCCATAACGAAACCGATTACTTAATCGGTTTCGCGACTATCTTACCGGTCGTAACCGTGGGAATGATGAAGCTAGTTAAGCAGACAAAACTTTACTTCAACGAAGGGACTTCCGACAAAGTATACGAGGTCGATTTGTGCGAGGTGGGCGCTGGGCAGTATGTGGTAAACTTCCGGTTTGGCAAGCGGGGAGCGGCGTTGAAAGAGGGCACCAAGACTACGGCACCCGTTGGCCTGCCTCAGGCAGAGGCCGTGTTCAACGCCCTGGAAATGGAGAAGCGGAAAAAGGGCTACCTGTCTGAAGGGGGAGGGGCTTCTGCGCCTCCGCCCAAGCCGGTAGACCCTGCCGACAAACCCAATTCTCCCGACGAAGCGATTCGGCGGCGGATTCGGGCATTGGCAGCGGGCGAAACCAACAGCCGGACGGTTTGGAAACCGTCGCGGGTGATCTGGCAGGTGGGCGAACGTCGACTGGTCGATCTGCTACCCCTGCTGGTGCGGCTCATCGAGCGGGCGGGTGGCCAGAAAGCCGACGACGTACATCGTTACGCTACCCTCTGGGCAATTGCCCGCTGTGGTGCCGCCCGACCTGCGGATGTACCTGTCGACGAAGCCCTTGTTCGGACCGTCGAAACCTACGCGACAAACACAGCCTACAGCGACAAGGTTAGGCGCATGGCTGCCGAAGCGCTGTTGCATCTGCTCACGGATGAGGCCCGGGCAACGTACCTGACCACGATCCGACAACGGCTCCCGCCTGATCTGCAAACAGCCCTGCTCGGCGCCGACGTAACCCGGCTGTCGGGAGCCCTGACCGATCAGGCCGTGGCCGCGGCAGCAGGTAGCCCGCTGCTGGACGATCTCTACGCCCTGGCAATCGACTACCCCATCCTGCGCCGGCCCCTGTTGGCCTGTCTGCGACAAATTCCGCTACAGCCACCCTATTTCCGGTCTGTGCGGCACCTGTATAAGCTTGCCGAACTGCGCGACGATTATGAACTGCTGGGCCTGCTTGCCTACCGCTTCGAGCAAGCGAGGGCTTATTTCACCAAGCCGGTTTACTGGTCGTATGACGACGATAAAGCCAAAGACCCGCTTCTGTATATCGGGGTATTGGGCGAGCGGGTGAAAGTAAAGGCTGAACTCCGTAAACCCGATAGCCGACTGGCGTACTCGACGGCGACACGGACGTACCTGCAACGGCGCGTACAGCGACAGCTGGCTACCCTGGGCAACACCGCCGATCTGGGCTACGTGCGGCTGGCAACGGCCATTTTGCTCAGCTACGACAAAGCAACCGACTATACCGCTTCGAGGGTTGAAACAACCTACCAGTGGAACTACAACACCCGATCGTATGACTATCTGGACCGGGTCATTCCGGCCTATGCGCAGGCCGTGCTGCTAAACCAGATCCTGTATGGCAACAGCACGGAGCTAGAACTGGCCGGTTCGCGCTGGCAACGCAAGGAGGTGCGGGTGCGCACAGAATGGGTGAACCCGACCGAAACCCTGGGACTGATTGGTTCGCTAATCGACCGGGTTTCGCAGTTGTTGGGTAATAAACCGAGCGAGCCGGATAAGCCGGAACCGGTTGCCCCGGCCGGCCGCGACGAACCATACCCCGCGCTCTGGGATCAGTTACCACAAGCCTACGTGCAGCTACTGGTACAGGCGCGGGTCGATGACGTGCATGCCTTTGCCTACCGCAATCTGACCCGCCACCCCGACTACCCCCGCCTTGAGCAACGGGTCGACCTGCCCCTGTTGCGGCAATTGCTGGCATCGCCCTTCGACATACCGGCCCGGTGGGGTGTCGAACTGGTTCGGAAACGGATGGCCCAGGCGCCCGACCCGGTCCTGGTTCCCCTGCTGATACGGAGTCCTGTTGCCGAGGTGCGGCAGTTGGGCATCGAATACATGAGCAACCAGCCCGCCACGTACCTGAGCGACCCGGCTTTTATGTACGAAATGGCCCTTTCGCCCCACACCGACGTGCGGCAGTGGCTGCTCGATCAGTACGGACGTGGGCCTATGGCTTCTACCCTGAACAACGGGACTTTGCAACTCCTGCTTGAGCGGCTGCTTCAACTCACCCAACCCGCTGATACCATCAACGCCATCGCTACTGACGTTGGCCGGCTGATTGAGTTGCTGCCACCTGCCGCCTGTCAGCAGGTATCGGCCGAGTTGCTCGACCGGCTGCTCGACAGCGCCATCCCGATCTATCAGCCATTGGCGGCGCAGGTGCTAAGCCGCCAGACCACCTTACCTGCCCCGGCGCTGCTGGCCCGCCTGCTGGGTAGCCCCGACCCGACAACCGCCCAACTGGGGCAATCGCTCTGGGCGTCGGTCGCCGCGCGCGCCCATGAACAACGTACCTACGGCACCGCTCTGCTGGCGGCGCTGCTGCCCGTGCTCATCCGGGCCGAGGTTGCCGACGGGCAGCAGCAGCGGGTCGCCGATTTCGTGCTCACCCAGCTCCAACCCGAACTTCGACAGCTAGAACGCCAGACGGTGCTACGGCTGGTCTATGCCTCCTTTGGCCCGGCGCAGCAGGTGGGGGCCGAAGCCCTGCGTACGTTGCCTGCCAACACCCTGACCCTCCGGCAGGTGATTGCGCTGGGGAGCCACGAAACCCTGTCGCTCCGTCGCTACGCCTGGCAGTATTTCCGGGACAACGTACCCCAGGTTCGTTACGAACGCGACGAAGCCATTCGCCTGCTCGATGCCCGCTGGGCCGATACCCGGCAGGAGGCCATCGCGTTTTTTCGGGATGCCTTCACCGCCGACGATTGGGATGCCGAAACGCTGGTGGGCCTCGCCGACTCGGTGCGCCCCGACATCCAGGCGTTTGGCCGCGAGTTGATTGCCCGCTATTTCACTGATGAGCAGGGGCCAACGTACCTGATGCGGCTGAGTCAGCACCCATCGACCAATGTGCAGTTGTTCACAACGAATTACTTGCAGCAGTATGCGGCCAACAACCCCGAACGGCTACGCGGCCTGTCGTTCTATTTCCGAACGGTGCTGATGCGGCCGCATCAGGGGCGCATAGCTAAGGACCGTATCCTGGCGTTTCTGGGGCAGGAAGGCATGCGTTCGGCCGAAAATGCCCACTTCGTCGGCCAATTGCTTACCGAGGTGTCGGCTACGTCGGCCATTCGCGACAAAGCCATTTGTTTACAACTGCTGAGTGCCTTACAGAGTCAATTTCCGGATACGCCCGTGCCGTTCGTCCGGCAGGAAGCCGAGCCCGTCCGTTCATAAAGACCAACCGCAAGCATGCTCTTCAACTATAAATTCGGCGGAAGTACCTCGGTGGTGAGCAATGCCTCATCGGTGGGCATGTCGTTTGCCCCCGATACCAACCGAACGCCCACGTTTTTTGTGGGAAAACTGCATCGGAAACTAGCGTTCCGGGAAGCCATCTCGGCCCTGCACGATGTGGTCGTGTCGGATATGCGCTTTGTCCCTCGCGACAAAACGGCTTATCTGACGTGGGCCAAGCAACAGGAAGAAAGCTGGCTGGCCGATTACATGCTGGCCCAGAACGTCAGCGACGTATCGGAACAAATCCGGGTGGTGCAGGGGAAGCTTCAGGCGGTGCAGAAAGAAATGGGTAAGTACACCGGCCCGTACTACGAAGCCCGCCAACGCTATTTCAACTACCTCTGGGAGCGTGATAAGGATGCCTGGTTCGTGCTCGATCCGGTAATCACGGTGCACCCCGATGAAGTCTTTTTCGAGTGTTTCTCGCAGGATGAGTCGTCGTATGGCAAGCTGTCGGCCAGTTACAACGTCTTTCGGGAAATCAACGAGTTTGCGTGCGGTACCACCAACGTCGACTACTCGGCCGATCTGTACAACGAGTTTCAGAAGATCCGCGACTACAAAGAAACCGACTTCAGCATCGACCCCAGCGGGTTTTCGGTGCAGACCACGGGCGAAGCGGAGTATAAGGAAGTCAAAATTGACCTGCCCGATAGCTGGGTACGTGGTTTTTTACAGGTCTCGTCGGCCATGACCCTGCCCGCCACCACGCTGCACCTACACCCGATGGATGTGCACGATATCTGCCTGATGCTGCGGCGGTTCAAGGAAAAAACCGGCCCCCGCTCCATCCGTTTTCGGCTGACGCCCGGCGAACCGGTGCGGCTGGTGTTCGATCCGTGGGGCAAAGAGCTAGTCTGCGCCCGGTCGCGCTACGAAGGCCTCGCCGAGCAGGAAATACGGATCTGGGGGCGGCGGCGGCTACTGACGCTGGAACGGCTGGTGCCCGTGGCTAAAGGCTTCACGGTGAGCCTGCTGGGCTCGGGTCTGCCCTCGTTCTGGCTGGCCGATCTGGGTGAAATGACCTTCACGCTGGGGCTGTCGGGCTGGTCGGCCAACGATTGGTCGCGGCTTGGTAACTTCGATCTGATGGCTCCGCGCGGCGACGTGCTCCCCAGCACGGCCCGACAGGTCTTTGAAACGTTGAAACAAACCTGGTTTGCCCGCCCCGACGAACTGGTGCAGAAAACCGGCCTCGACAGCAAAACCGTACTGGCCGCGCTGGGTACATACACGCAGGCGGGCCGCGCTATCTACGACCTGAATCTGGGGGTGTACCGCGTGCGCGAACTGACACAGGAGCCCCTGCCGATGGAGCAATTACGGTTTGCCAATCCGCGGGAAGAAGCCGCTCGCCGGTATGTGGCCAGTGGCGGCGTGCAGGTCTACGCGCAGCCAACCCCCGAAGGTACCCGCCTGACGGGCCGGGTCCGGTCGGCCGATGGGCGCGATTATCATCCTGATTTGCTGATCGACCGGGATGAACGCCTGAGTAAGGCTACCTGTGACTGCGCCTATTACGCCCAACACAAGCTCATGACGGGCCCCTGCGATCATATGCTGGCCCTTCGGATGAAACACAGCGGATAAAAATGTCACATTAACTCATTTATAGTTGCCCGGCTGCTGGCTGGGGCGTACTTTGCAGAATCAGTAAGCGGGCGTGTGGGCCGTGCGGCGGGCGTCAAAACCTTGCCTTTCCCTCAGGGAAACGAATGATGGTTCGTCATTCCGGTATCAAGACTACACACGCATCACTACGTCAATCGTTACTGTGGGGAGAGGGTACTAGTACGACCCTCACAGTGCGACTCCTGTGGAGTTGAGGGTCGTACTAGTACCCTCTCCCCTGGAGTTGATTGACATAGTTCTCAGTTTGTTCGAAGGCTGGCCCGGCTGCCGCCCATTCGCCCGCTACTGATTTTGCTGGATCTGGCCACCGGCCACTCCCGCCCTCAGCTGCTTCCCGGCTTTGCTCATCGCCCCGAATGACCCGCCAGGAAATCCAAAAACGCATCGAGGAGCTTGGCTCCAAACAACAGTTTATCATCGCCGAAATGACTCGTCTGGGCTTCTGGACGCAGCACGGCGAACCCATTCCCGCTGAACTGGTGGCGCAGGATGCCGCGCTGCAGAAAGAGCTGAGCCAACTGCTCGACCGGCAGCGGCGGTTTCAAAGCCGCGACGCCATGCTGAAGGAGATGCGCCAGGCCCGGATGGCAGCGGCCAAGCAGCGCCGCATCGAGACCAAACAACGCCGCGAAGCCGCCCGAAAGGCCCGCGCCGACGCCTGGCAGGCTACGCTGGCTACGGATGTGCCCTACCTTGGTGAAGGCACCCCGGCTGCGTTGGCCAACCACACCGCCGATCCCGATCGACTTCGGCAGGTTGGCCTGCCTCAGTTTGAGAGTCCACTCGCGCTAGCCCGCGCTATGGGGTTGTCGTTGAGTGAGTTGCGTTTTCTGGCCTATAACCGCGCCGTCTCGACGGTATCGCATTACAAGCGGTTTCACCTGATCAAAAAATCGGGCGGTAAACGGTTGATTTCGGCGCCGATGCCCCGGCTCAAGAAAGCGCAATTATGGGTGTTGGAAAACATTCTGAGCAAGGTACAACCCACCGAACAGGCCCACGGCTTCCGGGCCGAACGCTCGATTCTGACCAATGCACAGCCCCATGTGGGCAAAGACGTGGTAATTAACATCGACCTGAAAAACTTCTTCCCCACCGTCAGTTACGGCCGGGTGAAAGGGTTGCTGGCTAAACTCGGGTATAGCGAAGCCCTGGCTACGGTATTGGCCCTGCTTTGTACCGAACCCGACACGCAGGCGTTGCAGGTGGATGGTAAAACGTATTACGTAGGCAACGGCTCCCGGTACCTGCCTCAGGGCGCGCCCACCAGCCCCGCGCTGACCAACTTGCTCGCCTACCGCCTCGACCGCCGCCTGAACGGCTTGGCCCAGGCGTTTGGCTATGTCTACACCCGCTATGCCGACGACCTCACCTTCTCGGCGTCGGGCAGTGGAGCCGGGAAGGCCAATCAACTCATCTGGGCAGTGGAACAGATTGTGCAGGGTGAGGGCTTCGTGGTCCACCCCGACAAGATTTCGGTGAGGCGAAAAGGGCAGCAGCAGCGCGTGACGGGCATCGTAGTCAACCAGAAAGCGAGCATCGACCGGGCCACGCTACGGCGGTTTCGGGCATTGCTGCACCAGATCGGGCAAACGGGTTGGGAAGGTAAAACCTGGGGAAACCCCGCTCCCGAAGCTGACATTCAGCAAGTCGTACTGGGCTACGCGCACTTTGTGCAGATGGTAAAACCCGAATTAGGCCGGTCGCTTGTGGCCAGTATTCGGGCGCTCATCCAGAGCCGACCTGACGCTGCGTTGGCGCAGCCCGTCGAACCCGTACCGGCGACTGTTTCCTCAACGGCGACCAACTCAGCTCCTGTTGCCAGGCCGGTCAAAGAGTGGTGGGATGTCCTGTAGCTGGGCTGTGTTTCGGGGCTTTTCGGGCAAAGGCGGATGGCGGAAAATTAGCGGCACCTATCTTTACGGTAACAACTCCGATTCGCCACTGATTCATGAATAAACTAATACTAACGGCTAGCCTGCTGGCGCTGACAACGGGCAGTTACGCCCAGAAAAAAGCGCGCAAAACCCCCGCCAACGTACCTGTCGGCATCGGGGCTACCTCTGCTTCCGACCGCCTGCTGGGGGCTGCCCAACGGGTCAAGAGCGCACAGGCGTCCCTGTTACAAAACCTGCCGGTCAAATCCATCGGGCCAACGGTTATGAGTGGCCGGGTGGTCGATCTGGCCATCAACCCGCAGAATCCCAATCAGTTTTACGTGGCCTATGCCAGCGGTGGGCTGTGGCGCACTGACAACAACGGCATTTCGTTCACGCCGATGTTCCAGAACGAGGCCGTGATGTCGCTCGGGGCGGTGGCCGTGGACTGGAAAGGCCCGAACACCGATGGACACACGATCTGGCTCGGGACGGGCGAGGCCAACGCCAGCCGGTCGAGTTATTCGGGCGTAGGCTGTTACAAAAGCACCGACGGCGGACGTACCTGGCAGCACCTGCCGGGCCTGGAAGAAACCCACCACATCGGGAAAATCGCCCTGCATCCCAGCAACCCCAACGTGGCCTGGGTAGCAGCGGTGGGCCACCTCTACACCGACAACCCCGAACGCGGCCTCTACAAAACCACCGACGGCGGACGTACCTGGAAAAAGACGCTCTACACGGATACCAAAACCGGGGCCATCGACGTCGACGTTGACCCGACGAATCCGCAGGTTGTCTACGCGGCCATGTGGCACAAAGAGCGGAAGGCGTGGAATTTTGTGGAAAGCGGCCAAACGTCGGGCCTGTACAAAAGCACCGATGGCGGCGACACCTGGGCGCTGCTCTCGGGCGGGCAGAGTGGCTTGCCGAAAGACGACAAAACGGGCCGAATCGGCCTGACGGTCTTTCCCGGCAATACCCAGACGCTCTACCTGATCCTGGATAACCAGGCGGCTCGTCCTGAAAAGAAAGACGACAGCAAGGCCGTGGTCGACGCCCGGAAGATCACCAAAGACCGGCTGCGGGTGATCTCGAAAGACGACTTCCTGAAAGCCGAAGACTCGTTCATTGCCGACTACCTGGAGGAACAGAATTTCCCCGAACGCTACACCCCCGCCACGCTGAAAGAGTTGGTCAGGACGGATAAAATCAAGCCCATCGCTATCCTGGAATACACCGACGACGCCAATTCGCGGCTGATCAACGCCGAAGTGATTGGGGCCGAGGTCTACCGCTCCGACGACGGGGGGCAACGCTGGCGCAAGGTCAACCGCGACTACCTCGATGGCCTGTTCAACACCTACGGCTATTATTTCGGCAATATCTGGGTGGCGCCCAACGACGCCAACAAGGTGGTGATTGCGGGCGTGCCGGTGGTTGGCTCCGACGACGGGGGCCAAACGTACCACTCGATGGATCTGGACAACGTCCATTCCGACCACCACGCGCTCTGGATCAACCCCGCCAACAACAAACACCAGATTCTGGGCAACGACGGCGGCATCAACATCACCTACGACAGTGGTAAGACCTGGTTCAAAGCCAACACCTCGGCGGTGGGGCAGTTCTACGCCGTGGCGGTCGATATGGCCAAACCCTACAATGTCTACGGCGGCTTGCAGGACAACGGCGTCTGGACCGGCCCCAGCACCTACCGGGCCGATTACGACTGGTTTGGGAGTGGCCGCTACCCGTACAAAAACCTGGTGGGCGGCGACGGCATGCAGGTGCAGGTCGACTGGCGCGACAACAACACGGTCTACACGGGGTTTCAGTTCGGCAATTACTTCCGCATCAACAAAGCGACCGGCGAGATGAAGCGGCTCTCAGTGCCCACGCAGGTAGGGGAGGCCCGCCTGCGCTGGAACTGGCAGGCTCCGATCCTGATCTCGCGTCATAATCAGGACGTTATTTACTTTGGCTCGAACCGCTTTCACCGCAGCCTGAACCGGGGCGATGACTTCAAAACGATGTCGGGCGACCTGACGAAAGGCCCCCGCGAAGGCGACGTGGCGTTTGGAACGCTGGCCACCATCGACGAATCACCGCTGCGCTTTGGCCTGCTCTACACGGGCTCCGACGACGGGCTGGTCCATGTCTCGAAAGATGGCGGCAACACCTGGACCAACATCACGGCGGGCCTGCCGCAAGACCTGTGGGTCAGCCGGGTAGCGGCCTCGGCCCACGACGAGGGCACCGTTTACGTGGCGCTGAACGGGTATCGCAACGACCATTTCAACGCGCACGTCTACGTCTCGACCGACTACGGCCAAACCTGGCGGGCGATCGATCAGACACTGCCCGCCGAGCCGGTCAACGTGGTGCGCGAAGACCCCAAAAATCCGAATCTGCTTTACGTAGGCACCGATCATGGGCTCTACGCATCGCTCGATCGGGGCAAAACGTTTATGCCGATGGGCAAAGACCTGCCCGCCGTCGCCGTCCACGACCTGGTGGTGCACCCCCGCGACAGCGAACTGCTGATCGGCACGCACGGGCGGTCGTTGTACACGGCCAATGTGGAGCACCTGCAACAACTCACCGATTCGCTGCTGAGTAAGCCGCTGCACCTGTTTGCGCTCAAGGCCATTACCGCCAACAGCCGCTGGGGCCGGAAAGACAGCCCCTACGAGGCACCGGCTTCTTACTCGGTCGATCTGCCGTATCTGGCCAAGTCGGCGGGACCGACAACGGCCACGCTCAAAACCCTCAACGGCCTGACGATGCGCACCCTCACCGACACGACCGAAGCTGGCCTTAACTACCTGCGCTTCGACTACGCGGTCGACACCACCCAGCGGGCAACGTACCTGACGTACCTGAACGAGGCGCGGAAGAAAGACGAGAAGCCCGTCGACCTGACGCTGGCCGACGACAAAAAACTGTATATCCGCCCCGGCAAATATCGGCTGACGCTGACGCAGAACGGACAGTCGGTGAGCCGCGACCTGGAGATCAAAGCCCCCGAGCGCCGGTCGCGCCGCCCGGCTACCTTCGCCTCGCCCGACGAGTTTGAACAGTGGCGCGAGGAGGAGGGTGAAGAAGGCAAATAAAGGGCGAGACCGGCAACGGTTTGAGTGCGGCTGAGGTAGTATCAATTGGGGGAGGGCTGTTACCACTTAGTGCCTCCCCCTTTAACCACAAAACCTCGTATGGTTGACCTGATCAAGACGTACCCAGGATGGGGTTGGCTCCTGATGTGGCTAGTGCATCTGGTGCGGTACCTGCTGGTCGCGGGTAGTTTTTACGCGCTCTACTACGGCTGGCGACGGCACCGCCTGGCGGCCCGCAAAATTCAGCCCCGCTTCCCCAAAAATACCGACTTGCGCCGCGAGATCGGCTATTCCATCGCGACAACGGGCGTGTTTGCCCTTGTTTCGCTGACGCTCTTCCTGACGGGTATTCGTGCGCACACGCTCATGTATCGCGACTGGCACGCGTACGGCACAGCGTATGGCCTGTTTTCGTTTGCCGCCCTGATCCTGCTGCACGATACCTATTTCTACTGGACGCACCGGGCGATGCATCACCCCCGCCTGTTCAGGATGATGCACCTGGTACACCACAAATCGACGAATCCATCGCCTTGGGCTGCCTATGCGTTTCATCCGCTCGAAGCCATCGTCGAGGCGCTGATCGTTCCCCTGGTAACCTTTGTTTTACCCCTGCATCTGTACACAGTCATGACGTTTTTGCTGTTCATGATCGTATACAATGTGTATGGGCATCTGGGCTGGGAGCTGATGCCGGCCCGCTGGCATCGCCACTGGCTGGGACGCTGGCTGAACACCTCCGTGAACCACAACCAGCATCACCAGTTCTTCAACGGGAACTACGGCCTGTATTTTCGATGGTGGGACGAATGGATGGGCACGACCCGTCCTGATTATGCATCGGCTTTGGAGCGCGTAACAACGCCAAAGCAGGCTCAGAAGGCATCTGAAGCCGTAATGCACTAGCCTTCGAACCGAAAAAGCCCTGCCCCGATACAAGACCGGAGCAGGGCTTTTTCTTGACTCGTGCACCAACGGCTTAGTTGCCGTCTTTGTGCATCTTTTTCTCTTCTTTGGCCGCTTTTTTCATGTCTTTCGCCATGTCCTTGGTCGCCATATCGCCATTCCGCTTCGCTTCTTTTTTCATCTGCTGGGCGTCTTGCTTGGCGGCTTTCGCGGCTTTTTTGGCGTCTTTATCCTTTGCTTTCATGTCGTCCTGGGCAAACGACGCAGTGGTTACAAAACAACCTAAGGCCAGAGCAAACAGTGCATTTTTCATCGTCAATTGAGTGTTAGTTTGTGAATGTTACAGAACTCACAACCTAACTGTATTGGCGGTAAGTCTGTTTTGAAATAAGCGCCAACCGCCCCACGATTAATCAAATGTTAACCCATCAGTAACGACTCGGCCCCATCGATCCAGACGGGCGTGCCGGTGATGTGCCGCGCCCGGTCCGATACCAAAAACAGCACCAGGTCGGCAACTTCCTCGCTGGTTCCCGGTTTCCCGTCGGTGAGCGGGATGCTGCCTTGCGGAAACTCGGCGGGTTCTTTTATCTGCTCAATATCACGCTGTTGGGCGCTGTCGTCGATGTTGGTGTCGATGGCACCGGGGCAAACCACATTCACCCGGATTTTGTCTTTGGCCAACTCCAGCGCGAGCAATTGGGCCATCGCTACCTGAGCCGCTTTGGTGCAGGAGTAGGCCGTTGAGCCGGTATTGCTGAAAATGCGCGTTCCGTTGACCGAGGCCGTAATCACAATGGCACCGCCCTGCCGTTTTAGCATCGGTACGGCGAAGTGGATGGTCAGGTACGTGCCGGTGAGGTTGTTATCGATGGTTTTTTGCCACTCCTCGGGTTGAAGTTCGTCGATGGGCGCCCAGACGCCGTTGATACCCGCGTTGGCAAAGACGATGTCGAGTCGGCCAAACTGCTGATCGATGGTGTCGCAAACGCGCTTCATATCGTCGGCGTTGGCAATATCGGCGGTGAGGGCCAGGCCTTTGCCACCCTGCTGCTCGATCTCCGCCACCGTCTCGTTGATCTCTTTGTCGGTGCGGCTCAGGGCAATTACGGTAGCACCCTGCTTGCCCATCAGCAGCGCCGCCGCTTTCCCGATGCCCGACCCGGCACCCGTAACAAGCGCCACTTTTCCCCCTAATTCGTTCTGTGTTGATGCCATACCGTTGTTCAGAAAGGTTGTGTACAACGGAAAGCCCAAAGCAAGCCCGGTTGTTGGGAAAAGATTAGCTGGTAGTCATTGGGCTGCGCCGTCATTGATGACCATCAATGACGGCGCAGCCCAATGACTACGAATAACCACCAATGACGGCGCAGCCTAATGACCACCCACCAAATACCGCAGCAGGGGCGCGGCGTGCAGCGATTGCATAACTTGCCCGCTGTCGAGTAGGGGCAGCACCTCGGCGCGGGGGATGAGGTGGACCGAAATCTCCTCCGTGATTTCGAGTTCCTGTTCTTGTAATTTTTCCACGCCCAGCGCCAAAAAGCAATAGGTCAGGTTGGCGTGGGTGCCGGGGTTGGCCGACAGTGTCATCAGCGGTTGCCAGGTCCCGCCGCCGAAACCCGTTTCTTCGAGCAGTTCGCGTTGCGCCGCTGCCAGTGGGTCTTCGCCGGGGTCGATACAGCCCGCGCAGAGTTCGTAGTGCACCCCCGCCACCCCGTGCCGGTATTGCCGGATCAGCACCAGGTCGCCCGCCGTCGTGACCGCCACCACGTTGATCCAGTCGGGGTATTCCAGGATGTAATAATCCGGAATGTAGCCGCCTCCGGCCATACGGATGGCGTCTTTACGGACAGTAAACCAGCGTTCGCGGTGGATATAATCGGACTGTTCAACCTGCCAGGGCAGCGGATCGTTGGGGAACTCAAGGGTCTGCATAGCGCAAAGATAATCCGTACCCGGCCGCCCGGCCATAACGCACTTGCGACGGGAGGCAAACGGTCGCTTTTGGGGTCATAACGTAGCTCAGGTCACTTGCCTTGCGCAACGACGTAGCGGTTGAGCGAGCAGGCTGGTAACTGCCGGAGCCCCTCGATAACTGCGGCCGCATTCAGTTCAGCCCCGGCCCGGTTGGTGTGGGTATGGTCAGCGGGAAAGAAATCGGCTTTCAATTTAGCTTCATCGTAACCGGCTTCGTATTTCCGGGCAATGATCTCGTTGAGGTCGATAAAATACGCCCCTGCCGACTGGGCGCTCTCGGCGGCCCACCGGCCGTAGCTCGCCGACCCCCGCTCCACCCGGCCATCTTTCCAGACGTTACGCGGGACCAGCGAACAAACAATGGGCGTGGCTCCTTTCGCTTTCGTATCGTTGATGTACTTCCGCATGTACCAGCCATAGGAGTGAACGATCTCGTGCTTCTTCGTCAGCAGGTTGTCAATCGCTTCCGTTTCGTCGCCAGTACCCCGGATACTGCCCCGCGCCCGGGTGGTGTCGTTAATGGCGCCGCCGTCGTTGTGACCAAACTGCATCAGCACGAAATCGCCCGGTTTTAGGGTTTGCAGGATGGCATCCCAACGGCCTTCGGTGAGAAACGTGCGGCTACTCCGTCCACCGATAGCCCGGTTCTCGATCGCCAGCCGCGTGGTGTCGAAATGGGTGTGGATGACGCTTCCCCAGCCCCACTGGCTATTGGCCCCCACCCCCGACCCGTTGCGAACGGTGGAATCGCCAATGATGTACAGCGTTGGTTGCTGCGGTGGAATACCCGCCAGACAAAGCAGTAAACCAGCCAGAAAAAGAAGACGGTATGCAGACATAAAGTGAGCCGGTTAAGTACCTGACCGATAGAAGCCGCGCCGATGGGCCAGCTACTGTTCAGGCGATCGCCTTGTGCCATTGATCGACCAAGTCATGACGGGTGTAGCGGGGCGGATGCATACGGTCGCACAGGTAAAGTTGGCTCGGTGACAGGCGACAGCACAAAAGGGATTCGTTATTGCTTTGTGCCTCTCATCGCGAAAACGAAATGGAATCCGCCCCAACACACCCGTTGCTGACGTACCTGCAAGCCCTGACGACCCTGCCGCCCGATCTACAGGTCGCAATCCTGGATAGGCTCCGGCGCGAAACGTACCTGCGCCGGCAATGGGTGCTGCAACCCGGTCAGCAAGCCGATCGGATTTATTTCATCGAGCAGGGCGTGGTGCGGGGCTATTACCTTAAAGAAGGGCGCGAAGTCACGTCCTGGTTCATGCGTGAGGGCGATTTCATCATCTCCATCGTCAGCTTTTACACCCGCCAGCCAGCGCAGGAATACATCGAATTGCTGACCGACGGTACACTCTGGTCGATTACCTACGAGCAACTCCAGCAACTGTATCGCGACTACCCGGCGTTCAATCTGGTGGGGCGGTTGCTGACGGAGAAATACTACGTGCTCAGCGAACAGCGGTCGTTGAACCTGCGCATGCAGACCGCCAGCGAACGCTACCAGCAATTGCTGATCGACTTTCCCATGATTTTTAGTCGGGTGCCACTCAAGCACATCGCCTCGCACCTGGGCATTTCAGCCGAAACGCTGAGCCGGTTACGAGGACGAAAAACGTAACGGTGGCCGAACGCCGAAATTGACATTCGTCAAGGCGAGGGTCGGCTGAAAGATGTTGGTTTGAGCTATGTTTTACCAGGCTGACCCCCGCGGTCACATCAACCCCTGAAACCGTATGTTACCAATTATTTTTGGCGTATTCGCGCTCTGCTTTATTGTCGAACGGCTTTTCCCCGGCTGGAAACTGCCCGACGTACCCACATGGACCATTCGGGTGCTGGCGATCAATTTCATCCAGTTGATCGTCGTGGTCGTGGCTGGCTTCACCTGGGAGAAATGGCTCTCGGCTCAGTCGCTGTTTCATCTGTCCAGGTCTGTTGGCCCCTGGGCGGGCGGCGTCATCGCCTACTTCATCGCCACCTTTATCTTCTACTGGTGGCACCGTTGGCGGCATACCGTCGATTTTCTGTGGACGCGCTTCCATCAGATTCACCACAGTCCCCAACGGCTCGAAGTGATCACGTCGTTCTACAAGCATCCGCTCGAAATGACGGTTAACTCCATCATCGGCAGTTTGCTGGTCTACACGCTGCTGGGCCTGAATGCCGAAGCCGGTGCCATCTACACGCTGTGCACGGCCCTTGGTGAATTCTTCTACCACACCAACATAAAAACGCCGCAGTGGATCGGCTATATTTTTCAGCGTCCGGAAATGCACCGTATCCACCACGAATACGAAAAGCACAGCCATAACTACGGCGACATTGTCTGGTGGGACATGCTGTTCGGGACGTACCGCAACCCGAAGGAGTTCACATCGACCTGCGGTTTCGACGAGACCAGGGAACTCCGCCTGACCGACATGCTCCGGTTTCGGGACGTGCATAAGGAGTGAACCGTCTTGCTGGACAAACGGATGCAAACGGTCACGCAGGGAGGGCTATCTTTAGGCACACAAACCCCCGGCAACGTACCCAACCTGGCCTACACCGGGCGTGGGTACGTTGCTACCAGACAGATAGTATGAAACAGACGGCTTTACTGCTCGGCTTCTTGCTGATTACCCTAACGGGGGCCACCGCCCAGACCTTCCGGGGCCTCGACAAATCACCGATGGACATGGCCTATTACCCCGACGACTATGCCCACGACCGCAAGTTTGCCCCCGCCAAGATCGGCTCCGACAAAGCCATGGTGCGGGTAACGTACAGCCGCCCCGCCAAAAATGGCCGCGAGGTATTCGGCAAAATGGTCCCCTACGGCAAGGTGTGGCGGGCCGGGGCCAACGAAGCGCCCGAAATCAAATTCTACCGGGACGTCACGATCGGCGGCAAGAAAATCCCGGCGGGTAACTATGCCCTGCTGCTGCTCCCCACCGAAACCGAGTGGACAATCATCCTCAGCTCCGATCTGGATCAGTGGGGCGCCTACAGCTACAACCCGGCGCTCGATGTGGCCCGCGTGAACGTACCTGTGCAGAAATCCGACACGGTCATCGAAAACTTCTCGATCCAGTTCGCGAAGAAAGACGCCTCGACGGCCACCATGTACATGGGCTGGGATACCGCTATGGTCGCCGTACCTATTGGCCTGTAAGGGCTTTACAACCCGTACTGATCGATCAGGTACGTTAGCGCGGCCATCGAAGCGGCACCCAGCGAGAGTTCCCGTTTGTTAACCGCCTCGAACCGGTCGGCGGCCGTGTGGTGGTAGTCGAAATAGCGTTGCGTGTCGGGTTTGAAGCCAAACAGCACCGTGCCCAATTGCGCGAGCGGACCAATGTCGGCACCACCGCCCCCTACGCCAATCTCGTGCAGACCGTAGGGCGTCAGCAGATTACGCCACGTCAGCACTTTGGCTTTTTGCGCGTCGGTGCCCACGATGCCAAAGCCGCGCGGGGTAAAACCGCCTTCGTCGGACTCGATGGCGGCGATGTGTTTTTCGTTGTTTTTCTTCGCGTAATCGGCATAGCCCACGCCGCCGCGCAGCCCGTTTTCTTCGTTCATGTACATGACGGCCCGGATCGTGCGCTTCGGTTTGTAGCCCAGGGCTTTCAGAATCCGCAGCACCTCGATCGACTGCATACAGCCAGTGCCGTCGTCGTGGGCGCCCTGCCCCAGATCCCAGGAGTCGAGGTGGCCGCCTACGACGATAATCTCGTCGGGTTTCTCGCTGCCCCGGATCTCACCAATTACGTTGTGCGAGGGCGCGTCGGGCAAGGATTCGCAGTTCTGTTTGAAATAGAACGTCAGCGCCGGGTTGGCTTTGAGCAGTGCGCTCAATTTTTCGGCCCCGTTGGTGCTGATGGCTGCCGCCGGAATGAGCGGAACCCCCGGCCCGTAGCGCAGGCTGCCCGTATGCGGGAAATCGTCGAGCGCGTTGGTCATCGACCGGACAATGGCCCCGACGGCCCCAAACTTGGCAGCAAACGTTGCGCCGCTGCCCCGTTGATCGACCGCCCCGCCGTAGGCCTCAAACGTGTTGATCTTGGTCGGGTCCATCGGCCGGTTGAAAAACACGATTTTGCCTTTGATGCCTGCTTGGCCAAGTTGCTCCACCTCTTTGAGGCCTTTCACTTCGACCACCTGCGCCTGAACGCCCTTGGCGGGGGTGGCTACCGAGCCGCCGAGCGCGGCAATCGGCACCACCGTCTTCTGCTTGTCGGCCAGTATATACGCTTCTTCTTTGGCACCACGTACCCAGTGCGGCACCATGATGTCCTGAAGAAACACCCGGTCGAAGCCCTGCTGCTCCATCAGTTGTTTGGTCCAGGCAACAGCTTTTTTCGCGCCTTCCGAACCACTGAGCCGCGGGCCGATTTGCTGCGTCAGGTAGCGCAGCCAGTCGTGGGCTTTGTCGTTGGTAAGCGCTTCATTGTAGATTGACCGGATAACGACCGAATCGGCTGGTGGCGTCTGGGCGAAAACGGTTGAGGCGGACCCGGCGAGGGCCACGCAAAAAAGGAAAGGTTTCAGCATGAATCAGGTGTATGTTGACAGGAGCCAATTAGCCCCAGCCAAATATAACGATTCAGCAAGCTAGCCGATGTAACGTACCTGAGTAGCCCGTCTGGAACAAAAGTGAACGAAGATCACAACGATGCATGATCAGATACCGAGAATTACGCTTGTCATCTGCCTAACTGTCGCGTCGGATCCCGCTTACTGCTTTATTCGCTGCCAGCCACCAGTTTCTTTCGATCGGAACGGCCACTCCTCGGGCGGGTATGAGAAAACAGCCCGTATCCGCAAATGCCCGGTACGAACTCTTTTGTGTAGGTACGTTATCCGGGCTCGCTCATCATAGAAGTCACCCGTAACCATCGTGTCAATTTTCCCTTTGGGCATCACTATTGATTTCGTGGCCCATTCTGATTCAGGCGGATAAAAATACTTAATAACTGCGCCAGAGTCGTTGACATTGCCTGTTACCCAAACCGAAAGCTGCCCGCCAAACCGAGCATCGTTTGTCGCTTTTCCGATGTAAACTGTCGTATCCCGGTCAACGTGGGACAGATGTAGATCGGTGGTTGGAATTCGGTTAAAGTAGCCGTAGATGGACAGCCCTATCAACAAAACACCAACAATCACGATGATGCTCACCACCCCTTTTACGAAAACATTAAACAGTATCTTCAGGGATTCAATGACAAACTCGGTCATAGTAGAATGCTCACTTTAGTAGGTATTGATGAAGGCGACGCACAGATCGAACGTCATGTGGCTTAATCGGGATAAGCGCCAAAACGTACGGTTTTCCTGAGTCGAACTGGTGCATAAAAGAGGAGTTCGTTTCTGCTCCATCACAGCGATAAAGCAGAAACGAACTCCTTCAATTGCTTACACAAAGCCAGTTACGCCATCTCCAAAACCCAGTCGTCCTGCTCGACGGTGGTGTTTTCCTTGAGCAGGATTTGCTTGACGGTGCCGGGCTGCTGCGCGGCCACGATGCTTTCCATCTTCATGGCTTCGATCACAAACAGTGGCTGGTTTTTCTTTACCTCGTCGCCGGGTTTCACCAGAATGCGCGTCAGGCGGCCTTGCAGCGGCGCGCCCACGTCGGTGGGTTTGCTTACTTTCTGGTTCTGCGCTTTCACCACCTTCTGGGCCTTGTCACGTACCTGCACCTGCCGGCTTTGGCCGTTTAGCTCGAAGGTGATTGTCCGCATGCCCATTGCGTCGGCCTCCGACTGGAACAGCAACCGCACCAGGATGTTTTTGCCCTCGGCAATCGGCACGATGATCTCTTCGTTGGGCTTGAGGCCGTAGAAGAAGGCGGGCGTCGGAATCACGCTCACGTCGCCGTATTGCTCGGTGGCTTTGTAATATTCTTCATACACCTTCGGGTACATCTTGTACGAGAGGTAATCGAGGAAGCCGTCGGCCTGCGGGAAGCTCTCCTGAAACTGGGCGAAATCAGTGTCGAAGTCGATCGGGGCGAGGTGCTCGTTGGGGCGGCCCGTGATGGGTTCTTCGCCTTTCAGGATCGCCTTCTGTACATCCTCCGGGAAACCGCCGTAGGGTTGACCCAGAATGCCCTTCATCAACTCCTTCACCGACTCGGGGAACGACAGCGACTCGCCCCGCTCAACTACATCCTGCGCCGTGAGGTTGTTGGCCGTCATGAAAATGGCCATGTCGCCCACCACCTTAGACGAGGGCGTTACCTTGATGATGTTGCCAAACAACTGGTTGGCGACCGTGTAGTTCTTTTTCAGCGTTTCGAACTTGTCGCCGAGGCCCGTGGCGATGGCCTGCGGTTTCAGGTTTGAGTACTGCCCGCCCGGAATCTCGTTTTCGTAGACCTCCGCGCTGCCTGCTTTCATGCCGCTCTCAAACGGATAGTAGTACTCGCGCACGTCCTCCCAGTAGTTTGAGTAGGCGTTCAGCGACGGCAAATCGACGGGGCATTCGCGCTCGTGGCCCTGCATCATTGCCACCACCGAGTTGAAATTCGGCTGCGAGGTAAGGCCCGACAGCGCCCCCAACGCGCAATCGACGATGTCGACCCCGGCGTTGATGGCGTTTAGGTACGTTGCCGCCTGAATGCCCGCCGTGTCGTGGGTGTGCAGGTGCACCGGAATGCTCAGCGCCTGCTTCAGCTCGGTCACCAGCGTGGTGGCTTCCAGCGGTTTCAGCAGACCCGCCATGTCCTTGATACACAGCAGGTGCGCGCCTTCGTCTTCCAGTTGGCGGGCCATGTCGAGGTAATACTGGAGCGTGTATTTTTCGTCGATGCCCGTGTAGCAGATGGCGGCTTCGGCCAGGGCCTGGGTACGTTCGCGCACGGCCCGGATGCTCACTTTCATCGCCTCCACCCAGTTGAGCGAGTCGAAAATGCGGAACACGTCGATGCCCGTTTCGGCCGATTTTTCCACGAACGTCTCGATCAGGTTATCGGGATAGGCCGAGTAGCCCACGGCGTTGGAGCCCCGGAAGAGCATCTGCAACAGCATGTTGGGCATGGCCTCACGCAGCGCCTGCAGCCGTTTCCACGGGCTCTCGTACAGAAAGCGCATCGACACGTCGAAGGTCGCGCCGCCCCACACTTCCATCGAAAACAGTTCGGGGTGGGCTTTGGCGAAGCCCTCGGCTACCCGTTGCAGGTCCTGGGTACGTACCCGCGTGGCCAGCAGCGACTGATGCCCATCGCGGAAGGTGGTGTCGGTGTACAGAATTTGGTTCTGCTCCTTCACCCAGTTGGCAAAGCCCTCGCGGCCCAGATCGGTGAGGCGGTTGCGGTTCCCGTAGGGATAGGCTGAATACGGCTCGGTAAACGGCACCACAGGCGTGCGGAACACCTTGCTGTCGTCGCGCTTTTTTACTTCGGGATTGCCGTTGACGACCACCTCGCCCAGGTAGCGCAACACCCGCGTCGAGCGGTCCTGTGGCTTGCGGAGCTTGAACAGTTCGGGGTGGTTTTCGATGAACGACACCCGCGCTTCGCCCCGCTGGAAAATGGGGTGGTTCAGTACGTTTTGCAGGAACGAGATGTTGGTCTTCACGCCCCGAATCCGGAACTCGACCAAGGCCCGCTGTAAGCGTTGGGTCGCGCCTTTGAGCGTCCGGCCCCGCGCCGAGACCTTCACGATCATCGAGTCGAAATAGGGCGAGATTTTCACGCCGGGGTAGCTGCTGCCTTCGTCGAGGCGGATACCGAAACCGGCGGCGTTGCGGTAGGCGATAATCGTGCCGAAGTCGGGCTTAAAGCCGTTGGCGGGGTCTTCGGTGGTGATGCGGCACTGAATGGCGTAGCCGTTGAGCGGCACTTCGTCCTGGTGGTTAATGTAGATGCCGTTGTCGGAGAGCTTATAGCCCATCGCGATCAGAATCTGGGTACGGACCAGGTCGATGCCCGTTACCTCTTCCGTGATCGTGTGTTCCACCTGAATCCGGGGGTTCACCTCGATGAAGTAGATGTTCTCTTCCTTGTCGACCAGAAACTCGACCGTGCCGGCGTTGCTGTAGCCCGCCGCCTTACCGATCTTGATGGCGTAGGCGTAAAGCTGCTCGCGGGTTTCCTGTTTCAGGCCAAAGGATGGGGCCACTTCGACGACTTTCTGGAACCGGCGCTGTACCGAGCAGTCGCGTTCGTAGAGGTGAATGAGGTTGCCGTGTGTGTCGCCTAGGAGCTGCACTTCGATGTGCTTGGGGTCTTCTACGAATTTTTCGAGGAAGATGGTATCGTCGCCGAAGGCGTTTTTGGCTTCGTTTTTAGCCTCGGTAAAGGCTTTTTCAAAGTCGTCGGGGTTGCGTACCACGCGCATACCCCGGCCACCGCCGCCCGCGGCGGCTTTCACCATCACGGGGAACCCGATGCGAGAGGCTTCCGCCATCGCCCGGTCGGGACTCATGTTTTCTTCGCGTGAATCGGGAATCAGCGGTACGTTGGCTTTGGTGGCCAGATTCTTGGCCCGTACCTTATCGCCCAGCGCTTCCATCGCCTCGGGCGTGGGCCCCACGAAGATGATGCCCTCTTCCCGGCAACGGCGGGCCAGCGTCACGTTCTCCGACAGGAAGCCGTAACCGGGGTGGATGGCGTCGATTTTCTTGTTTTTTGCCAGCAGGATAAGACCCTCCACGTCGAGATACGGTTTGAGCGGGTCTTCATCACGCCCAATCTGATAGGCTTCGTCGGCTTTATACCGGTGGAGGGAATAACGGTCTTCGTAGGTGTAAACGGCGACGGTGGTGATGCCCAGTTCGGTGGCGGCCCGCATGATGCGGATGGCAATTTCACCCCGGTTAGCCACCAGCAGGCGATTAATCGGGCGGATGTAGTCCTTCATAAAATGGCAACGGAAACGGCTTCAGATTGTATAATGGCAAACAATAGAGCAAAAATGTTGAAAATTTGCTAATAGAAACGATTGAAAGCGCAATCGATCGAAAAATCCGCTAATTCCCCAAATAGTACAGGGTTACTCGGTAATCAATGCAATGAGTAGGCGGGCTAAACGAGTAACTGCCCAGTAGGTTACCAGACAAGTCGAGCGAGCCATGGAGCGTAATTGCCCAAGTCGCCAATCGCTTACCTGTAGAAGCCTGCCCGAACGGAAACTTCATCATTTTATGGACAAATCCAAACGAGTTTAGGCGAGCAGCGGCCTGTGCCGACACGGGGCCGTTCGCCAACGACGGATCAGCCATCCGGTCAGGTACGTGTTTCCCCGTTCGGCCGAATTGACCGTGCCAGTTTACGTACCGGTCAGGTAAAGGATTGATTTGTAGGTAGTTGATCTGGTTTCGCTAGCTGCCCCGCCTTGGTAAAGTGGCACGACGACGGGTAAGGCAACCCCTACTTTTGTAGACTCATTTTACGACTAAACTGGATTTATCGGGGTCATCCAACGGCCCACAGCTCACAATGCGTCGCTTTTTACATTGCTTCCTCTTTTTGATCAGTACCCATCGGTTGCTGGCGCAAAACCAGCCGGTTGGCGAACCGCCCCGCGTCGGCTACCAGATTTTTGTTCGCTCCTTTGCCGACTCCAACGGCGATGGCATCGGCGACATCAACGGCATCACGGCTAAGCTCGATTACCTGCAACAGATAGGCGCCGACGTGCTCTGGCTGACCCCCGTGAGCCCGTCGCCTAGCTACCATAAATACGACGTGACCGACTACCGGGGCATCGACCCGGAATTTGGCACCATGGCGGATTTCAAGCGGCTGCTGACCGAAGCGCACCGCCGTAAGATGAAGGTGCTGTTCGACTTTGTCATCAATCACTCGAGCAGCCAGCACCCGTGGTTCAAGGCCGCCGTGGCCGACCGGCAGTCGCCCTACCGCAACTGGTACGTCTGGATGTCGCAGCGGGCCATCGACTCGATGGGGGTTGCCTATCGTGAACGCACCGCCGACTCGTGGGAACTGCGCCCCTGGCACACACCGCGTGGTGAAAGCGCCTCGCCCGATGCCGAAAAATACTATGGGCTGTTCTGGGGTGGCATGCCCGACCTGAACATGGATAACCAGTCGCTACGCCGCGAACTCTACGACATCGGCCGGTTCTGGCTGACGGAGGTGGGCGTCGATGGGTTCCGGCTCGACGCCGCCAAGCACATTTACCCGCAGTGGGACGTGGCCAAAAACCACCAGTTCTGGCAGGAATTCCGGCAGGCGTTGCAGACCGTAAAACCCGACGTGCTGCTGCTGGGCGAGGTTTGGGACACCGCCGACAAGGTGGCGCCCTATTTTAAAGGCCTTCCCGCCAACTTCCACTTCGACGCCTGCTTTGCCCTGCAAAACATGGCCAAAACGGGCCGCGATAGCAGCCTGGTTAGCAAGTTACTGGCCGATTACGCCGCCTACGGTAAAGAAAATCCCGCGTTTGTAAGCGCTACGATGGTCAATAACCACGACCAGAACCGGATCGGCTCGATCGTCGGGGGCGACCCGAACCGGATGCGCGTGGCGGCGAGTCTGCTGCTGACCCTGCCCGGCCAACCCTGGATCTACTACGGCGAAGAACTGGGCATGCTCGGCACTAAACCCGACGAGCTGATCCGGGAGCCGTTTTTGTGGACGACCCGCGCTACCGATACCGCCCGCACTCGCTGGCAGACGCCCCGTTTCTCGACCGACTCGACCGTGGCGCCGCTGAGTCAGCAACAGACCGATCCGAAATCGCTGTACAACCACTACCGGAAGCTGATCGCCCTGCGCCGCCAAACGCCCGCGCTGGCGCAGGTGCTGAACCCGAACCTGCAACCGAGCAGCATTCGTCAGGACGGGGTGCTGGCGTTTGTGCGGCCCCACGCGTCGGGCGATGTGCTGGTGGTGCACAACCTCGGCAACGTACCCAGCACCGTTACCTTACCTACCGCTGAACGCCGCTTCAGAAATATGCTTTTCACGTCAGAAGCCACCGCTACGCTTCAGAAAGACCAATTGACCCTGCCGCCGTACAGCGTGGTGGTGCTGCGGAAGTGATAACGCATTAGTACTGACTAAGTAATAAAAAAGGCTGTCGTGTCCGTTTTGTCATTCCCCTGTTGTCGGAATGATAAAACGGACGCGACAGCCTTATTAAATGAGCAATGCGGTTTATTTCAGCGCGTCTTCGACCGGGTTGCCTACGCAGCCGCTGGGTTCCAGAATGCCTAGGATGGCGCAGACCGTTGGGGCAATGTCGGCGATCTGGGTGCGGTGGAAGGTCTGGCCGGGTTTGATGCCCCAGCCGTAGAGCAGGAACGGCACGTGCGTGTCGTAGGGGTACATGGTACCGTGGGTCGTGCCCCGGTTACGGCCTTCAAACCAGCCCGCCTGTAGCATCACATAGAAATCACCGCTCCGGTTGGGGTGGTAAATGTTGCGCAGCATGCTCAACTGGTTTTCGGGCAGGGCCATGTTGCCCAGGTTGTGCAGGTTCAGCACATTGATGACGCCGCGCTGGGCCAGCAACGCCACCCGAACGATCTCGTAGGCTTCGCTGATGGCGATTTTCTTCTCGGCAAACAGGGCCGTGTTCAGGTAAATCTGCTGGTTGATGTACTGAAGCACCCAGTTGCCGGGGCCGTAGGCTTTGGTGAGGGCCGTGCGGGCCGCTTCACCCGCTTCGCCGTAGGATTTGGTATCGGCCGGAATGCGGTAAAGCTGCGAGAAGCCGGGGATATCGGCCGCGCCGTGGTCGGCCGACAGAAACGCCATCCAGGTGCCTTTGCCCACTTTCTTGTCGATCTCGTTGAACAACTCGGCCAGTTGGCGATCCAGCTTCAGGTATTCGTCTTCAATCTCCACCGAGTGCGTGCCGAAGGCATGGCCAATGTAGTCGGTCGACGAAAAGCTGACCGCCAGCAGGTCGGTGATGTTGTCTTTGCCGAGTTGCTCGCCGTCGATCGCTGCCAGCGCAAACTCTTTCGTGAGCTGATCGCCGAAGGGCGTGCTGCGGAGCACTTCATAGCGGCTTTGCCCGCTTACGGTCACGAATTCGTGCGGGTGAATGGCTTTCAGTTCGCCGGGCAGCGTGGCTTCAAACGGCTGATCGTCGGTGGTGCTTTCGGTGTATTTGTCCAGGGGCAGGAGTAGCTCCCACTTCTGGCGGATAAACTGATCGGGGAGGCGGCGGTCGTTGTAGCGACGTACCCAGTCGGGCAGGTCCTTGCGGTAGAACGTGCTCGTGATCCAGTTGCCATCTTTCGAGTCAAACCAGTAGGCGGCGTCGGCGGCGTGGCCGGCGGGTAGGATGGACCCCCGGTCTTTCAGGGCTACCCCAATTACTTTGGCGCGTCCGTCGGTCGCCAGTTTGAGCTGATCGCCGATGGTCGTCGTCAGCATATTCCGGGGCGACATCCGGCCTGCTGAGCTGGTATTGCCGACACTCCGGGCCGATGTGTCTTCGGCGCAGTACACGAGCCGCCCTTGCTGCCGGTCGTAGAAGTCGTTGCCCACGATGCCGTTGTAGGCTGGCGACGAACCCGTATAAATGGCCGCGTGGCCGGGACCGGTATACGTAGCGGCGTAATGGTAATGGTTGTTGCGGCAGTTATAGCCCTGGTCCATGAGCCGCCGAAAGCCGCCGTTACCAAACTTTTCGTAGTACCGATACAGGTAATCGTACCGCATCTGGTCGACGACGATGCCAACGACGAGTTTGGGCCGATCAGGGAACGAAGGAATAGCCGGAGCCGTCAGCGCGCGCTTGGACTGACCAACAACCGAGAACGTGCTGAAAAACAGGAGGGGTGCACAGAGTGCCGTTGAGAAACGCATAATGGGCAGAAAAGACCGTTCGAAGGCAACACAGTGAGGAAACTGCGCTCATGAAGCCGCAAAGGTAGCGAACATTTTGGGTGAAGCCGCCGTTGAGAACTAGACCAGCCTATCTGGCAGACTGGCCTTTGTTCAGCCGCCCCTTATGCCCACGACTCAACTGTATCCCGCCCCCCAACACGACGCTTCGGCTCGCTGGTACCTGACGAATCCGTACCGCGGTGTGGCCATCGGTCTGACGATTCTGGTGGGCTGGTTCGGGCTGCTGGCGTTTCTGCTGAACTATACCATCGACTGGACGAACCCGCTCACGTACCTGCTGGTGCTGCTGCAAACGCACCTGTACACGGGCATGTTCATCACGGCGCACGATGCGATTCACGGTGTGGTCGCGCCCACCAACCGCCGCCTCAACGACGCCATCGGCTGGGTTGCCACCACGCTGTTTGCGTTCAACAACTACGCGAAGCTGACGAAGGGCCACCACCTGCACCACAAGCACGCCGCCACCGACCACGACCCCGATTTTCACCGCGGCAACGCCAACATCCTGCTCTGGTTTCTGGCCTTTGCCCGCAGTTACGTCACCATCTGGCAGGTGCTGCTGATGGCCCTAACCTACAACGTGCTGAAAATCTGGTTTCCGATGGAGAACCTGATTCTGTACTGGATGGTCCCGGCTATTCTGAGCACGTTTCAACTATTCTTCTTCGGCACGTACCTGCCGCACCGGGGTGACCACGAAAACCCGCCCCATAACGCCCGCAGCCAGAGCCTCAACCACGTTTGGGCGTTTGTGTCGTGCTATTTCTTCGGCTACCATTTCGAGCACCACGATCAGCCTTACCTGCCCTGGTGGAAACTGGCCGCAGCCCGGGAGAGTAACGGTCTATAGATTTATATTGATTCGATGTATTTGTTTAATGTGTAAGCCTTTATAAAATCTTGAAATTCTTCTTCACTGTAAACACTACGATTGTTCTTGTTGATATATATTGTTCTAGTGCCGTCTTTACTTTCATATAAGTCTTGACCATTGCTAAATGAATAAATGATTTTTGATTCTTTGCTAAAACTGCTGATTGTCTTTTGCAGCTCTTCAATTGTAGAATCCTTCTCTTTACTTAAATCATTAAGTCGATTTTCATAACTGACTAAGAGATTCGCTTTCTCTTCTTCAAGTTTTTGTAGAACGCTCCTGAATTCATCTGTTGCCTGATTGTAAGAATCTCTGTTTGTTTTGATTTCATCCTCATACTGTATCACTTTTTTTTGTAACTCTTCAATTAAATTATTTTGTTGCCTCTTCTCTCTATACTCTGTTTTAGTATCTTCTAGCTTTATTTCTTCAATGGCAAGAAGTTTTTGGTTCTCAATATTGTTTGTCTTCTTCCGTATTATATTTTTTTCACTTCTCACGACAGAATAGTTGAGAACTTCATCGATCAAAAGATTTAAATAAGGTAAGAGCAAAGTGTATAAAAATGCTGAAAGGAGAGGGAGCCATATTGCTGTTCCCTCGTGCGATAAGTTATTTTCTATATAACGAATCTTTTCCTCTATATCTTTTTTTGAAAATAATAGATATAGAATAGCATTCCAATTGAAAACAAGCCACGATGTTGTAAATGCTCCTATGAAAGGATTTTTAAGGCGATCTTCTGTAGTCTTAAAAATAGTTTGTAACAATTCTTTCATCAAGATACCAATATATTGGCGGTTAGGCGGATAGTTGTAAAGACAATTATATACAATTGATAAATAAGTATCAAAGCAAGTTGGATCTATTTTATAGGAAACTGGCCGAAGCGCGGGAACGTACCCAGTCGCGAAGCAATAGGCCTCAGGTACGTTGTCAGCACAAGATCAGTGGTTTCCGCGACGCATGAGGAATGGAGCACCTAAATAGCAGCAATAGGTCTGTGTTCAGACCAACGTCAGCGTTGTCTATAGAGTAAGCAGAATCTTTGTGGTGACAGTCTGGTCTGTTTCGGTTAATTTGGCCGTACCCCTCTCCTAAACCACGAATCGTTTTATGCTGACCGCGTTCCGTTTGTCTGCCAGGCCGGTATTGATGTCAGGCCTCTGTAGTCTATTGCTGATGGGGGCGGCGTCGAAGCCAGACAAGCAGTCCCAGCTGTTCCCAAAGCCGCCCAACCGCGCCGACTCGGCCGTTTTGACCGTCAGTAATACGAGGTCCAAAAGCCCGATCCAGTTTTACTACACCGATTTTTTCAGGGAGCCAGTGCCCATGGCAAGAGTCAACAAAGGAAAAAGCGGGTCATTTATCCTGACTGCTCCTTATCCTGTCCGAATTATCTGTGTAGATGAGCTGACAGGCTACCCCAACGGGAAGAGTACTTCTTTTGTCATTTATCCGGACGACCACATTCAGGCCACCAAGGATAAGGCGGGGAATACGCGCCTGTCTGTAGCGGGTGACTCGCTTCGCAGTAAGGAACTGAACTTCTTTGCTCAGATGAATCAGGTGCTGGGGGCTTATGAAGGCTTCGAAGCGAGTATGCGCGCCCCGGCAAAAACCGAACAGGATCGGGTCGCCCAGATTGAGAAAGCCTATGAGCAGCGGACGCGCTTTCTGAAGCAACAGGCCGACCAGTATCCAATCCGGCCTGCTTTTGCCGCCTACCTGAGGGCCAGTTTTTATTATACCCGGTTCGAGGAACTGACGGGAAATTACTTCTCGCCCTGGCGGCAGTCGAAGCAGGCCGTACCACCTCCAACTGCTATACCGGCCGTAACCGAGGCGCTTGAGGCTGGGTTCCGCGTAGACGACGACCATTTCTACCTGTTTGAGTACCGGGCGGCTGCGCTGAATTACCTGACCTACTTGGCTGGCAAAGGCCGGGCGGATGCTCAGTCTGATGTGTTTCAGTTGTTCCAGACGGGCGTGAGCCGATTCAGCGGACAGACGCGCGACATAGCCCTGTTTGACCTGCTGACAATCGCGTCTAAAGACAGCCACGATTCGTTAGCCGTGATGGTCAATCAGTTTATGGCGCTAAGTGCCAATCCCGCTCTACGAAGCTACGTGTCGGAAGGGTTGGCGTCGAAAGTGGATGTGCTGGCCAGGGACCGAACGGTCCCGAACCGAACCAACCAACTCTTGTCGGTATCGAATGTGCAGGGGTTGAACTGGGAATCGCTGACCGATTCGCTAACGCAACCCCTGACGTATGTAGACTTCTGGGCGAGTTGGTGCGGCCCCTGTCGGGCCGAAATGCCCAGTTCGCATCAGTTAAAGGCCGACTATAGCAAACGCGGTGTCCGCTTTGTGTATGTCTCCCTGGATAAAGACCCGGCCGCCTGGAAACGAGCACTACGCCAGGTGGGGCTGGCTGACGCCGAGAATTACCTGCTTGTCAACGAATACGATTCGGAGATTGCCCGTCGGCTCAAGATCGTAACGATTCCCAGGTACGTACTGCTAGGGCGGGGTGGCAAACTACTGCAAGCCGATGCGTCCCGCCCCGGTGACCCCGCCACGCGGCAGTTATTTGACAAGCTGTTGACAACGCAGAAGTAGTACAGGCACCTGGTTCCAAGCTGGATGGCCATGTGGCACGAGGCTGTCCGAAACCAAAGCCGTTCACCAACGGCTTTCCCGAGAGGCAAACCTCTCAATCAATTCCTTTGGCAATCATCCAACGCATCGTAGTTTCGGTGGGTCTTTGTGGCACGTTCCGCTTCCTCTGCTCAACTCTATGCGACATTCGCTACTTGCCTTTGCCTTCCTGTTGCTGTGCCTAAGCTGCAAGCACGAACCCGATCCTATTTCTGATCCCGATCCGGGACCGCCGCCCATCGTCACCAACAGCACGAATGTGGCTGTGAAATGGGGGCTACTAACCCTGCAAACCATGTACCGGCTGGGGGGTAACAGCCCGACCTACGGGTCGCGTTCGCTGGGCTATGCCGGCCTGACCATGTACGAATGTGTCGTCAACGGCAGCCCCACGCATCGGTCGCTGGCCGGTCAACTGGTCGGGCTGACGAACCTGCCCGTTCCCGAAGCCGGCAAAACCTACCAGTACGAACTGGCGCTCAACGCCGGGCAGGCCGTGATCCTGAAACGAATGTTTGATTTCGGCTATAACGACGCCGTCCGGATGAACCGGATCGACTCCCTCGAACGGGCCATCAATCAGCAATTTGCCGCTACGGTTGATCCGGCCGTTATGGATCGGTCGGTGGCGTATGGCAAAGCGGTGGCCGAAGCCATTTTTGCCTGGTCGAAAACGGACGGTGGTTTCGAGGGGTTCAAACGAAATTTTGATAATACCTACGTGTTCCCGCGCGGCAGTGGCTTCTGGGTGCCACCAGCATCGGGGCAGGCGCAGGTCTTCACAACGGCGCCGCTGCATCCGCACTGGGGCCAGAACCGCACGTTTGCGCTGGCCAACAGCACGTTATCTGTCCCGTCGATGACGCCCTACAGTACCAGTCGTTCGTCAGACTACTACAAGGAGTTTGCGGCGGTGTACCAGAAAAACGGGTCGCTGAGTCAGGAGGAGCGCAACATCGCGGGCTGGTGGGCCGACGACCCCACTGAGACGTTCTCGCCACCGGGCCACTCCTACAGCCTGGCGGGTATTGTGGCGGTCACGGCCAACGCTGATCTGTATCAGACCGCCGAGACCTACGCCCGCGTGGGCATGGCCGTGGCCGATGCGTTCATCAACTGCTGGAAAGCCAAGTACACCTACCACTGCGAACGCCCCGGCACCTACATCCGCGCCAACATCGACGCCAACTGGAATTCGTTCTGGCCCGAACCGCCCTTCCCGGCGTTCTATTCGGGCCACTCGGTGCAATCGGGCGCTACGGCCATGGTGCTGGAAGCGCTCTACGGACCATCGTTCCGCTTCACCGACACGTCGCACTGGGGCCGCCCAAGCGATCAGGCGCGCAGGGTGAGTTACGTATCGCGCTCATTTACTTCCTTCTGGTCGACGGCCGAAGAAGCCGCGCAGTCACGCTTTTGGGGCGGCATCCATACCAATCAGGACAACGTGGTGGGGCTGGCCGAAGGCAAAAAGATTGGTACCAACATCAACGCCCTCACATGGCGGAAATGAGTTTGGTGTTTTCAGTTTCGAGTTTCCAGTTGGCTGACGCAGGTTCACTGCTGGACAAACTGAAAGCTCGAAACCGAAAACGCCAAACTGAAGATTACCCCTTCGGCAGGCCTCGTATGAAGAGGTATAGAGAGGCGAAGATGGACGCCAGCGACAGGCCGATGGTCCAGCCGGGCGTTTTGTTGCCTTGCCAGTCGTCGAGTTTCATGCCGGCATAAACGCCCAATCCGATGGTGGCCAGCATCTGAAACGCAATGCTGCTGTATTGGGCATAGGCCGAGGGTCGACGGTCAACGTCATCGGGGCGGTCGGGCTTGTTGGGGTCGGCTGACGGGTTCATGGTCGGAAAATGGTAGATTCGCCCATCGATTACGCCGCAATCATACGTTCGGGTGAGCGATAAACGTTTTAAAATTGGTTTACTAATTGCTGTGATTGGCTAAACAGACCAGCCAGCGGTATACGTCAAACTCAAGAAGCCGCTCTACCGTTTTCGACCGAATTCAGTTTCCCGACGAACGTCCTGACGAATGCAGATTAATCGAATGAACCCCGTTGTCGTTTTGGGCCTGCTGGCATTGCTGACCGGCCTGAGCGTGTCGTGCTCGCAACACAGCAACGGGGCTATGAGTAAAGCCTATCACAACACCACCGCCCGGTTCAACGCCTATGTGATGGCCCGCGACGACATCAGCGAGGTGGAACGGTACCTGTTCCGGAACCGGAAAGAAAATTACAACGAAACGTTACCCATCCTGCTGCCGCTGGATTCGATCGCCATTCAGCCGGTGCGGGCGCAACTCGACGATGCCATCAAAAAAGCGTCGCTGGTGGCCGAGCGGCACCAGAATAGCCGGTGGGTCGACGACGCCTACGTGCTGATCGGTAAAACGCGCCTCTACCGGCAGGATCTGCCCAACGCCATTGAGGTGTTTAAATACGTGAACACCAAAGGCACCGACGACGACGATAAGCACGAAGCGCTGATCTACCTGATGCGGGCCTACACCGAGCAGGGCGATTTCCAGAATGGCCTCACCGTAGCCGAATACCTACGTACCCAGCCGCTCAACAAGGCCAACACGCGCGAATTTTACCTCACCAAAGCGTACCTGCACCAGCGCAACGGCCAGCCCCAGCTGGCGGCGGGTATTCTGGACGCCACGTTCCCGTACCTGAGCAAATCGGAAGAAACAGCACGGCTGCACCTGATCGCCGGGCAGTTGTACGAAAGCATCGGCAAGTCCGCCGAAGCGACGGCTCACTTCCAGAAAGTGCTGACCTCGCGGCCTAACTACGATCAGGAGTTTTTTGCCAACATCTACCTGATGCAGGCCGATGGCGATTCGCCAGGCGACGATGCCCGCAACGCCCGCCGCTTCGACGACATGCTCGACGACCGGAAAAACTCCGATCTGAAAGACAAGATTTACTTCACGATGGGCCGGGCCGAGGCGCGCCGGGGCAACTACGACAAGGCGCTGGGTACGTTCGGTAAAGCCGTTCGGTCGGCGGGGAGCGGGTCGGTGCAGTTGCCGCTGACGTACCTGGAAATGGGCTCGATCTATTTCGATAAGAAACGCAATTTTGCCAAAGCCCAGGCCTACTACGACAGTGCCCTGTCGTTGCTGCCACCAGGCCACGCCCAGTATACGGCGCTGGCCGCCCGCAAAAAAACGCTCGATGAGTTCGTGCTGAATCAGCGCACCATCGACACCGAAGACAGCCTGCAACGGCTGGTGCAGCTGAACCCGGCGGCGCTCGATGCCCTGCTGGATAAGGTAATTGACCAGCGCCAGAAAGAGGATGAAGCCCGCGCCGAACTGGCGAAACAGATCACCGGCCGCGTGAACCTCGATGGGGCGCAGGCGACCAACTCCGACCTCTCGCCCGACCAGCGCTGGGTGCTCTATAATCCCAACCAGCTGGCGCAGGGGCGGCAGGAGTTTACGCGCATCTGGGGCAACCGCCCGCTGGAAGACAACTGGCGCAGGCAGAACAAAGATGCGACGGCGGCCCTGGCGGGCGACAGCAGCCCGCAGAATGGCAACAATCCGGCCAACGCCACCAACCCCGCCGCGCCGCTGCCCCAGTCGGGTACCAACCCCGTTGCCAGAAATACGCTGAACCCGCGTCAGGCGCAGAAAGATGAACTCTACGGCCAGCTGCCTTTTACGAAAGAAGCGCTTCAGGCCTCGAACGACAAGCTCGAATCGGCCTTGTTCCGGCAGGGGAAACTGTACAAATTTCAGCTGGAGCAGCCCACGCAGGCGATCGCCGTGCTCGACCAACTGCTGACCCGCTACCCCAACTCGAGCTACCGCCCCGAGGCCTATTACCTCATGCACCTGTCGACCGAGGCCCTGCCGCAGCAGGCGGGCAAACCCTCGCCCTGGCGCGACAAACTGCTGACCGAATTCCCGACCTCATCGTTTGCCAAACTGCTGTCCGAATCGGGCCCGGCGGGGGCCCTGGCAAGCGGGCCCACGAGCGGGGCTGGCAAAGGGCCCGTGAACGAAATTGCCGCCAGCCAGACCTACGCGTCGCTGTATCAGTTGTACCAGTCGGGCAACAGCACCGAGGCGCTGGCCCGGGTCGAAGCGGCGCTGGGTACGTTCGGTGGGTCAAAAATTATGGACAAAATGGCCTTATTGCGTATAATTTTGCTGGGCCAGGTACGGGGCGTGGACGCCTACCGGCAGGCACTGGGCGACTTCGTTCGCGATTATCCCACCAGTCCGCTGCTCTCCCACGTGAAAGAACGCCAGGTCGCCGCCGAGCAATTGTCGGCGAAACGGAAATAAATATGAAGTCTGGATAGTCCGGTTAGCAGAATAGTCCAAAGTCTGGACAGTCGTTTGGGCGTTGCTTACGCACCTATTACAAGAACGACTATCCAGACTTTGGACTATTTTGCTGACCGGACTATCCAGACTAACACCCATAGTGTTTATGATCGAATTTGCCTCCGGGCCTTACCGCACCACCATTGTTCGCATCTGGAAAGTTTTCCTGTTCGGCCTCGTCGCCCTGATTCTGTATGTACTGGCCGTGTCGGTCGATTTCCTCTGGCTCTTCGGCGGTATGCCCGACCTGAAAGCGCTGGAAAATCCCAAAAGCCAGGAAGCCTCGACCATCTATTTCAACGACGGGCCGCAGATGGGTAAGTTTTACCTCGAAAACCGCACGCCCGTCGAGATTACGCAGGTATCCCCCAACGTGATTTCGGCCCTGCTGGCCACCGAAGACGCCCGGTTTATGAAGCACTCCGGCATCGACGCCCGCTCGATTGCCCGGGCACTGGCAGGGATCGTCACGTTTCAGAATACGGCGAGTACGGGTGGGGGCAGTACCCTGACGCAGCAAACCGCCAAAAATCTCTTCAATACCCGTGAGGAAGTCTACGAAGGGGCGTTGGGCAAAGTGCCGGTGATTCGGCTCGTCATCGCCAAAACCAAAGAGTGGATTCTGGCCGTGCGCCTCGAACGCAACTACACCAAGCAGGAGATCATCATGATGTACCTCAACACGGTGTCGTTTGGCAACAACACGTACGGCATCCGGACCGCCGCCAAAACGTATTTCGATAAAGAGCCCTGGCAACTATCGGTGGATGAGAGCGCGTTGCTGGTTGGGATGCTCAAAAATCCGTCGTTGTTTGATCCGCGCGTGTTTGAAGACCGCGCCCGCGACCGGCGCAACGTGGTGCTGAGCCAGATGAAAAAATACAAGTTTCTGACGGCCGACCAGTACGTGACCTACAAGATCAGGCCGGTGAAGCTCGATTTCAACATTGAAAACCAGAACACCAACAAGGCGCCCTACTTCTGCGCTTACATCAAGGATTTTCTGAAAAGCTGGCTTAAACAGTATAACAAGGAGAACGGCACCGACCTGAATCTCTACACCAGCGGCCTGAAAATCTTCTCGACCATCGACTCGCGCATGCAGAAGGCCGCCGAAGAGGCCGTGATGACCAACATTCGCGATCAGCAAAAGAAATTCTACGAGCAGTGGCGCGGCCGCAACCCCTGGGTGTTCCGCAATGCCCGCAATCAGTGGCAGGAGATGCCCAATTTCATCGAAAACTCGGTGAAGCGCACGACCCGCTACAAACTGCTCAAAGCGGTGTATGGCGACGATAAGAAAACCATTTGGCGCGAGCTGAACAAGCCCGTGAAGATGAAGGTGTTTACCTACACCAACCGGCGGATGGAAAAAGACACCACCATGAGCACCATCGACTCGCTGAAGTACTACAAGCGGCTGTTGCACACCGGTTTCGTGTCGATGGACCCGACCACCGGGTACGTTCGGGCGTGGGTTGGGGGCGTCAACTTCAAGTACATGAAATTCGACCACGTGGCGCAGGGCAGACGTCAGCCGGGCTCTACGTTCAAGCCGTTTGTGTACCTCACCGCGCTCAACAACAATTACTTCACGACCTGCGACCGCATCACCGATCAGCCCGTGGTGTTCGCCCACGGTGAAGACGGCAACGGCGGGCCGCCCTGGCAACCCAAAAACTCGACGGGCCGCTACAGCTACCGGGCCCTCTCGTTGCGTGAGGCCCTGGGGCAGTCGGTCAACAGCGTATCGGCACAACTGATCAAAAAAACCAAGCCGGGTCCCGTACTCCGCACGGCGGCGGCGCTGGGTATCGACACCACCGGGTTTCCGGCCAACCCCACGCTTTGCCTCGGCACGGCCGACGTGTCGGTGATTGAGATGGTGGCGGCCTATTGCTCGTTTGCCAACAGCGGCCACCGGGTGCAGCCCATGACCATCTACCGCATCACCGATAAGAACGACAACGAACTGGTGCGCTTTACGCTCAACGCCGTACAGGTGATCAGCGCCCAGAAAGCCTACGACATGCTCTACCTGATGCGCGGTGCCGCCGAAGACCCCAACGGTACGGCCGGTCGCCTGCGCACCCAGTACAAGCTATTGGAAAACGGCAATCAGATTGCGGCCAAGACGGGTACCACCTCGAGCTATTCGGATGGTTGGTTTATGGGCATCACCCAGAATCTGGTCTCGGGCCTGTGGGTGGGTGGCGACGAACGGTCGATTCACTTTAAGAACATCGAGTTTGGGCAGGGGGCGCGGCTCGCGATGCCAGCCTGGGGTATGTATATGCAAAAAGTATACGCCGACAAAACCCTGGCCAAGTACAAACCGAGCCCGTTCCTGAAACCTGACGGCTACAAAGTTGACTGTGGCGGCTATTACATCGATTCGTCGCAACGTTACATACCGCCCAAAATGGCTCCCGCCGAAGAAGAAGAAATTCTGAATTAGGGAGAAAGGAATAAAGGGAAGATGAAGGAAAGGGAGCTGGCGCCTCGTTATTGCTGACGCGCCAGCTCCCTTTCCTTCATCCTCCCTTTATTCCTTTCTCCTGTAAGTCTAACTGACGCCGCCGCGGCCTAGCAGGCGCTCGGCAAAATGGCTATCGGCCAGCAGTTTCTGGATCAGTGCGATGTCGTTTTCGTTGAGTAATTCACCAATTGTTAGTTGATAAAGGCCAGCCAGCTCCTGTAGTTTGGTGAGCGAAGGCTGTGTTTGTCCACTTTCCCATTTGCAATAAGCAGGTTGGGTCATACCGATATTAAACGCAATGTATTCCTGCGAATAGCCGAATAATTGACGAAGCCGACGAAGCTTTTCCGATAGCATCTGCATAGTTCAACGATTTAGGGTATAACAAAAACGGAAATGTAGAGCGTCGGTACATAGCAGACAGTTATAACAGGTTAATCTATTGGCTTAATCGTGTAGTGTATACGGAAGCCAACGGGCGTTCGGATTGCCGCTCTCACGCAGAATTATTGAGTGGCCCCGCCAATGGCCGGTTATAAACTTATAACTGAGCGCTATGAAGCTATAAACGCTCGTTATCGGGCCGGGCGCATGAACCCCCCACCTTTGTCACAGGCAAACGGCACCACGGCGGGCACAGTAATTAAGTCAGCCAGTCGGACGGTCGGGCGCCCCGCGGCAGCCGAAAAGCGAATCGAGTAGGCAAGTATATAGTCAACGATCAATTGTTATGAAAACGCTCGAACTAGCCCAACTGGGCCTCGAAGAACTCTCAACTACAGACATGATGAACAACCACGGGGGCGGCGACAGCACCAGCATCGGTAATATCGGTGGCATTGCCATCGGTGACCTGATCGACGTGAGCGGCAACAGCCTGTTTAACGGCGACTCCGCCCTGTTCAGTGGGAACTCAACCAGCACGGTCACTGACCTGACGACCCTGCTCAATTTTGTGTCGAATCGCTAATCGGTAAATCCGTGTCTCGGCCTAATCAATCATTGTCACAGGAGGTCATCGGGTAGTCGGTCTCCGTCGAACTAGTCTTATCTTCTATCCACGAAGACCGACTCCGGTGACGATCCGTAAACTTCTTTCTGTTATGAAAACGCTCGAACTGGCCCAGCTTGGCCTCGAAGAATTATCAACAGCCGACATGATGACTAACCAGGGCGGTGGCGATACCACCAGCATTGGTAACATTGGCTCGATCATAGCCGCCGACTTTCTGGACGTAAGTGGCAACAGCCTGTTCAACGGCGATACCGCGCTCTTCAGCGGGAACTCAACCAACACATCGACGAGTCTGTCGACCCTGCTGAGCTTCGTAACCAGCCGCTAAGCGTCAGGTACGTTGCCTGAGTCCCGTTTATCCATTTGTTTCAGTAGTGGTGGCGTCGGCTAGTCTGGTTTCAAGTGCTCGGTCAACAGTTGCACCGGCGAAACCGGGCTACCGGCAGCTACCCATAACTCCTTACGATTATGAAAACGCTCGAACTAACCCAACTGGGTCTCGAAGAACTATCAACAGTCGATCTGATGAATAACCATGGTGGTGGCGATACCACCAGCATCCTCAACATCGGCAGCATTGCCGTCGGTGATCTGGTGGATGTAAGTGGGAATAGCCTGTTCAACGGCGACAACGCGCTGTTCAGCGGGAACGACACGAGCCTCGTCAACAACCTGACCACGCTGCTCGGCTTCTCATCGAGCCGGTAAATAAAGCCAACGTGAATCGTCAACGTCAATTCATCACAGTGGTGGTGGTTTGGTAGTCGGGTTTCGTTTTCCATAGTCATGAATCGTGGTAACGAACCTGACTACCAGCGACTGCCCTTAACGCCATACAGTTATGAAAACGCTTGAACTGGCCCAACTGGGCCTCGAAGAACTATCAACTGCCGACCTGATGAACAACCACGGGGGTGGTGATACGACTAGCCTCGGCAACATCGGGTCGATCATCGTCACGGATCTGGTCGATATAAACGGGAATGAGCTGTTGAACGGGAATTACCTCGCCTTTAGCGGGAACACCACAAACACGGGCACCAGCTCGACGACCAGCTTCAACTTTAATTTTAGCCGGTAAGCGTACGCGTACAGCCGTGGGGTCGGGTTGCCCATAAAACCCATTGAGTAACAAGTAGGAAGCAGGTATGCAGCCCGGGAAACAGGAATCCGTTCCGTCAGTTTCCAAGTGAGGGCGACATCCCTGCTTCTTTTTTTTTCGTAAAAAATAGATGATGCATGTCATAAATGGTCATCGGTAGTCATTCATAGTCATCTGCTTCGCGTCATTGGTTGTTTTTACAATGAATGACGCCAAAGGCAAATGACTACGAATGACGGCGCAGCCTAATGACGTGCAGCCCCCAACAACTCAACGCCCTATGAACGAGAACGACTTTTCGCACGGTCTGGTCACGTACCTGCCGACGGTGAGCGTCAGGAGTCAGCTCATCTATACCACGGTGTTAGGAGCGGTATTGCTCACACTGCTGGCCCTTCCGTTTATCTACGTGGATGTATCCGTGCAGGCTAATGGCCTGGTGCGCCCCATTTCGGAGCGGAGTGAGGTGAAAGCCACCGCCGGGGCCGTCATCGAAGCCGTACTGGTGAAAGAGTGGCAGACGGTGAAAAAAGGGCAGCCCCTGTTTCGGCTCCGCTCGGAGCAACTGCTCACCCGTCAACAACTGATCGATCAGCAACTAGCCGAAAAACAGGCGTTTGTGCAGGACCTGACCCAGCTTACGACCCGGTCGTGGAAGGAAGTGGCGGGCTTGACGGCTCCACTCTACCGGCAGGAGTACACCCGCTTCCGGTCGGTGGTGGAAGAAAGCTGGAACCTACAGGAAAAACGCAAGCGCGAGTACCAGACGGCGAGCCTGTTGTACTCGCAGAAGGTGATTGCCCGCCTCGAATACGAAGATGCTCTCTACGCCCACAAAGCCGCGTTGGCCCGCTACAATACCCTGGTGGAACAGCAACGGAGCGACTGGCAAACCGACCTCACCCAGAGCCGCCGCGACCTGAGCAACCTCGAATCGGAAGCTAAGCAGCTCGCCGAGGAGCAGGAACTGTATGTACTGAAAGCACCCATTGGCGGCACGGCGAGCCAGTTGGCGGGGCGCTATGCAGGCAGCTACGTGCAGCCTGGCGACATCATGGCCGTGGTCTCGCCCGACTCGACGCTGATCGTGGAAGCGTATGTGCCTTCCAAAGACATTGGCCTGCTGCAACCGGGGCAGGTCGTGCGCCTACAAGTCGATGCCTTCGATTACAACCAGTGGGGGCTGCTCACCGGCAAGGTGCTCGACATTGCCAACGATTTCACCATGAACAACAACCAGCCGGTATTCAAGGTACGTTGCCAGCTCGACCGGCCGTACCTGAGCCTGAGCAACGGCTATCGGGGGCAGCTCAAAAAAGGGATGACCGTGCAAACGCGCTTCCAGGTGGCCCGCCGGTCGTTGTTTCAACTCCTCTACGACAAAGCCGACGACTGGCTGAACCCGGCCATTCAGGCGAAACCGTCACCGTCTAACCGATTGGCGCAGCAGGAGGGCGGAACACGCTCATGAGCCTACTGAACCAACTCAAAAACAGCTTGTTAGCCCGATGGCAACGTACCCAGGACCGCCTGGCCGAGCGCAGCCTTGGCGCCCGCGTGCGGGTAAAGCAGCGTGACCTGACCGACTGCGGCGCGGCCTGTCTGGCGTCGGTGGCGTCGTATTACCGGCTGGTGTTGCCCGTAGCCCGCATCCGGCAGATCGCCTCCACCGACCAGAAAGGCACCACCATGCTGGGGATGGTGGAAGCCGCCCAAAAGCTCGATTTCCAGGCGAAAGGGGTAAAGGCGACCTACGAAAGCCTATCGAAGATTCCGCTGCCGGCCATTGCCCACGTGAACGTGCTCGACGGCCGCATGCAGCATTACGTAGTAGTCTACCGCATCACGCCGCAACACGTGACGGTGATGGATCCCTCCGACGGGCAGATGCACACCCTGACGCCCGAGCAGTTCAAAGCCGCCTGGACGGGCCTGCTGGTGCTGCTGATCCCCGACGAAACGTTTAAGATCGGCAACGAAAAAGTGCCGGTGTTGCAGCGGTTCTGGCGGCTCATGCAGCCGCACCGCGCCGTGATGGGGCAGGCCTTGTTCGGGGCGCTGATCTACACCATCCTGGGGCTTTCATCGGCCATTTATATTCAGAAGATCGTCGATAACGTGCTGGTTAACGGCAATCGGAATCTGCTCAACCTGCTCAGTATCACGATGATTTTACTGCTGTTTTTGCAGATTTTTATCAATGCTACCCGCAGTTTCTTCAACCTGAAAACGGGGCAGCGCATCGACGCCGCGCTCATTCTGGGCTATTACAAACACCTGATGACCCTGCCGCAGTCGTTTTTCGACACCATGCGGGTAGGGGAGGTGATTTCGCGGGTCAACGACGCCGTCAAGATCCGCACGTTCATCAACGAGGTGGGGCTGGGCCTGCTGGTTAACGTGCTGATCGTCTTTTTCTCGTTCGGGCTGATGTTTACCTACTACTGGAAACTGGCCCTGATCCTGATTCTGGTGGTGCCGTTCTACGCGGCGATTTATTGGGCCATGAACCGGTTCAATCAGCGCTACCAGCGTAAGTTGATGGAAAACTCGGCCGATCTGGAAGCGCAGCTAGTGGAATCGCTCAACGCCATGCCCACCATCAAGCGGTTTGGGCTGGAACAGTTTGCTAGCCAGAAAACCGAAAACCGCTTCGTGATGCTGCTGCAAACGATCTTCCAGACGGGTAGCGCGGGCATTTATGCCGGTAATGCGTCTGAGTTTGTGACGCGCCTGTTCACGATCATCCTGCTCTGGGCCGGGGCTGGGTACGTCTTGGGCGGCGACCTCACGCCGGGCGAACTGCTGTCGTTCTACGCGCTCATCGGCTATTTCACGGGCCCCGCCGCCAGCCTCATTGGTGCTAACCGGCCCATTCAGGAAGCCCTGATTGCCGCCGACCGTCTCTTCGAGATCATGGACCTCGACCGCGAGTCCAACGAAAACAAGGTGCAGCTACGCCCGGATATGGTCGGTGATATTCGGTTTCAGGGCGTTACGTTCCGCTACGGGTCGCGCGCGCCGGTTTTCGACAACCTCACGCTGACGATGCCGAAGGGTAAAATCACGGCGCTGGTGGGCGAAAGTGGCTCGGGCAAGTCGACCATGCTGTCGCTGGTGCAGGGGCTGTATCCTATTCAGGAGGGCAGCATTTTCATCGGTGAGTACGATATCAAACACCTGCACAGCGACAGCCTGCGCCGGGTGGTGAGCGTGGTGCCGCAGAAGATCGATCTGTTTGCCGGTGACGTGGTCGAAAATATCGCCATCGGTGAAGAAGACCCGGATATGGAGCGTATCCTGTCGATCTGCGGGAGCCTGGGCATTACGGATTTCATCGAACGCATGCCCAACGGCTTCAAGACGTACCTGGGCGAAAACGGCGCCACCCTATCGGGCGGGCAGAAACAGCGACTGGCCATTGCCCGCGCCCTCTACCGCGACCCCGAGGTACTGATTCTGGATGAGGCCACCTCGGCGCTCGACTCGGCCTCGGAGCAATACGTACAGCAAACGGTGCAGCAACTGCGAAAGGCGGGTAAAACGATCATCATCATTGCTCACCGCCTGAGCACCGTCCGGAAAGCCGACAAGATTGTGGTGCTGGAACAGGGCCGCGTGGTGGAAGAAGGCAAACACAACGAATTGCTCAAGAGCGGAAAGATTTATTCGCAGTTCTGGCAGCAGCAAACCGAACTGGTCTGAAGCTGATCGGTGGAACAGAATGGCAAGCGGATGACGGGATGGGGCGGATCTACGTGGATTTTATGGCTTTTCAATGGCTTGTGGTGCAAACCCTAAACGCCAGATAAGCGACCATCCGCGATTAGTCTCAGTATTCTCGTCATCCGCGTTCCAGCCTTAGTAATACCCATCTGCGGGCGGGCCAGCGCCGCATAGGCTGATAGGCCGATCGCTCAATATGAATAGTATTTATTCTATAGAAATAGTATTTCTTTTAGTTTTACCATCAGGCCACTTGAGATACCTGATGAAACGAAGCACCGACATCGACCCGACTATCCGAGCGAATTTCAACCACGCCAAACTGCTCGTCGTTGAAGATAACCCCGACCACGGCTTTATCATCCAGAGCGAGTTGCGCCGGTCGATGCCAGAGGTAAAAACCATTTTGGCAACGAACGCCGACGAGACCCGTTCGTACCTGAGCCAATGCCAGGGCAATGACTGGGACATCCCCAAAATGGTGTTGCTGGACCTGTACCTGCCTGACCGCCAGGATGGCTGGGACCTTTTGGACTACATTCGGGGGCTACCGGCCGACATTAGTAAGATCCCTGTCGTGCTGTTTAGTTATTCTGGTCACCGCGAAGACATTGTCGAAGCTTATCAGCGGGGGTGTTCATCGTACCTGGTCAAGCCCAGCCGCACCTCGGAGTGGCAGGCCTACTTCGATCAGCTCCGTTCCTATTGGTGGGAGACTGTAACGCTGCCCAGCAACCGTATTTCCGTCTTTTAGGCGTAAGTACGGCTGCTGACCGGAAACTGGGCGAGAAAGAACCAATAGTTGAACAGTTGCGACAGAACGCGGACAAACGCGTCCGGCTCCTCCGGCACGGCCACCACCGAATTGACATCCAGCTGATACGCCTGATCGGAACAATCGTCCTGCCCGTTGAGCCAGACAACCGGAATAATGCGTAGGCGCGGATCCCCCTTGATCGTTTCCACACTCCGCAGGCAATTGGCGCAATCAGTTCGGGCGTCGATGAGCACCAGGGCGGGCCATTCGTCGTCGGGTACGTGGCGTAAGGCCTGAGTCAGGTCATCGCCCGCCTGAGCGGTTTGCAGGCAATAGGCCAGTCCCAGCTGGTTCAGGCAGTGCTCGGCCAGCAGCCGGGCATCACCTTCCAGGATGGCCAGCAACTGGATGGGAGGCATCGCGTTCGACAGCGCCGGAGCCCCCATCGGAGTCAGGTCCAATGACGTATCGCTGAAGCCGGACCGCACGGTTTGCAAGGTTGCCAGCACGCTAGCCCACCGCCGACGGCTCACGGGTAGCATCGTGCCGTCCTGAAGCCGAATCGCGGCCGCCATCTTGGGCCGGGGTGGCGGCTCAACGTCGACCACGAACGCCGGATTAACCAGGGCTGTTTTATGAATGCGGATGAAGCCAGGTAACCGCTGTTCGAAATACACCAGCGGCTTGGCCAGCAGTTGCCGTTTGCCGTTTCGAAAATACACCCAGGTGTAGTTGTCGGCTCCACTAAAGTAAGCCAGCAGGATGGGGTAGCTCAGCAGCGGGGTGATGACATGCACGGGCGAAAAACGTTGAGAGGTGGTTGAGGTTGGTAAGCGATAAACAGTCAGGTAATGGTTACCGATCAGTACCGATGGGCGAGGCATCGATCAGGTCGGCCAGCAGGTGCGTCATGGCGTCCACGTTTCGGTTGATCATATCCAGCAGGTGTACTCGATCGGCATCCGACTCGGCGGATTTAAGCAGTTGAGTCGCTCCCGACACAACCCCGATACTGCTGCGGATATCGTGCGAGGCAACGCGCATGGAAGCGCCCCGGTCGTTGAGTTGCTGCCGGAGGGCCGCCAGCTGCGCCGTGACCCGGATCGCCTCGTCGGCCTGTTGGCGCAGGGCTTCGCGTTGCAACTGTGTCTGCCTTAGTTCGGTAACGTCCAGGTAGGTCAGCACCACGCCGCCGTCATGTTTGGCTGCCGAGATGCTCCACCAACGCGGCTGTCCGGCCTCGTCATACGCCCGTTCTTCATACAGGGCTACGTCTTCCGCAATGATGCGGTAAAAGTTAGCGTAGGTAACCTCTTGCCAGAGCAGCCCGGCCAGCCGGGAAGCCGACTGCCCAACCAGCTGCCCGACGGGTTCGCCCACGATGGCCGCAAACTTGTCGTTGAGGGCCACCAACTGATAGTCGATGATGGAATCCAGGAGGGGGTCGCCTTCCAGGGGGTCGGGCTTGTCGAATACGGCTTTTATGTAGCCAATGGCCGCTGGTGAATTGTTGAGGACGGCCTGCAGGTACAGCGCCTGTTGCCCCCCTTGCCGGTTGGCCCTGCGCAGGTCTGCCTGAGCCCTGGCGAGCGCTTCGTTGGCTTTTTCCAGTTGGGCGGTTCGTTCGTCGAGCAACGCTTGGAGCGTGGTTGCCTGTTGGTCGATGGGATGCTCTTCCGAGGTTGGCGTGCCGGAGGAACCGTGTTCTTGGCCGATTAGAGGGGCGGGGATCACTTGTTGTCTGGACATACTGGTCTGTTTTGAACGAAAGCAGTTAGTCGCTAAGCGGTAAGTCATTATACAACCCCCGTGTTTTAAACTTGTTACCAAATCCAATTTATGTGTCTTTAACTGATTCGTGCAGTTCGTATGAGTTACCCTATTACTTGCCTTGACTAAGGGCGTAGATACCACAAAAACAGCAAGGCAACCCGTCGGCTGATGGGTTGTCCCTGCTGTTGAGTAGAAAAGAGGAAAGGGCCGTTACTCTTGCTGGTTGGCCTGCTCCATCTGCTCGACCTGCGCGTGGCCGGGCGGAATGGGCGGGGCTAACCGGGGTGTGTCGCCAAAGGGGCGGGCTTTCTGCTCCTGGAAGGTGCCACGCCCATCCAGTGAAGGCCCCTGGGTCCAGCGGCGGTCTTGCCCGGCCGATGGCTCCTGTGGGTCAATGTTGGTGTTGACAAACGCATAGCTGAACTCCTGCGCTTCCTGGCTTTGGGGAAAGCTGTTGGGCACGGGCAAGACGCCCCGGATGTCGCCATGCCCGAGTTCTTCCAGCACGGCCAGCCACTGCTGTTGGTGCATGGTATCGCGGGCGATCAGGAACGACAGCATGTCTTTCATGCCGGCGTCGTCGGTTAGTTCGTAGAGGCGCGTGGCCAGCACCCGGCCCGTGGCTTCGGCCGTAACGTTGGAGAACATGTCGGAAGCCAGGTTGCCCGAACTCACGATCCAGGAGCCGTTGAAGGGGACACCGTTGGCATCGGAAGCCAGCGCCCCCAGTCCGCCCGACAGAAAGTGGCGCGGATCGCCCCCGCCAACGATTTTCTCCATGATCGGGTCGTTGCCGACGATGGTATCGATGACGCTGCTCGACGCCCCTTCGAGGTTCAGACAAACCGCCGTGGCGAGCATCTCGATGTGGGCCATTTCTTCGGTTCCCGTATCAAGCAGCATATCGCGGTAGCGTTGCGGCCCCCGCGCGTTCCAGGCCTGAAAAAGGTATTGCAGGCACACCCGAATTTCGCCTTCGATGCCACCGATGGCCTGTTGCAGGGCACGGGCGAATTGGGGGTCGGGCTTATCAACCCGCACCTTGTACTGGAGCTTTTTATCGTGATAAAACATGTGTTGAGTCGTTGGTTAAAAAGAGAAATGTCCGAAAAGTGTGGGGCTGCCGGGCGCCCCGCCGGGGGGTAGGCTGCTACTGATTCGTCATGGAGCTGCTGCCCGTGGTGCTGCCGCTCCGGTTGCGTTTTTCGTTTTTGCGCTCGGCATTCCGCCCGGAGTTCATCGTTCCCTGCCCGGAGGTGCTGCCCGATGTTGAGCCGCTACCATACGTACCTGAGTTGGTAGTGCCGCTCTGGCGCGTGGTTCCCGAGCCGGTCCCGTAGGTGGAGCCACTGCCCGTACTACTTTGCCCGGTTGAGCCTGAGTTGCCGGATTGGCCTGATTGCGATGGCCTCTGCGACGAGGTACTTCCTGAGTTGGTCGTCTGGGCCTGGGCACCCACGGCCGCTACGGTAAGTAGCAGCAGGACCGTCATGACAGTCGTTTTCATACGTTGTGTTGGTTTGAACGTGCCTTGTTAACCGCTCCCGTCTGGCTCCGAGCCTGAGGTCGGTAGCCACGAGTGAGGCAACGGACCCGACTCCCATTGTTTGCTCCGCAGGCAGGCAACGCAACGAGCAGACGGCCCATACCCAATCGGTGACGGGAGCCGCAAGGCGGGTGGCGTAGCTACGCCGGTTGAACCGGGGCTGGCCGCCAGAGCACCCATGAGGCAACGGCCCGCCCTGCCTGGCACAGGACCGTTCCCTTATTCGATTCGGGCTTGTTTTTGACGGCGTAGGCCGGGCCTGGTTATCAGCGCAAACCATAAAACAACGTACCTGACGACCTCCCCGGCGACAGGTACGTTGCCCCCCTCCCGACAACGCAAACCAACCAGACGATGAAACGAAGTCTCTTGCCGATGCTCCTCTTGGCGACCCTGACCAGCCTCTCGGGCTGTTTCCAGGGCGACCATCAACCTACTGAAGATGGCGCTAACGATGCCGCTGGCACGGGCGATGCCGATCTGGCCCGTGAGGTGACGGGCGTGTGGCTGCTCAGCACCGACTACAATTATGATCAACGCTGCAATTACCTGCCTTTGGAGTACGTGCAGTCGTTGTTCAACATCGATGAGTCGGTCAAACTCGAAAAGTATGACCTGCCTAACGGCTGCGAAGTTCGCTGGGATGGGCAGCGGGTAGGCCTTTACTTTGAAGAAGCGTCGCCCTACGAGTCGGTGTTCAAGTCGGAATATGCGTTCGATACGCTGTTTCAGCCCCGTAAAGCCGCCCGCCTCGACTCGAATACGATAACGCCCGGCGTAAAGATGGGGGCGTATCACGGCCCCAAACCCCAGGGTACAGCGGCTGAGCGGCCTGCCGACGGGCTATCCGGCAAAGGCGTCGATGCGTCGGCGCTGAACGATACCTCGACCAACCTGTCGCAGAACAACACGCCCGCAACGGCGCACCTGGTCGCGCCCGCCGACAATACGCCAACAGGCGTAGCCGTCAACAACGTGGGCGACAAAGCTCTCTGGGAACCCCGTAAACGGATGCTGCACGTGCTGTACCTGAACCACATCTTCCATGTGCAGGCACCCACCAAAGGTGATGAAAAAGCCGCCCGGGAGGGCGCGCAAAACGTCGCCAGATACCTTATCGGCCATCTGAACAACGCCAGTGCTCAGCTTCCCAAAACGCTACCACGCCCTAAACAACGCAATTTTGAGCCAAAACACCCCAAGCCGGAGGTTGATAACCGCCTCCGGCTTGGGGTGTTTTGGCTACTGACACGCTACATTGCCCGTAGTGAGGGACAGTCAGACCTTTCCCTTATAATCCCAGTGGTCTTTTACTACGGCTCCGTGCTCATCTTTGACCAGCCGACGGCTGAAATGATCGCCTTTGATGGTGCCTTCTTCATTGGCGGTGCCCAGGTAGAGCAGCCGCGGATAGCCTTCCTCGTCGGTTTTAGTGGCCACGTCGTAGCGGCCAAATTTGAACCGGACCAGGTGGTTGGGCTCGTAGCGTTTGGTAAGCTGTTTCAGCAGTTGCGGGCCAATTTTCTGGGTCATGATCGGGTATTGTGGTTAGTGAAAAGAGAGTTAGTGCGGTATGAAGAGCCGCTCCGGAATGGGGGGCGGCAGCGTAACGCGGTAGCTTTCGTGGCCCTGCGCATAGAGCACGATGGATTCGGGATGCAGATAGACCGAGGCGTTACCTGTGCACTGATCCGGCGTCGGCGAGTCGCCCTCGGGGCCGAGCCATGCCTGATCGGCGGAGTCGAGCAGTTTGGTCCAGTCGCCCGGCAGGTCGGGGAGCTGAACGGTACGCGTTTCGGTCGTAAAATTCATTAGACACAGCAGGTGCTGATCCTGATGCCAGCGGTGCAGCACCAGCGTATGGGCTTCCTCGTCGGGAAAGACACGCAGGGTCTGGCGGTTCAGGTTGTAGAGGGCCGGGAGCTGCTTTCGGAGCGTAATCAGGGTCTGATAGTACCGGAGCAGCGTTTGGTGGGGCTGTTCGGTCGGCAGGTGCCACTGTAATTTGGTCTGCCGGAAGGTTTGTTTCCGTTGCGGGTCGGGCATGTTGCCATCCTCATAAAAGGCGGCAAACTCCGCCTGCCGCCCCGCCCGCACCGACGCGATCAGCGCCGGGTCGGAGTGGTGAACGAAGTAAAAGAACGGGTTGGTTTCGGCCCATTCTTCCCCCATGAACAGCATCGGGATAAACGGGCTCACCAGCACGGCCCCGGCCATCAGTTTCAGCATCTCGAAACTGTAGAGGTGGCACGAGCGTTCGCCGCCCTTCCGGTTGCCCACCTGATCGTGGTTTTGCGAGAACACAATGAACTGATGCCCCGGATGGCGCTCCACCTTCAGGCCAAAGCGTTTCTGACGTACCTGCGAAAACTGCCCGTCGTAGGCATAAGCATCGATGTACGACTTCGAGAGGTGATAGACCCGCTCATAATCAGCGTAGTAGCCGGCCGGCTCTTCGCCCACCGAGACGCGCAGGGCGTGGTGAAACTCATCGACCCACTGCGCATCCATGCCGTAGCCATGCTCGGTCAGCGGGTTGATCACCCGCGGGTCGTTGAGGTCGCTTTCCACGATAAGGTAGTAGGTACGTCCGGTTTGGGCCGACAGCTCATCGACCCGCTGCCGCAGTTCGCGCAGGATATGGATGGGGCTGAAGTCTTTGATAGCGTGAACGGCATCGAGCCGCAGGGCGTCGACGTGGAAGTCGCGCAGCCACATCAGCGCGTTTTCGATCACGTACCGCCGCACGCCATCGCACCAGGCATCGTCGTAATTGACGGCTTTGCCCCAGGGCGTGTTGTACTGATCGGTCAGGTAGGGGCCAAACTGGCTGAGGTAATTGCCTTCCGGCCCGAAGTGGTTGTAGACGACGTCGAGCACCACCGCGATACCCCGGAAATGGCAGGCATCGACCAGGTGTTGCAGGGCCGTGGCGCCGCCGTAAGCATGGTGGGCCGCAAACAGGTTCACCCCGTCGTACCCCCAGTTGCGATCGCCGGGAAACTCGGCAATGGGCATGATCTCGATGGCATTGACACCGAGTGCTTTGAGGTAGTCGAGTTTTTCTTCGATGCCCGCAAAGGTGCCCTCCGGTGTGAACGTACCTGTATGCAGTTCATAGAGCAGGTACTGCGCTAGCGGCGGGTTGACCCAGCCCGTGTCTTCCCAGGGAAACGTACCCGTGTCGACGGCCCGCGAGAGGCCATGCACGCCTTCGGGCTGCGATAGCGAGGCTGGGTCAGGCAGCATTGGTATCGGGCTGCGTTCAGTCGGGCTGCGTTCAGTCGGGCTGCGTTCAGTCGGGCTGCGTTCAGTCGGGCTGCGTTCAGTCGGGCTGCGTTCAGTCGGGCTGCGTTCAGTCGGGCTGCGTTCAGTCGGGCTGCGTTCAGTCGGGCTGCGTTCAGTCGGGCTGCGTTCAGCCGGGCTGCGTTCAGCCGGGTCGCGGTCTGTCGGGTCGGGTGCCGGAGAGTCAGACTCGGCGGGGTGCTGGCCGTTCAGCACAAAGGCATACAGGTCGCCGGGGGCGAGTTGGTCGGTGGTCAGCTGCCAGTAGCCGAACAGGTCTTTCGTCAGGGGTAGTAGTGCCGCCTCGGCGGGTAGCCAGAGGGCTACGTCGTCGGCCAGCGGTGCCCAAACCAGCACGTTGGCCTGGCCGGGGACTGGAAAGGTAACGCCCAACTGACGATGGCTGACCTGCAGGGAACGTGGCCAGTCGGTTGTTCGGTACGGAGCGGGTTGGGTAAAATCAGTGAATCTCATAGTTGATAAGGTCTTGCGGCGCGGTCGTGTCCTGCCACCAGCCGGGGCCATCGGGCATGAGGTCGTTGACGGCTATGCCCGCTGCCAGCTGCTGCACCATATGGGTAAGGGCCGTAGCGCGGGGCTGCCCCTTCTGAAGAGTGAAAACGCCGGGCTCGTAGCAATTTTCCGGGCGGGTGAGCAGGCAGTGCCAGTCATACATGCCAAACAGCGCCCAGGCTGTCACGGCTCGAATGTCGGCCCCCTGCGCCCGGGCCCATTGCGCCTGCTGCCAGACCTGACCCAGCCACCGCATCTGCTCGTCGACGGTGCAGCCCAGATGGGCCTCCGTCACCGCGATGGGCAGTTCATACCGGTCCCAGGCCTGTTTGAGGAGCGCACCCAACCCGAGGCGGCGGGCTGGTGCGCCGCGCACCACTTCCGTATCCTGGTAGTGGCCGGGCTGCTGGGGGTCATCGAACAGAAACCGTTCGCTCGTCACGTAGTGGTTCACGCCCAGCAGCGAAGGCGGGCAGGGGTTGTCGAGGTGAAAGCCCAGATCAGCCTCCGAGGCACCCGAGGCGCGCAGGTACGTCCAGAGGGGGTGCGTGGGCGTGACCCGTCCGCTGAGCAGGTCCCAGCCCAGCCACCGCCGTTCGTTCTCGAAATCGGCCTGGTACTGAAACGAGGGCATACTGTGGGTATAGCCCAGATCATCGGTTTGGATCAACTGCGCATCGGGACGTACCTGCTGGATCGCCTGCATCGCCCGCACCGTGGCCCGGCACTGCCGAAGGAGCAACTCGACAAAGCACCGATCCGACTGCGCATGCGGGTACCAGAGGCCGTACAGCCCCGAAAAGCGGGCCGTTGTAAGGGGCTCGTTGATGGGTGTATACGCGTCGACCCAGGGGTAGCGCTCGGCAACCCGGCGGGCATACCGGGCCAGTTCCCACTCAAACGGGGGCTGATCGAAAGTCGCGTAGCGGGGGCCGCAGCCATGATGTACCAGCCCCACGATGGGCCGGATGCTCAACCGGCGCAGGTACGTTAGCCGTTCGTCGGGCCATCGCCAGTCGGGCTGAGTCGGGTTTTCGGGGGCTGTGCGCTCCCACAAGATGGGATAGCGAACCGTTTTCAGCCCTAAGGCGGCGATTCGATCCAAATCAGTCAGCCGGGTGTGGTGTCCTGTACGCCGGAGTTGATCGTAATACCGATCACCGACGCGATTGACGGTGCACTCAATGCCGCCCCAACCGGCCACGGGGGCTCGTCCGGGTGAAGCGGGTAGTTTCTGATAAAGCATAGTAGCAACGCGAATCGTCTGGCCCGCTGCAACAGCTTGTTGCAACGAACGCTCTTACCTTGTTGTCAGGAAAGAATGATAGCCTATTAAATGGATAGGCATAGGTTAGTATAACCGGAAAAGCCGGTTTATAGCCCAAAATGGCCTTATAGAGTGAGGCAGCGGCCTCAATCGGCTGGTCGTGGCGGTTCGCGCAGGGTAGGGGTTCGCCAGCCAGCAATAAAAAGCCTCCCTAAACTGAAGTAGGGAGGCGTCGGGCCGTCGGCGCCTGGGCCGCTTTGGTACTAAGAAACAGGAACTGGCAAGGCGGTCGGCTACAACTGACTGCCCATGCCGATCAGGACCGTGGACAGGATGATCAGGCCGAGGCCGATGTAGACGGTCGTCAGCGTTTTTTTGCTGGAGCCTTTCCATTCCTTCAAAAACAGGCCCCAAAGCGTACTAAACAGGATGATGAACGCCATGTGCATGGTCCAGCCGGCAAAGCGGAACTCATCGCCCAGGTACGTGTCGCCCATGCCGTAGAAGAAAAACTGAAAGTACCAGGTGGTACCCGCCAGCAGCGCCCAGCCGTAGTTGTTACCGAGCGGGGCTTTGCTATCGGTATAATCGCCGAAACTTTTGTTGCGGCTGTTGAGGACCATGCACCAGATCAGGTTGGTGGTGAGGCCGCCCGCCAGCAGCACGGGGTAGATGGCGTTGTTCTGCCAGAGCGGGTCGGTGCCCAGCTTCACGACGGCTTCGGCAATGGGCTTGCCCGCACTCAGCCCGAAGGCGAAGCAGGCACTCAGTACGCCCGATACGGTGGCGATCAGGATGCCTTTGCGCAGGTCGAACTCGGCGACGGCGGCTTTCTGTTGTTCGGCACTTAGTTCGCGCTCTTTCCGAACGCCCGCCAGCCCGCAAACGGCAATCCCGATAAGGCAAACCACAATGCCCAGCAAGGTTGCCTGCCCGGCGCGGGTGAAAAGCAGTTCATCGAAACGGCCTTCGTAGAGGGGTGGGATGAGCGTCCCGAAGGCCGAGCAGTAGCCCAGCGCTACGGCCATGCCCAGCGAAATACCTAGGTACCGCATGGTGAGGCCGAAGGTAAGCCCGCCGATTCCCCAGAGCACCCCAAAGAAGTATGTCCACCAGAGGGTGTTGGTGCTTGCCGATGCAATCGCCTCCGACGTGCCGGTGACGGTAATGGACGCCATCAGCCACGGCACAATCAGCCACGACGCCACGCCACCCACAATCCACGCGCTCTCCCACGACCAGCCGCGCACGCGCCGGAACGGAATGTAAAAACTGCCCGACGCATAGCCGCCGAGGGCGTGAAAGAAAATGCCAAGAAAGGAGCCCATAGGGTAGGAGGAAAGGGGTTACGGTAAAGGGGTGAGAGACGGCGGTATCGGGTATCTACTCACCCGCGCCGCTGCGTCAATCATCATTTTTACCAGATAAAATTGTGCCGCCCAAGCGGGGCAACCTTCCCACTCCTTCCCGTAGGCACGTACCTAGAGCGAATGGCGCACGATCAGCCGGAAGGGGTTCTCGATGTGGTCGGAGCGGTTCTCGCGGATAAGCTGTGCGGCGGTGCGGCCCATCTGCTCAAAATCGGTCGACATCACGGTGATGCCGTCCAGAATGATCTCTTTCACCGGCGTATCGTTGTACGACAGTATGCCCACGTCCTGCCCCAGCCGGTAGGGGGTCTGCCGGATTTTCTTGACCAGCGGCACCAGGTCGTCTTCCATCAGCGTGATGTAGGCTGTTTGCGCCTCGATGGGCTCGGTGTCGATGCTTGAAATGAGCTGCGCCCCAAACCCATGCTGACTGCAAAAGGCGAAAAAGCCATTCAGGATCGCTTTGGGCAGGTACGTCTGGTTGGGAAACAGGATCGTCAGCTTCCGGTATTTGGTCAGCAGGGGCAGGGCTTCCGTGAGCGCGCTGTCGATATCGGCCTTGAAATTCTGGTACACGGCGGCGTAACGGCCCCGGATGCCTTCCATCAACTTGTCGAGTACCAGTAACTTATGCTTGGGCAACTGATCGATCAACTGCCGGGCTTTGTCTTCCTGATCGAAGAAGTGCGGGATAATGACGTAGTGCGTCAGGTCGCGGTCGTCCTGTTGCTGAAGCAGGTCGCGGAAACGCTCAAAATCATTGTAATACACGTGTAATTGCACGGTGGCGTCGGGGCCGAGGCTGGCCACAAAAGCGTCGTAGATGAGCTTTTTGTGGGCGCTCAGCTTGTTGAACAGCAGAAAAACGGTCAGCTTCTGGTCAATGCCCGTGTGCTTGATGTAATAGCCTTTGCCGTTGACCGAATTGATGATGCCGTTGGCCTGTAACAGCCGATACGCCTTCTCGACCGTCCCGTGCGACACGTCGAACTCGCTGCTGACTTCAAAGATGGAGGGCAGCCGATAGCCCGGCCCCACCAGCCGCTGTTCGATGTTCCGAATCACCGAGTCGTACAGTTGCTGGTACTTGGGCGTGTCGGCTTGGGCGTTGAGTCGCAGTAGCTGAACGGGGCAGATGAGTGGGTTGGCTGATGGCATACGGCGTTGGCAAACGTACCTGAGAAATGAAATGGACCACCAAATATACTGGTAAGGTGGGTGGTAAGTGATGGGAAGGTAGGGTTTGGCAAAAAGCTACTTTTGCCCCGTATACCTGCTCGTTTAACCATGTCTGTTCCCCAATCCTACAAACACGTAAGTTACCTCTGGGACGAAGCCGAAGCGGCCAAATTCGATGACCTCAACGGCGCCGAACGCGAAGTCGCCCTGCTGGTGTATCGCTCCAACCTGCTGGGCGCCGACCTGCGCCTCACCAACTACGGCGGGGGCAACACGTCCTGCAAAGCCATGGCGCCTGACCCGCTTACCGGCCAGGAGACGCTGGTGATGTGGGTGAAAGGCTCGGGCGGCGATCTGGGCACCATGAAACGCAACGGCCTGGCCGCGCTCTACATGGACCGGCTACAGGCGCTGAAAACGCGGTACCGTGGGCTGGCGTTTGAAGACGAGATGGTGGGCCTGTTCAACTACTGCCTCTATGACCTCGACTCCAAAGCGCCGTCGATCGACACGCCGCTGCACGCGTTTCTGCCCTTTGCCCACGTCGACCACCTCCACCCCGACGCGGCCATTGCCATTGCCGCCGCCAAAGACGGCAAACGCATCACGCAGGAGTTGTTCAACGGGCAAATCGGCTGGGTCGACTGGCAGCGCCCGGGTTTTGATCTGGGCTTGAAGCTGGAACAGTGTCTGGCCGAAAACCCAGGCATTCGGGGTATTATGCTCGGGTCGCACGGCCTGTTTACGTGGGGGGACACGGCCTACGAAAGCTACCTCAATACACTCGACGTAATCGAGACCTGCGCCACGTACCTGGAAGACAACTACGGTAAAAAAGGCTTAACCTTTGGCGGCGAAGCCCTGGGCGCGCTGCCCGCCGACCAACGTACCCAACAGGCGGCCAAACTGGCCCCGGTGCTGCGCGGCCTGTGCAGCAGTAAGCAAGCTATGATCGGCCATTTCACCGACGACGCCCGCGTACTGGAATTCATCAACAGCCACGATCTGTCGCGGCTTGCGCCGATGGGTACGTCCTGCCCCGACCATTTTCTGCGCACCAAAATCAGCCCGCTGGTGCTGGCCCTCGCGCCCGACGAAGACCTGACCGACCCGGCCGCGATCAAGACGAAGCTCGAACCGGCCTTTGCGGATTATCGAGCCATGTACACGGCCTACTACGAGGCTTGCAAACACCCGAACAGCCCCGCCATCCGCGATGCCAATCCGGTGGTGCTGCTGTGGCCCGGCGTGGGGATGTTCACCTTCGCGAAAGACAAGCAGACGGCGCGGGTAGCCGCTGAGTTTTACATTAACGCTATCAACGTGATGCGTGGGGCTGAGGCCATTTCGGAATACACTTCGCTGCCCCGTCAGGAAGCGTTCGACATCGAATACTGGCTGCTGGAAGAAGCGAAGTTGCAGCGGATGCCGAAGCCCAAGCCGCTCTCGGGCCGCATCGCCCTCGTGACGGGTAGCGCAGGGGGCATCGGGAAAGCCATCGCCAAAAAGTTTGCCCAAGAAGGTGCCTGTGTGGTGCTCAACGACATCAACGAAGAGCGGCTCGCTGGTGCACAAGCTGAGTTTGTCAAGTCGTTCGGGAACGATGCCGTGGCCACCACCCCGCTCAACGTGACCGACTGGAGCAGCATCGAAGCCGCGATGGACGCCGCTAGTCTGGCCTTCGGCGGGGTCGATATCATCGTCAATAACGCGGGCATCAGTATCTCGAAGCCCATTGCCGAGCATACCATCGAGGAGTGGGACCGGCTCTACGACATTCTGGTGAAAGGGCAGTTTATGGTGTCGAAAGCCGCCGTAGCCGTCATGCGCAAGCAGGGCCTCGGTGGCGACATCATCAACGTCGTCTCGAAAAACGCGCTGGTCGCCGGGCCCAACAACGCGGGGTACGGTTCCGCTAAAGCCGCCCAACTGCACCTGAGTCGCCTCAATGCCGCCGAACTGGGGGCCGATAAAATCCGCGTCAACACGGTCAATCCCGACGCCGTCATCGCCGACTCCAACATCTGGGCGGGCGGCTGGGCCGAAGGGCGCGCCAAATCTTACGGCGTGTCGGTGGACGAACTGCCCGCCTACTACGCCAAACGTACCCTGCTGAACGAAGTCATTCTGCCCGACGACATTGCCAATGCCTGCTTCGCCTTCGTCGGTGGCCTGCTGAATAAATCAACCGGCAACGTACTCAACGTCGACGGCGGCGTAGCGATGGCGTTTGTTCGGTAAAGGTTGAGTAATGAACAACGCACAATGAACAATGCACAATGGTGGAGCCGATACCTATTAACGCGGAAGTGGATGAACCGACAACGAACCTCACCAGTACCTACTGGTTAGTCGAAGAGGCGGGAGTTGGGTACGTAACTAAGCCGAATCAGGTGCTTGACAAAGCCGTTGCGTTCGCTGTTCGCATTATCAACTTGCATAAATGGCTCCGCAAAGAACACCCAACCATTGGTGCGCTGTCGACTCAGATTCTTAAGGCTGGAACTTCTATTGGCGCTAATATTAACGAGGCCGATTGCGCTTTTTCCAAACGTGAGTTCGCCTCGAAATTAGGCATATCGCTCAAGGAAGCCCGTGAGACCAATTACTGGTTGGGCTTATTAAAAGCAACGGACTATATCGATGAACCGATGTATGCATCATTGAGCAGAGATTGTGGTGAATTAATACGGTTGTTAGTCAGTATACTCAAATCAACCAGAGCCAATCTCACGAAACAGCAGTGAAGCAGATTGATCACCAGCAGGCTGTACAACGTACCCATTGTTCATTGTACATCGTGCATTGTACATTACTACCATGCTCCTAAACTCAGATCAGATCGCGCAACACAACGAAGCGCGACTCGCCAAACACAAGCAGCAACTGGCTCCCTGGACGGGCGAGGTTGATAAAACGGAAGCCATCATCGAGAAGCTGATGGCTTATCAGGTTGCTATTCCCAGTTGGGCGTTGGGTACGGGCGGCACGCGCTTCGGGCGCTTCCCCGGCGGGGGCGAACCCCGTTCGCTCGACGAGAAAATCGACGATGTGGGGCTGCTCCACGCCCTCAACCGGTCGTCGGGGGCTATTTCGCTGCACATTCCCTGGGATATCCCGGCCGATGCCGCCGCCACGCGGGAACGGGCCGCCGCGCTGGGGCTGACCTTCGACGCCGTCAACTCCAACACTTTTCAGGACCAAGCCGACCAACCTGAATCCTACAAATTTGGCTCGTTGCAGCACGTCGACGCGGCGGTGCGGCAGCAGGCCATCGACCACAACATCGAGGTGATCCGGCACGGTGTCGAACTGGGCTCAAAATCGCTGACCGTCTGGCTGTCGGATGGGTCTTGTTTCCCGGGTCAGTTGAATTTTCGGCAGGCGTTCCAACGTACCTACGAATCATTGCAGGCGATCTACGCCGCCCTGCCGCCCGACTGGAAGGTGTTTGTCGAATACAAAGCCTTCGAGCCGAACTTCTATTCGATGACCGTCGGCGACTGGGGTAGCAGCCTGCTCTATGCCCAGAAGCTGGGGCCGCAGGCCTACACGCTGGTCGATCTGGGCCACCACCTGCCCAACGCCAACATCGAGCAGATTGTATCGCTGCTGCTGATGGAAGGCAAGCTTGGCGGGTTCCACTTCAACGACTCGAAATACGGCGATGACGATCTGACGGTGGGTAGCATCCGGCCTTACCAGCTCTTCCTGATCTTCAACGAACTGGTCGAAGGGATGGACGCGCGCGGCATGAATCACGCCTCCGATTTGGGCTGGATGATCGACGCCAGCCACAACGTGAAAGACCCGCTCGAAGACCTGCTCCAAAGCGTGGAGGCCATCCAGATCGCCTACGCCCAGGCCCTGTTGATTGACCAGGCCCGGCTGGCCGACGCCCGCAACGCCAACGACGTGGTGACAGCGCAGGAGATTTTGCAGGACGCCTTCCGTACCGACGTGCGCCCGCTGGTGGCCGAAGCCCGCCTGCGAGCCGGAGGGGCACTGGCCCCGCTCGCCCTCTTCCGTGAACAAGCCATCCGGCAGCAACTCATCGGTCAGCGCGGCGCCAAAGCCATCGCCACGGGACTCTAATTAAAGCGTGAAAGAGCCAAAGAGCGAAAGAGTGGCTGATAGAGCAGTCAGCGTCTAAGCACGTTTCGCTCTTTGGCTCTTTCACGCTTTCACTCTTTATCTCATGCCCACCTCCGTCTGTGCTGTGTTTGACGTTGGCAAGACCAACAAGAAAGTACTGGTGTTCGATCAGCACTATACGTTGCTGCACGAAGAGCAAACGCCGTTTACCGAAATCACCGACGACGACGGTTTTCACTGCGACGATCTGGCCCGGCTGACGCGTTGGGTGCGGGAGACCTACGCGTGGCTGCTGGCCCAGCCGCAATGGTCGTTGCGGGCGGTAAACGTGTCGGCCTACGGCGCGAGTCTGGTGCACCTCGACGCGCAGGGGCAACCCATTGCACCGCTTTACAATTACCTGCGCGAATTTCCCCGTGAGTTGCACGGGCGCTTTTTCGAGCAGTATGGCCCCATCGACCAGTTTTGCGCGCAAACGGCTTCGCCTGATCTGGGTATGCTCAATTCGGGGCTGCAACTCTATTGGCTCAAGCACACCAAACCGGTGCTGTTCGGGCAGATTGCCCATTCGCTGCACCTGCCGCAGTACATCGCGTACTTGTTGCATGGCCAACCCGTGTCGGAAATTACCAGCGTGGGGTGCCACACCGCCCTCTGGGATTTTGGCCAGAACAACTACCACGACTGGACGCGCCGGGAAGGCATCACCGCCCTTTGCCAGCCGCCACTGCCGTCAACAACCTGTTTCACGCTCGCCAACGGCGTAGTAGCGGGCATCGGCATGCACGATTCGTCGGCGGCGCTGGTACCGTATCGGCGGGCCTTTGCCGAGCCCTTTGCGCTGCTTTCCACCGGCACCTGGGCCGTGAGCATGAACCCCTTCAACGACGAGCCCCTTACCGTCGATGAGCTTCGGCAGGATTGCCTGTGCTACCTCGGTTACGACGGAAGGCCGGTGAAAGCCTCGCGCCTCTTCGCGGGCAATGAACACGAGCGGCACGTCCGGCACCTGGCTGACTATTTCCACGTCGACCTGAACACCTTCCGCCAGGTACGGTATGATGCCGCGCTCATGCAGCGGCTACAGGCGCAGTTCCGCCAACCCAAACCCGCCGACACGTACCTGACCGACCTGCGCGAAAGTCCGTTCGTGGAGCGTAACCTGAACACCTTCACCACCTACGACGAAGCTTACCACCAATTCATGCTCGATCTGATTGCCCAGCAGCTAGCCTCGCTTCAACTGGCGATCGGCAGATCGGGCATTCGGAACGTATACGTCGATGGGGGTTTTTCACGCAACGACGTGTTCATGCGGGGGCTGGCGGCAGCCTTACCCCATTGTCGATTGCAGGCCTCGGAAGTGGCTCAAGCGTCGGCGCTCGGTACGGCCTTGGTCCTGCACGACCACTGGAACCCCCTGCCGTTCGATCCCGACGCGATTCGGCTGGTGGGGTATTGAGCAGGATAGACGTCGCAAAGGAACAAACGGGCTGTTTCGTATCTTGTGAAAGAAATACCAAACCGACGGACCGATGACGATGTATTCGGTGGAAATTCTGAACCCAAAAGCAATTCGCCTGCTGGAAGACTTAGCTGATTTAGACCTGATCAAGCTACAGCCAAAAACACCTGTAGTCCCGAAAAAACCGATGAGTGACGAGGAGCGGGCCTCGCTACGAGAAGCGGTGCTCAGGGGTAGCCCTAACATGGACATCGACGCAATGCTGGAGCATCTTCGGGAGTCTCGCCAAGACCGAAAACTACCCTTTCGCGATGAATAATGATTATTGTTGATTCAAACATTATCATCTACGCTGCCAAAGTGGAGTATGCCTTTTTGCGCGCTTTGCTGATTAAAAAGGGAACGTATCTGTCTAGTATTTCCAAAGTTGAAGTACTGGGCTTTCAACAGATCACAGCTGATGACGAACGATACTTGAGGGGATTGTTCGATACAGCAGCCGTATTGTCGATTGATGATTATGTCATCGACAAAGCCGTTGAACTTCGCCAACAAAAAAAGATGTCGCTTGGCGATGCCATTATTGCCGCTACGGCTCTACTGAACGGCTTCGAGCTGTACACCCGCAACACGGCTGACTTTACCTCTATTCCCGGCCTTGTGGTCGTAAACCCCATCGACCGGTAACGTACCTGATTCCTAATCTACTCACCCATTTTTATGCGCTTTCTTTTCCTCGTGGGTCTGCTCGTTGCCTCACTGGCTCAGGCCCAGATTCAGTTAGTACCGCAGCCGGTATCGGTGCAGCCTCAGCCGGGCCACTTCACCCTGACCAAAGCCACAACCATCACCTACACCAAGCCAGAGTCGGCCTCGGTAGCGGCAATGCTCTCCCGGCAACTGGCCGAACAGACAAGCCTCACGCTGACAAGCCGGCCCGCAGCGGCAGCCCCCGTCAATACCATTCTGCTCACGCTGACCCCAACGCCCGACGCTAAACTAGGCCGCGAAGGCTACCGGCTCAGTAGCAGTCCCAAGGGCGTTGTCATCACGGCCAACCAACCCGCCGGGCTGTTTTACGGGACGCAGACGCTGTTGCAACTGGTACCGACCGAACAGCCTGCCCCGACTGGGCGAATGACCCAGCCGACCAACGTACCCGCCGTGCAGATCATAGACTATCCGCGCTTTGGCTGGCGCGGGGTGATGCTCGACGTGAGCCGCCATTTCTTCCCGAAAGCCGATGTGATGCGCTACATCGACGAACTGGCCCGCCTCAAACTGAACACCTTTCACTGGCACCTGACCGACGACAACGGCTGGCGGATCGAGATCAAAAGCCTGCCCCGGCTCACCAGCGTAGGCGCCTGGCGTGTGCCGCGCGATGGGCATTTCGGCGAGCGACCCAACCCCAAACCGGGCGAGGCCGCTACGTATGGCGGCTTCTACACGCAGGACGACATCAGGGAGGTGGTGAAGTACGCGCAGGCCCGCAACATCACCATCGTACCCGAGATCGATATTCCCGGCCACAGCATGGCGATGCTGGCGGCGTACCCCAACCTCTCGTGCAGCAAAGACACGTCGGTGCGGGTCAACCCCGGTACGCAGTTTGCCGAGTGGTACGGCAACGGCACGTTCAAGATGCTGATCGACAATACGTTGAATCCGTCGGATGAAGCCGTTTATGCTACGCTCGACAAGGTGTTCACCGAAGTGGCGGCGCTCTTTCCGGGCCCCTACATCCACGCCGGTGGCGATGAGTGCTACAAAGGGTATTGGGAAAAAGACCCCGGCTGTCAGGCGCTGATGCAGAAAGAAGGCATGAAGCACGTGGAGCAGCTTCAGGGCTATTTCATGAAGCGGGTCGAGAAGATCATCAACGCCAAAGGCAAGAAATTCCTGGGCTGGGACGAGATTCTGGAAGGCGACGTGTCGCCCAGCGCGACCGTGATGAGCTGGCGGGGCATGAAAGGCGGCATCGAAGCGGCCCAACACGGTCACGACGTGGTGATGACGCCCAGCACCTTTGCCTACATCGATTACATGCAGGGTGACCCCACACTTGAACCCCGCATCTACGCCAGCCTGCGCCTCAAAACCTGCTACGAGTTTGAACCCGTACCGCCCGGCATCGATTCGACGCGCATCCTGGGTGGGCAGGGGAACCTCTGGACCGAACAGATTCCGACGCTGGCCCATGCCGAATACATGACGTACCCACGTACCTGGGCGCTGTCGGAGGTATTCTGGACGCCACGCAACCGCCGCGATTGGGCCGGGTTCATTCCCCGTCTCGAAGCGCAGATGCGCCGCGCCGATGCCGCCGGGGTCAACTACGCCCGCGCGGCCTACGATCCCATCGTCAGCACGACCATTGCTGACAATAAACTGACCCTGATGCTCGACGCCGAACTGCCCGGCACCGATATTTTTTACTCGCTCGACGACACCGTGCCCGGCCGTTACAGCCAACGCTACAGTCAGCCTATTCCGGTGCCGGAGGGCGACGTGACCCTGCGCGCCGTTACCTACCGCAACGGGCAACCCGCCGGCCGCATGCTTACGCTGAAGCGCGACGAGCTGCTGAAGCGGGCTAAAAAATGAGCCGTTCACCGTCCTGACTACTTGAATGCTTTCCGGCCCAAAACCGGAGGCTGATGCTGTAAAAGCTTTATTTTAGCCCGTTCGCACGTACAGTCTATGAAACAGCCATCACACATTGCCCTGCTTGTCTTCTTGTTGCTTGGTGGGCCACTCCATCAGCTGCTGGCCCAGGAACGGGTATTACTCACGGCCGATTCGGTGGTGCTGTATCAACGGCACATTGGCCAAACGCCGGGCGTGTATCGCTACTTCCGGCACTTTGTGGGCGATGTCAACAACGACAAACGGCCCGACATCGTCGTGATCGCCCAGAACACCCAGCAACGGCCCGACGACCCTAAAGGCGGCTTCTCGCGCCGGGTGCTGCTGTTGCTGCATCAGCCCAACGGGCAACTGCGCACCGCCGTTTATAACGATCAGCTCGTGGCCTGCTCGACCTGCGGCGGGGGCAATTCCCGGCAGGATCCGTTCACCCGCGTTACGATCAACGGTAATTTTCTGTCGTTCATCAGCACGGTGGGCTTCGGCGAGAAAACCATGCAGATCGTCACGTTTCAGTTTGACCCCAAACGACCCGACTGGTGGCTGCACGACGTTGTGTTGCAACCGATGGCGTTCGATGCCTCGGGCAAGCTCACCAAATCGAAGCCTGCCAGAACGGTTGATCTGAAGCCGTTTGGCGAGGTTCGGTTTGAGACCTATACCAGCAAGATTCTGCCCAAAAAATAGCGGCTGTGTGATCGGTGGTGCGGCCGATTCCACCGGGAAACGGGCACAAAAGTCGGTGTGCCGGGGTTGTTCAGATAACGGGTAATGCCGGATGCTGTATGATTGAATTCCTGACGGTGGCCTCGTTTGTGGGCTACATCATCTACCTGAAATATTATGCCGACCAACGAAGCGAAGCCGAGAAACAGGCCGAACAACTGCACGACGGCATTTTGCTCTACCAGACCGATCAGTTGGCGGCGGCGTTGGTCTATTTCAACCAGGCACTGATCGAACACCCGAAGTTTGGCGTGGCATACCTCTACCGCGCCCGCATCTACCGGGCGCTGGGCGACACCGACGAGGCGCTAAAGGATCTGACTAAAGCCAAAAGCTTCGATGATACCATCGCGGACCTGCACCTCGAGACCGGCCAGATCCATTACGAACAGGGCGATTACCCGACGGCCTTTCAGGATTTCGACAAAGCGATCTTCCACGGCAACACCGGCGAGGCCTATCATTGGCGCGGCCTGACCCGGCAGCAAATCGGGCAGGTAACCGAGGCCAGTCAGGATATGGCACGGGCCGAAGCGGCCCTGGTGGCGGCGCGCGACGTATTGGGCCTACCGAATCCTAAATCGCAGATGTTTCTGGATCGGTCTTTGCTTAAACATGCGGGCCTGACGGCGCTCAACGCGGCGGTGCTACTTTTTATCATTAAACAAACGTCGGTCATTCATTGGCCTTACCTGGTTGCCACGGCTTCGGCGGCAGCTATTGGGTTTGCCGAACCGCGTAAAGGGTGGGTATTAGCCCTGCTACAGGCCTTTCTGCTGGGCGTTGGCTACTATGTCGTGGTGGGTCCGTCGCCGTCGAGTGTGGATCTGGAAGTAGAATTATTCTCGCTCTATGGGGCAATTGGTCTGACGTTTGTAGGGAGTTTGCTGGGAAGCATTCTGAAACGCGCCCAGGCCTAAGTGGAATCGCTGAATGCCGGGAGCCAGCTTGGGTGTCGACCCCATTTTAGAGCCTCTCGCGTATGAAAAATACTCTGACATCGTTGTGGTCAGTAGCGAAATTAGTTGGTCTGGCGGAGTCGGTGCCCATGCAAACCACGCGGGTGTACGAAGGGCACGTGGGCAATTACCCCGTCTCGCTAACGCTAACAACCGCCGACAATCTGGCCTACGGTACGTTGGTCTACACGCGCAGCGGCATCCCCATTCAGGTGGTGGGTACGTTGCACGGATCATCGTTGTTGATGCACGAGTTCGACAAGAAAGGCAACGTGATGGGCGTCTACAGCGGCAAACGAACCAGCAAAGGGTTTCTGGGCCTGTGGAATAGTCCGTCGGCAGCGGGCCCCGAAATGCCGTTCGACCTCACGGGTGGGGTGACCAACAAGCCGGAAAAGCCCCTGAAACTAACCGACCTGACCGGGACCTACGAGTACAATTTTGGCCCCAAAGCCAGCTCGGCAACGCTTTACGTACAGCAACTCGATGCCCGCAAAATCTGGATGGCCATGCAGGGTGTTACGGGCGAACCAGCCCGCCAGCTGGCTATTATCGACCGGACATTGCTCCGGCTATCGGGCAATCAGGCTATTTATACGTCCGCCGAAAAAGGCAAGTGCGCCATCAAGCTGACGTTCTTCAACAATGGTGCCTGCGTTGATTTTCTGAACGATTCGGCCAATTGTGGCTTTGGGGATGCCGCCACCGTAACTGGCAATTACGTCCGCACCAACTCGCAAACGCCCCTTTTTCAATACCTGAACTGAGGCCCAACAAGTGGGCCTAGGCGTCGGCTATGTTTCGACAACGCCCGGTAAACCGCGAATAAACCCGACGGCTTCGTGGTTATGGAGGTATGCAAGCCATTCAAGAACTCCTCGATCAGAAAGTCGATCAGTATAACCGCCCAGCCTTCATTGCACGTGACCCCATCAGTATTCCGCACCGGTTTTCGCGGTTGCAGGATATCGAAATTATGGGCTTTTGGGCCGCCGTACTGGCGTGGGGGCAGCGGCCGGTGATTTTGCAGAAGGCCAACGAACTCGTTACGCTCATGGAGGGCGTACCTTACGATTTTATCCGCTACCACGAAGACAGCGACCTGCGCCGGTTTCTGGCGTTCAAACACCGCACCTTCAACACCACCGATACGCTCTATTTTCTGCATTTTCTGAAGCAGTACTACAACCGCCACGAATCGCTGGAAGATGCCTTTCTGCCCGTTGGGGGCGGGGCCGACAGCCCAACCACCGAACCGCACCTGATGGCCTTCCACGACCGGTTTTGCGATACCACCGGTGAAGCGGGGCTGTTCTTCCCCGAACGTACCCGGAAACACATTGCTACGCCGGCCCGCAATTCGGGCTGCAAGCGGCTCAATATGTTTCTGCGTTGGATGGTCCGCCGCGACGATAGGGGCGTGGATTTTGGCCTCTGGCAACGCATCCGGCCCGACCAACTGGTTATTCCCATCGACGTGCATGTGGGCCGCGTGGCCAGTAAACTGGGGCTGCTCGGCACGAGGCGCGTCGGTCCGTCGCACGGTGAAACGCCCAAAACCGACTGGAAAGCTGCCGTGGCCCTCACCGACATCCTTCGCCAATTTGACCCCACCGACCCTGTCCGCTACGACTTCGCCCTGTTTGGCCTCGGCGTGGAAGGAGAGATGTGATCTTATTGAGGGCACCGCAGCATCCGCACGGTCCGCCGCTGCGGTGCCATCAACCAAATCAACAACTTCATTCCAGCGCGAAAGTGATGGGAAGCACGTACCTGACCCGCACGGCGCGACCGCCCTGTCGGCCCGGTTTCCAGCGGGGCATCAGGCGCAACACGCGCAGGGCTTCTTCGTCGGTACCGAATCCAAGCCCTTTCAGTATCGAGGCGTCGACGATACTTCCGTCGGTATTGACGGTGAAATTCACAAACACCTTGCCTTGCGCGTTGACCCGGCTGGCTTCGGCGGGATAATGCAGGTGCTTTTGCAGGAAACCGATCAGGGCCGCCTGGCCACCCGGAAACTGCGGCTCCTGCTCAACCGACACAAAAACATCGTCTTTTGTGGGCGGAGTCACCTCCAGCGCGTGCTCGATAACCGTGGGGCCGTTCGAGGCTTCGGGCGCTTCGATGAACTCGACCTCGCCAGTGCCTTCCTGCGTCGTCTGTCCCGAGGTGGCCTCCTTCAATTCGTCGACCGTAGCCACGTCAGGTACGTCGTCAGGCGCGTCGGCTACCACGTCGGGCACGAGGTTACGCACCGTAGCCTGAGCGGGCGCGGGCTGCGTTTGGGGTGGTACAACCACCGGGTCGTTGGGAGGAGTCTCGATCTTGACGTCGTCCAGGATTACCTCGTCCATAAACTGCGTCTTGTCAGGTTTGACCAGCGCGTAGAGGCGGGGCAGTTGCAACGTACCCAGAAACAGCAGGCTGCCGATTAGCACGGCACGGCTCAGCGTGGGGCGGTAGGCTTGCCGGAGTGCATAGGCACCGTAGGCCTGTGGTCGGCCTGCAAACAGAATGTCGTCGAAATTGGCCATGATACTCGGTGTTTGGTTTCCGAATGGATGCCGAACGGCCAAAAAGTGCATACGACAAACGCCCCGGCTGCTCATGCGATTGAGCGGCCGGGGCGCTTCGGTAAGTCTACAGGCTTATCAGGGTACGTACGATTCGAGCAGGGTCATGTGGCCGTTGGGAACGAGCGTCACCGAAGGCGTCGAGGCCGGAATCAGCGCGCATTCGCCTTTTTTCAGCGGCACCGAATAACCCCCCGTTGCCTGAATCGTGAGGGAGCCGTCCACGCACACCAGAATCACGAACGAGTCGAGGTGGGTATAATCGTGCATCACCTCCTGATCGAAATCGAGCACGTTGGTCACGAAGTAATCGCTCTTTACAGCGTTCACGCCCTCGTTCCGCTTATGGTCGTAGCTCGTCTTGTAGTCGCCGTAGTAGTGGTAATCGATGGCGTCGACAGCCTGCTCCGTGTGGAGTTCGCGCGTTTGGCCTTTATCGTCTTTCCGGTCGAAATCATAGATCCGGTAGGTGATGTCGGACGTTTGCTGAATCTCGGCCAGCAACAGCCCTTTGCCGATGTAATGAACGCGGCCTGCGGGCAGAAAAAATACGTCGCCGGGTTTGGCTTCTTCGATGTTCAGAATCTCGGGTAGCGTGTTGTCGGCCACGGCTTTCACGTATTCGTCTTTGGTCACCTCGCGGTTGAAACCCGAATTGAGTTTGGCCCCTTCGTCGGCTTGCAGAATGTACCACATCTCGGTTTTGCCGAAGCTGTTGTGACGGGCGCGGGCGAGTTCGTCGTTGGGGTGTACCTGAATGCTCAGATCGTCGTTGGCGTCGATGAATTTGACCAGCAACGGAAACTCGTTGCCATACGTTTCGTAGACGTGCTTGCCAACCAGTTCCTCTTTGAATTTTTCCAGAATCGCCTGCAGGTTTTCGCCCACGAGTGCGCCTTCCTTCACTACTGAAATGTTGCCCGGTACGCCCGAAATTTCCCAGGTTTCGCCACAGTTGGGCAGCGGTTGGCCGTCCGGGCCGGTCGGGAAGTCTTTGCCCAGGATGGTTTTTATCTTGTGGCCACCCCAGATTTTGTCTTTAAACTGAGGCGTAAACGTGAGCGGGTATAGCATTGCGGTTGATTCGTTATGTCGTCTGACTCTTGAACCGGCAAAGATAGGCGGGGGTTTGATGTTTCGAGGGTTGGGATCGCTGCGAAACCCTGACTATAGCGTGAACGGCTTTTGTTGAACCGCCTCCCAACGAAACCGCCCGAAGTAGACTCTACGATCAAAAATGACCGATTATGAAGGGCTACGCTATACTCCTTGGGCTATCGCTGTTACTCGCCTGCGGCCGGGCGACTGAGCCAACGCCAACCGACGTACCTGCCTGCATTCAGGCCATTATCCAGCAGAACGGACAGGCAAGCAATCGGTGGCCTGTTGTCACGATCACGCGGTATAAATACCAAAACCGGTACGTGTATTTTACCCTGTCGGACTGCTGCGACGCGCCCAGCCTGGTGCTGGACAGCGATTGCCAGACCATCTGTTCGACCGGTGGTGGATGGGGACGCGGCGACTGTCCCGATTTTTTCAAGGAAGCCACCGAGAAAACTGAGATTTGGCAACGTACCCCGTAAGCCGGTTGGGCGTCCTCCACTTTCTGTGCGACCTTTGCGTCGGCTTGTATAGCAAGCCGATTATTCACGCAATCCTTCATTTACGCATTGGCTAAGCTTTGGCAAAAAGACGGCGTATCAACTGCCGCTGAAATAGAACGCTTTACGGTCGGCCGCGACCGTGAGATGGACCTGCACCTGGCTCCGTTCGACGTGTTGGGTAACCTGGCGCACGCCCGGATGCTCGAAACCATCGGCCTGCTCACCACCGACGAACTGACCGCGTTACAGGGTGAGTTGAAAACCATCTACGGGCAAATCGAAGCGGGGCAGTTTGTGATCGAGGACGGCGTGGAAGACGTGCACTCGCAGGTGGAACTGCAACTGACGCGGGTACTGGGCGACGTAGGCAAAAAAATCCATTCGGGCCGGTCGCGCAACGATCAGGTGCTGGTGGATCTGAAGCTGTTCACCCGCACGCGGCTGTGGCAGGTGGCCGAAGCGACCCACCGTGTATTTGACCGGCTCATCGCCCGCTCCGACGAGCATAAGGCCGATTTGCTGCCGGGCTACACGCACCTGCAAATCGCCATGCCGTCGTCGTTTGGCCTGTGGTTTGGCGCCTACGCCGAAGCCCTCGCCGACGATATGCTGACGCTGCAAACAGCCTACCGCTTTGCCAACCGCAACCCGCTGGGGTCGGGGGCGGGCTACGGCTCGTCGTTCCCCCTCAACCGCACGCTCACCACCGACCTGCTGGGCTTCGAGGGTATGCACGTCAATGTGGTGTATGCGCAGATGAGCCGGGGCAAAACCGAACAGACGGCGCTGAACGCGCTGGCGGCGATCGCCAGTACGCTCTCGCGGCTGGCGATGGATGTTTGCCTCTATAACAGCCAGAATTTCGGTTTCCTGATCCTGCCCGAAGCCCTCACGACGGGGAGCAGCATCATGCCGCATAAGAAAAACCCCGACGTGGCCGAACTGCTGCGGGCCAAGTGCAACCGCTTGAAAGCCCTGCCTATGGAGGTGACGCTGGTGCTGAGCAACCTGCCCTCCGGCTATCACCGCGACATGCAGATCTTGAAAGAGGTGCTGATGCCCGCCTTCGACGACCTGCTCGACTGCCTCCACATCGCCGACTATATGCTCGAACACGTGCAGGTAAAACCCAATCTGCTCGACGATCCCAAATACGACCTGCTGTTCAGCGTGGAGCGGGTCAATGCGTTGGTGCTGGAAGGCGTGCCGTTCCGCGAGGCGTACCGCACCGTGGGTAAAGAAATCGCCGAGCACACCTATCAGCCCCCCCGTGAGCTACACCACACCCACGAAGGCAGTATCGGTAACCTGATGAACGAGCACATCGTTGAAGCGATGCAGGATGCCCTCGCTGGCTTCGGTGCCGAACGTACCCAGCAAGCCGAACGGGCATTATTGGCCTGAACTGGGTACGTCACTTGATATGAACTATAGCCTCTGGACGATCCTAAACGTCGCGTTGCTGCTGGGTGTGGTGCTGGCCTGGCAGTACTGGTTTTATCGACAGCCGAAAACGTTGCCAGCTTTTCGGTTTGTGGGTACGGTAGCCCTTCTCGCTCTGGCGTTTTTCTGGATTAGTCGATCCAACCGTTTTCCTCCCGCCGACCGGGTGCCGACTCAACTGAACGGCTGTTATCAGCGGGATAGCCTGAGCGGGTTTCAGCACGTTAATTACCTGGTTAAAACCCCCACGCTTCAACTCCAGAACATGACGCACCTGACGTACCCACGCGACTCGATTTTTAATCGGGTTGTGCTGGAGGTACGTCCGTTTGCGCATAATCTGTTCCCCATTTTTGACTGGGACCGTACCGTCAGCTACCGGCAGGTATCTCCGACGGAACTGGCTTATACCATCGACGTAGCGCTCAAGTGGAGGCTGCTGTTTATCCCGGTTTATACCGAGCATCGCCTGTTTACGCGCAGCTTCCACCTGACGCCCGCCACATGCCTCTAAGCAACGGGTAGAGTTATCTATCACCGCATACCGATGGCATCGCGGATGAGCTGCACATAACCCTTGATCAGTTGTGGGGCGGCGTTGCGCTGCAAGCCCGCGTATACCACCCGCACCTCGTAGTAGTACAACCCACCGGGTAACTCCCTACCATCGCCCGTCTTGCCATTCCAGGCGACTTCGCCACCCACCGAGGTGTAGACCTTCACCCCCCAGCGGTTGTAGATCACCACCTCCACCCGCTCCACAAACCGAGGACACCGCAACGGCGTAAACACATCGTTCTTGCCATCCCCGTTGGGGGTGAACAAGTTCGGCAAGGCAAACAACGGGCAGATGTCCTTGCACACCCGGTTGCTGGGCCCACTCTCCAGACCCCGGTTGTTCACCGCCCGCACCTCATAGCAGCCCGCTACCGTGGTCAGATTCTGATGCACAAACGTGGTGGTCGGGGCCGGGATGTTGGCCAGCAGCCGCAGGCTGTCTCCCTCGTAGCGGGCATAGTACAGGTTGTAGGAGGCGATGCGCGCGTCGCAGGCCTGCCCCCCCACCTGGGTGGGGTAGCTCCAGGTCAGCGTGTTGGCAAAGCTCGCCTGGTTGCAGAAGGCGTCGGGGGCCAGATTGGCGCAGTTGAGCTGATCCACCGTCAGGGCCGGGGCGCAGGGCCGGGTGGTGTCGCCCGGCGAGGCGCACTGAATCTGACTGAAATTCAGCAACCGCCCCGTGCGAGCCCGGATGGTGGGGTCAGCATACTGGCCCACCGTTTGCACCCGGTAGCAATAGCTGCTGTCCAGCGAGAGGGCCCCACTGGTGTTGCCGTCGGAGGCCACCAGGTCGGCCCCGCTGTCCACGTAGCGGTAGGTGGCCGGCCCCTGCACGGCTACCTGGGCGATCAGGTTGAAGGGGCCCGCCGGACCCGTGCGGCTGCGATACACCAGGTGCGTCTGGTTGTCGTTGCTCCAGGGCACAGCGGCCGCCCAGCTCAACTCGATCTGACGGATGCCGCCCGTGGCGCTCAGCCGCACGCTGTTGGCGATCTCGGTGGTCTCCTGGCGCAGCAACTGGCCGTTGACGGTGGTGTAGAACTCCAGCCGGTAGCGGTAGACGGCCCCGGCGGTGTTCACCCCCCGGTCCACAAAAAAAGTGTCCACCACCGAGGGCAGCAGGCCCGTGCTCACCGCCGTCAGCTGGGTGAAGGCCGTGCTGGTGGCCCCCTCGGCCCGCAGCAGCCGGTACTGGAAGGGACCGCCCCCGTCGGCGGGGTTAAGCCCGATGGGCCGGCTCCAGCGCACGGTGATCACCCCGCGGCCCGCGCCGGTGGCCGGTCCGGTGCTATCGACGGTGACCTGGGTGAGGACCGGGGCCAGCAGCGGCAGGCTCAGGCAGACGCCCGCCGAGACGACGCTCTCCCCTCCGGTGGGCAGGGCGAATTGGGCCACGATGCGGTAGGTGTAGCTCACGCCCCGCCTAAGGTTGGTGGTGTCGGTGAAGGTGGTAGCCGTCAAAGGCACGCTGCCGATGCGGGTGTAGCCCGAGAGGATGCCCGTGGTGCAAGAGGGCGGGTTGCGCGTATCGCAGCCTTCCTGGCGATACACGATCATCTGCGAGGGCTGCTGGTCAGCCGGTGGTGTGGGGGGCAGGCAGCTGTAGCCGCTCCAGTTGAGCTGGATGGCCCGCCCGCTGGTGCCCACCCCGGCCAGGGGGCGGGCCGTCAGGTTCTGGGGGCGGGGGGCGATGAGCCGCACCCCGAAGGTCTCGTAGGAGTTGAGCGAGAAGGCCGTGCCCCGGGGGGGCTGGTCGGTGGCCTTGATGGTGATCTGGTAGGGGTCCTGCCGCAGCTGGCTGCAGTTAGTCTGCCAGGAGAAGGTGCCCGTAGCGGGCGAAGGCTGGGAGGCCGCCGGGGTGAGGCTGGCGTAGGCGGGGGGCAGCAGGGCGGGGGCATACTGGGTGCCCTCGGGGGTGCGGTTGAAGGGCCCGCCGTAGCCCTGCAACAGGATGCGGTTGCCATCGGGGTCGGTGGCGCGGATGGCCTGGGTGATGAGGCTGCCCGCCTCGGCGCAGATGTCGGCGATGGGGTCGATGAGGGGTCGTTTGTTGGGTCCGTCGAGGACGATGACCTGCACGTCGCGGGTGATCTCCCCGATCAAGACGCCCTGTCGCCATTCCTGGATGACGAAGGCGTAGTTGTACTGGCCGGCCTCGACGGGGGCGTCCCAGCAGACGTCGCCGGTGCGGGGGTCGACGGTGAAGGTGGCCGGTGAGCTCCCCGCTTCGGTCCGACCCGGTGCCCCAATCACATTAGGGAGCACATAAACCGGCACGGGCAGCGACCGGCAGGCTACAGCATTCACGTTACCGATCTCGTCGGCTGATCGCTGGGGCGTGGCGATACGATAGGAAAGGCTGTCGCCATCGGGGTCGAAGGCAGCGGGGTTGTGGCAGTAGCGCTGGCTAATGCGGGCCGTGTCGACGGGGGCGTTGAGCAGCACGGGGTTCGAATTCAACCCCAGCGACCCATTGGCAGAGATTGTGGTGGAGACGAAGAAGTTGACGTTGAGCGAGTTGCCGTTGTTGATGTTGCGGGTGTTGTCGTTGCGGTTGATGACCCGCGCTGAGATGGTATACGTACCTGGACCGGCGTAGGTGTACACAATCCGATAGATGTTGACCGTGGTGGCAGCATTGAGTGGTCGAATCGACAGGCGGGGTACGTTCTGGAAATTGCCATCACCAAAGCAGAAGAGGGATTCGGTAGCGGCGGCGGCGGCGTCCTGGCTTAGCCGGTTGGTGACATCATAATAAGCCGTCAGGGTAATTTCATACGTCAGGGCCGACCCGGAGCTGGGCAGGCGCCGGGTCGTGATTTCACCCGCCCGCACATGGGTAGCCTGCGTAATCGTTGGCCATAACAAGCCAATAGCCATCACCAGGGCCACTAGGCTTACCGTAAAGAATGATCTCATAGCGTTAGACGTACTTATTTTCCCGATAAACGTTGGCTTGTCTCAACCTGGTGTACGACGCCGTAAAATGGTTACTTGGCGGTAGGTCAACCCGGGTCGAGTCGTGTACACGTCGATCAGATTACGGGCCTATTGTGCTATAGTCTACGCCCTGTGCGCTATCTTCCGACTATGAATGCACGGCTTCTTCTTTCCTTTTTTCTACTATCGACCACGCCCTTGCTGGCTCAGTTTCGTTACACGCCCGAGCGGCCCCAACCCGGCGACGTGGTCTCGTTTACGTACACTCCCAACGCAATGCTGGCCAGTGAAACGACCATCGAAGGGCGTTACGTGCGCTACGGATCGCCGCTGGTGATGCGGTTGAGCCAGCCCGAAACAGCCACGGCCGTGCGGGTGGGCAACAGCGTGATCGGCGAGGTGAAAGTGCCTAAAAAAGACGTAGCGGGCTTCCTGATGGCCTTCCAGAGTAAAGCCAAGCCCGCCCTGATCGACCATAACAACACCCATTTTTACCCCATTCTGCTCCACACCGCCGACGGTAACGTGCAGCCCCACGCCACGGGCGGGCAGGCGTCAGTGATGGTCCGCACGGCGTTTCCCTACGCCATGAAAATCAAACCCGACTGGGCCTGGACGGTTGGGCAGTATGAACGGGAGCTTCAGCAGCACCCCACCACCCGGCCGCTGTATTGGGCCGACCTGATTCTGGCCAAAATGCGGCAGGCCGAAAGTGGTCCCGCTACATCGGCGCCAGCCGGTACGCGCGCTTCGGCCAGAGGTGGCGCCACCAAACGCGCGCCAGCTGGTCGCGCGCCATCGCCGGTCAATTTCCGGCAGACGGCCCTGACCGACATTGCCACGTACCTGGACAGCCAGAAACCCGCGCCTTCGCCCGCTGACCTGACTACCGCCGCCCAGCTTTATGACCAACTGAATGAACCCAAACTGGCCCAACAGACCCGTGATCGCATCAAAACGGTAGACCCGGCGGGCGACGCGGCCCAAAAAGCGAGGGCCGAAGCCGTTCGGGCCGAGCCGGATCTGGGCCGAAAGCTAACCGCCTTTTCCTCGTTTACACAGGCATTTCCGACTTCGGCCTACCGGGCGGTGCTGGTGAGTTCGGTGGCCGAAGCGTACTTCAAACCCGGTCAGTTCAAGGAACTGGTCCACTTCCTGACCGCCCAGCCGGTAACCGCCACTGACCCTGCGCTCCTGCTCAGTTTTGCCCAGCAGATGGCCGAAGAGGGGCGCGGTTTGCCCCAGGCCGAGTGGATCGCCAACCGGGCTATTGCTGTGTTTCGGCAGGTGCCTGCTCCCCGCAATAGTGGCCAGGATCGGGTGGCTCAGATCCGGGCCGCGCAGGCTGCGCTGGGGCATGCGCTCGAACAACAAAATCGCCTCCTGCCCGCGCTGACGGCCTACCGCGAAGCCGCCACCAGCCTGACCCCCGACCAGACCGACGTCCGCACCAACGAACGTACCTGGCTGTGTGCCCAACGCGCCAGCCGGGCCGATTCGGTACTGCCTTTTATCGAAAGCGTCGTGCGCGAAGGGCGGGCCACCCCGCGCCTGCGCAGCAGCCTCATCGAGTGGCAGACGCCGCGGCTGGGTGGTGCGGCGCAGGCGACAACGTACCTGCGCACGCTCGAAGCCGACTACCGCGCCGATCGCCGCGCCGAACTAGCCGAACAGTTTGTGAACCAACCCGCCCCCGGCTTTACGCTGACGACCCTCGACGGCAAAACGGTTTCGCTGGCGGGGCTGCGGGGTAAAGTCGTGGTGCTCGATTTCTGGGCGACCTGGTGCGGGCCCTGCGTTGCTTCCTTCCCGGCCATGCGGCAGGCGCGCGATTACTTCAAAAATGACCCCAACGTGCAGTTTCTGTTCGTCAACACCCGCGAAGGGGGTCCCGTCAGCCGGGTGCAGAATTTCGTGGCCCGTCAGCCCTATACCGGCGTAATACCGCTCGATCTAAACCAGCGGGTGTCCGACGCCTACGGGGTGCAGGGTATTCCCACGAAGGTTATCATCGACCCCAAAGGCCGGGTACGATACCGCAGCATTGGCTATTCGGGCAATGCCGAAGCCACCGCCGACGAACTGACGCTGGTGATCGAAGCCCTGAAAGAGATGTAACCGCCAAAATCGGCTTCGTTCTTCAGGGATTAGGTCCGCTTTTTGCAGGTGAGTGCGTACTAATCAGTAGCTTACGGCTATGAATCGCTATCTCACACCCTGCCTGTTTTTGCTCAGTGTAACCGCCGCACTGGCTCAGCTTCGCTTCACGCCCGACCGGCCCAAAATCGATGGCGTCGTGTCGTTTACCTACACACCTACCGGCCCGCTAATTGGCGAAACCGACATTCAGGCAGTGTTTCTGCGCTACGGCTCCCCGGCGCAGATGCGGCTGAGCCAGTCGGAAACGGCCCCGGCCGTGCCGACCGGCTCAGCCTTCGTGGGAACGATTAAGATTCCGTTTAAAGAGGTAGCGGGGCTGTTAGTCGCGTTCCAGAGCCGAAACAACCCGGCGCTGATCGATCACAACAACGCGCATTTTTACCCCATCCTGCTTCACAGCAAAACCGGCGCGGTGCTGCCTCATGCCGTGGGTGGGCAGGCGTCGGTGCTGATGCGCACGTCGTTTCCGTACCTGCTCAAGGTCAAACCCGACTGGGCCTGGGCCGTTGGGCAGTATGAGCAGGAAATTGCCCGGCACCCCACCACCCGCCCGCTCTACTGGGCCGATCTGGTGCGGGCCAAACTACGGGAAGGCCAACAGGGCCAAACCCGTCCCGACTACCGGCAAACCTGCCTGGCCGACATCGACGCGTACCTGACGAGCGAGACGGCTAATCTGACGCCCGCCGATCTGCGCGCCGCCGCCGAACTGTACACCCAGCTCAACGAGCCGCAACTGGCCCAGAAAGCCCGCGACCGCATCAGCAGCGTCGACCACAGCAGCGATGCCGCCCAGAAAGCCCGCGTGGCGCAGATCGCCGCCGAGCCGGATCTGGGAAAAAAGCGGGCAAATTTCAATGATTTTGTGGCTACCCTGCCGCGTTCGCCCTACCGGGGCGTGGCTGTGAGTGCGGTCGCCGAGGCGTACTTCAAAGCGGATAAGCTGCGCGAACTGGTGGAGTTTATGGGTGCTGAAGCCGACCCGGAAACCGATCCGGTCCTGCTGTTGTCGTTCGCGCATCAGCTGGCCAAAGAAGGGCGGGGCATGCCCCAGGCCGACTGGCTGGCCAACCGGGCCATCTGGGCGTTTGGCAAGCGCCCGGTACCCCCGACGAATAAGCAGCTGGCGATGGAACGGGCGGGGCAGATCCGGGCCGCGCAGGCGGTATCAGCCCATGCCCTTTACGAGCAGAACCGGTATTTGCCCGCCTTGAATCGCTACCGGGAGATCTGGACCAGCACGCCGCCGCGGCAAACCGACCCCACCACCAACGAACGCATCTGGCTGTGTGCGCAGAAAACGAGCCGGGCCGATTCGGTGCTGCCCTTTATGCTGACGGTCGTACGCGCCAACCGGACCACGGCGAGCCTGCGCAGCAGCCTGCGCGACTGGCAAACGGCGCGGCTGGGCGGTACGCGCGAACTGGCCACCTACCAGCACAACCTGGCCCTTATTGAGGCTGCTGACCGCCGCGCCGTCGTGATGGACAAGTTTACCGACGAACCGGCCCCGCCGTTTACGCTCATGGCCCTCAACGGGCGGCGGGTATCGCTGGCGAGTCTGCGGGGCAAGGTCGTGGTGCTCGATTTCTGGGCGACCTGGTGCGAGCCCTGTCGGGCATCGTTGCCGCCCAAACTCCAGGTTCGCAACAGCTTCAGGAACGTACCTAGCGTGCAGTTTTTGTTTGTGAATACCCACGAAACCGCCGCCAAAGCCGCTGTGCGGGCTGTTGCCGCCAAACAGATTGGCGCCAGCCCCGTACTACTCGACCCGGACCGGAAAATGGCCGATGCCTACGGCGTAAAACTGCTGCCGTCGACCATCCTGATTGACGCGCAAGGGCGGATACGCTACCGTAGCGCGGGCTACTCTGACAACGCACAAGCCACCACCGACGAGCTACAGCAGGCGATTGAGGCCCTGAACGACGGATACCGCTGAGCCAATAAACGGGGAAATAAGGTCCTGCTGGCGTTGTTTCGCCCGCCGCGTTCATCACTCTTTCAGTGCGAATACCACATCTTTGCGGGATGAATCAGAAAGTAGTTGTGATTACGGGGGCTTCGTCGGGAATTGGGCAGGCATTGGCCTTTGCCTTTGGCCGGACGGGTGCTGCCATTGTTTTCTGTGGTCGAAAAGCCGACGCCCTTCAAACAACGGCGCAGGCACTGTCGGCGGCAGGCATTACCAACCTTCCTATTGTGGCCGATGTGAGCGTCGAAGCCGATATGCAGCGTCTGATGGCCGATGCCGTTGGTCGGTTTGGCCGAATCGACGTGCTTATCAATAACGCGGGTATCAGCATGCGGGCGATGTTTGCCGAAACCGATCCCGACGTGCTGCGCAAGCTCATGGACATCAACTTCATGGGCACCGTCTACGCCACGCGCTACGCCCTGCCGCACATCCAGCAAACGAAAGGCTCTATCGTCGGGATTTCATCGATCGCGGGGTATCGCGGCCTGCCCGTCCGGACGGGCTATTCGGCGTCGAAGTTTGCCATGAACGGGTTTCTGGAAGCGCTACGCACCGAATTGCTTCATAGCGGCGTACACGTGCTGACGGCCTGCCCCGGTTTTACGGCCTCCAACATCCGGTTCTCCTCGCTCGACGCCCACGGCCGCACCAAAGGCGACACCATGCGCGACGAAGGCAATATGATGAGTGCCGATGAATGCGCCGACCATATTCTGAAAGCCGTTCAGAGACGCAAACGCGAACTCATCCTGACGACGCAGGGCAAGCTGACCGTGTTTATCAATAAATGGTTGCCAAGTCTGGCCGATAAGCTGGTTTACAATACGTTAGCGAAAGAAAAGGATTCGCCGCTAAAGCGCTGATCAGTCATTTGTCTACCAATCAACTGCGTTCGTAACCGTATTTGTTACCTATTAGTTGTGCCTAAAATTTACTGATCGGATACTGTACTGATACTCAAGGGTTAATCGTGCGAAGTAGGTGCACAGGATGTGTTTGATGCGATTTTTTCATGCAATAAGGATCATATATGGCCGTTCTGGCCTTGAAATCAATCCCGACTTGTATGAAAAAATCCTTTATTGTCGCCGGTATGCTGGCGATGCTGGGCCTTGGGGCTTGTCAATCTGATCAGGTAGCCGACCCGACGCAGGGCGCCGTACCCGTCGCTACGTCGTCGGTTCGAAAAGCAAGTGAAACAGCTACGGCTGAAGCGTCAGGCGTGGTGTCAGGCTTTGCGGAGCAGGGCAAGGCTGCCAATGCCCGGGCGGCGTCGGCGGCGTTGCAACAGGAAATCCTGACGTACCTGAACCAGGCCCGCGCCAAATCGTGCCTGTGCGGAACGACGACCTACGCTCCGGCTCCGGCGCTCGCGCTGAACGCCAAACTGAACGCCGCCTCCGACAAACACGCGCTCGACATGGCAACCTACAACTACTTCAGCCATACCGGCCGCGACGGGTCGCAGCCCTGGGACCGGATGACGCGGGAAGGGTACATTTGGCGCACGGCGGGTGAGAACATCGCCGCGGGCTACACCACCGCGCGGGCCGTGGTGGATGGCTGGCTGAAATCGCCGGGCCACTGCGCCAATATCATGAATCCGTCGTTCAAAGAAGTCGGCGTAGGCTACGCTACCAACACCAGCAGCACCTACCGCGTCTACTGGGTCAACGACTTCGGCACGCAGCGGTAAGTAATAAATAATGAACGATGTATAATGTACAATGAGGTTGGCACGGCGTATTGCTGGCGCAACCCATTGTGCATTATACATCGTTCATTATTCATTAAACAGCGGGTTCCTGCTGGCTAAGGCAGTGGAAGCTGCCCAGGCCCCAGACGATCTCGGTAGAGTCGATACCGATGATTTTCCGGCCTGGGAAGCACTGACCAATCCGATCGAGCGCGGGCTGATCATTGGCGCAACGGAACGTCGGAACGATCACCGACCCGTTGGTAATTAAGAAATTAGCGTAGGAAGCGGGTAGCCGCTGCCCATCGCTCTCGACCGGGCCGGGCATGGGCAATTCCACAATGTTGAGTGGCTTGCCGTTCAGCAGCCGCATTTGCCGGAGTTCGTGATGAATTTCCTGCAAGGGGGCATAGTTCGCATCGTTGGGGTTGTGTTCGATGGCGGCAATGACCGTGTCTTCGTTCACAAACCGCACCGTATCGTCGATATGCCCATCGGTATCATCGCCCACGATGCCATCTTCCACCCACAGCACCTGCTTAACACCGTAGTAATCGCAGAGATACTGCTCGATCTGCGCCTGCGACAGGTTCGGATTCCGGTTTTTGTTAAGCAGGCAGGCCCGGCTCGTGAGCACCGTGCCGGCCCCGTTGAACTCCACCGAACCCCCTTCCATCACGATGCCCGGCGTCACGTAGTCGAGCTTGCGGTAGTGGGCAATGGCCGTAGGAATCAGGTCGTCTTTGTCGTAGGGCGGGTATTTGCCACCCCAGGCGTTGTAGCCCCAGTTCACGATCATCCGCTCCTTGGTGGCGGGGTTAATCAGAAAGGCCGGGCCGTGATCGCGGCACCACGAATCGTTGGTCGGGAAGGGGAGGAGCGTGATCCGGTCCATATTGGCCCCGGCCATCAGCAGCCGCATTTTTGCCTGCTGGATAATCACGTCGTTGTGGGCGTTGATGCATACAGGCTCACTTTCTGAAATCGCCTTGATGAAATCGAGGTAAGCGGGCATCATTAATTCGAGGCGCTCCCGGCTCCACGACGCGTCGGTATGGGGCCAGCTCAGCCAGGTGGCCACGTGGGGGTGCCATTCGGCCGGAAAAAAGAAGCCCTGTTGCGCGGGCGTTAACTCATCAGTTGACAGGTCACTCATTCTTGTTCTTTGTTGATATATTGCTGTCTGAAACGTTTGCCTGGGCACTCGCGAGCGGCGTAGACGACCGCGAACGGCGACAGCAACCACTTCCGCAAAAGTACATACGATTCCTGCTTATGACCCGTCTGCTGTTGTCTTTACTCTGTTTGTGGTGTGTGACGGCCCTGGGGCAATCGGTGCCGGGTAAGTACGCCCAACCCATGCGCTGGTACAGCCCGCGTTCTAAGGTTACCAGTGCCAATATGCCCGCTTTTGAAACGTCGGACTATACACGAACGTATCGCTCCTGGGCCGATCTGGCCAATCAGACGCAGCAGGACAGTGCCCAGATTCAATTGGTTGTCTCGCTGGATTCGGTTGGGCAACAGGCCGACTGGGCGAGCTTGCGGCGGGTGAAACGGGTGCAGCAGCTAACGCTGCAACTACCCCCGCTGCTCACCCAATCCGTGGCCGATTCGTTGCTGGCGGCGCTGGCCAATTGGCCCGATCTGACCACCGTTTCGCTTGCGTACAGAAGCGATGGGTCGTCAACCCAACCGACCATCAGCGGAGCCGGTAGCGCAGGGCTGAAGCAGATACGGCGGCTGATGCTTTCGTCGGCAAATGGGTCGGCCTTAACGGGGGTACGGCTGTTTAGTCAGGCGCCGGGTATTCAGGAACTGGCCCTCAATAGCATCAGGCGGGAGGATGACGTCGTGAACATGGGAAATGCCCTGACACAGTACCGGCAGTTACGGACCCTGCACGTCTACGGCATCACCCCGAAGATCGATCTGGCGCCATTGCTGGCTACGTTACCCCAACTGACGGCATTGCAGTTGACAAACGTCGATCAGTCGGGTACGGCGCTGACCCAACTGCTGACGCAACTACCCAACCTGCGTAGTCTGAGCATCGGCGCCCAGCGGAACGGAGAGAGCCTGTCGGGCCTCAGCCTGAAGTCGTTGGGTAAACTCGACTCCCTCGGGCTGACCCTGATTCGTCAAACGCCCGTGTCGGCCGATTCGCTGCTCGGTGGTCTGCGTTCGCTGCGTTCCGTATCGCTGCATGGGGTTGCGTTATCGTCGCTCGACTGGATGGCCGACAACCCGGACTTGCACGCCGTTAGCCTGCAGGAGGGTGGGCTCCCCCCACTGACGCGCTCGCTCAGCCAGCTCACCCACCTGTCGAGGCTAACGATTGAGTCGTTTGACACGCTGGGGCAATTCCCGGAGAAACTAACGACCCTGCCGCGCCTGCGCGCGTTATCGATCCGGGGAGGCAGGCTGGGTACGTTGCCCCCCTCGCTGGGCAACCTGACCTCGCTGACAGCCCTGACCCTGAACAACGGGCGACTACGCACCGTGCCGGCCGAACTGGGCAAACTCACAGCTCTGACCGAGCTGGATCTGGGCAGTAACCAGCTCACCGACCTGCCCGCCGCGGTTTGCCAATTGCCACAACTGCGCAGGCTTACCCTGGCCAATAACCAGTTGCAGGCTCTGCCCCGCAGCCTTGGCCAGTTACGCGGGTTGACCGACCTATACGTAGCCCGAAACAAGCTGACGACCCTGCCCGCCGAACTGGGCCTGTGCCGTAACCTGCGTATACTGATGGCCGACGAAAACCCACTGACCAGCCTGCCCGACGCCATCGGGAAACTCGATTCGCTCCGGACGTTGCACCTGGCCCGAACCCGCCTGCTGGCTCTGCCCAACACCATCGGGCAACTAACGGCGCTCCGAAACCTGACGCTATCGGGCGGATCGCTGCGCAACGTACCTGAGTCGATCGGCGACTGTCGGCAGCTAACGTATCTGCAACTGACTGATAGCACCCTCACCGGGCTACCCGCCAGCTTTGGTAAGCTGCTGAATCTTAACCAGCTAAGCCTTGGGCTGCCTCACCTCACGGCCCTGCCCGCATCGTTTGCCCAACTGACTAAAGTAACGTACCTGTGGCTCAACGTACCTGACCTGCTGGCCCTGCCCGAGAACCTGGGGGCGCTGACCCAGTTGAACACGCTGCATGTGATCAGCCGTCGGCTGATCGGCCTGCCCAACAGCGTCGGGCGGTTGTCGGCCCTGCGTCACCTGCAACTCGACGGTACGATTGACCCTGAAACCAACAAACCGGCGGGGCAGCTTCTGCAACTGCCTGATAGTGTGGTGTACTGCAAGAACCTGACCACGCTGTCGGTGCATCATCAGGTGAATTTCGATGGTGCCGATGCCATCCGAAAAACAACCCGCCTACCCAAGCTAGCCACGCTGGACCTGACGCAGTGCGGGATCGGTGACCTGGCCGACATCAACTGGAAAGAAGTGCCGCTTCGGTCCCTGTCTTTGCAGCAAAATAACCTGCGCGACGTACCGGAAGCCATCCTGGAGGCACCCCAATTGACAACCATCAATCTGGTCTATAACCATCAGCTACCGCGCGCGTTTAACCGGCCTTTCTGGCGAAAAGAAGAACTGCGCGTAGCGTTCGTCGAGAGTCGGTTGGGCGGCGCGCCCGTCGCCGATAAAAAGCCCGACGCCACGCTGATGCGCGCCTTTCTGAGTGCGGGCTTTCGCGAGCGACAACAGCGCAACTGGGGCGAAGCCTTCGCGGCCCTTGACAATGCCGTACTGGTGGCCCCCGATAGCCTGAAAGCCGTCCCGCTCAGCTTACGGGCCGAGTTGCGGCTGGCGCGAAAAGACTACACGTTGGCCATCACCGATTTTGAGCAGGCGCTGGCGGCCATGGATAAACTAACCCAACAGGTGCTGGAGCGGGCGGGCATGCCTGCTGCTGACCCAATGAACCGGGTCAGTGCCCTGTGGACCCAACTGGGTATAGCCCGGGCTGGCGCCGGGCAGCACGAGCGGGCACTGACCGACCTTGACAAAGCCTTGCAACTCCTGCCAGCCAGCGAAGCGATGAACCTGCTACGGGCGCACACGACGACCCAAAAAGCCCGGAGTTTAGCCAGCCTGCGGCGCATCGCCGACGCGCAGGCAAGCTTACTCAAGGCGGCCGACGTGTATGCGGCTATAACCTATGCCGGACCCAGTGAGCGGCTGACCGAGGTAGAACTGGCCCTGCTGGCCAACCAACCGGCCCGAGCGGCGGCGGTGCTCGAACAGATCCGCAAACAGACTCCCAATCTATCGGACTATCGAGGTGGCTACACGACCCTGTTCGACTACCTGAAGGCCTGTGTCGATGTGCTGACCAATGCCACTACGCCCGCTCAGGCCCCGATTACGCTGGCCGAGCAGCAGCGGAAACGGCCTGAAAAAATTTATAACTGGAGTTTCGACTTAATGGAGACGTTTCTGCCCCAAATTGGCCTTCCGTCCGATAAAGTGGCGGCCCTGACTGAACTCACGAACCTGACCAAACGTCAGGCTGCCGTTGTCGACTAGAAACCATGAGCTACACCACCCGCTCTAGCTGGCTAACGTACCTGATCTGTCTGCTGTTTCTGAGCGGAGCCAGACCTGTTGCAGCCCAATCGATTGACGCCAAAGCACCGCTGCTCTGGTACGTACCTCAGCCAACCGGGCAGCCGCCCCGGGAAGATGGGCCGGGCCTGATTACCTATACGTCCTGGGCCGACCTGGCGCAGAAAGTAGCTCAGCGCCCTGATCAGCCCTTCCACCTGCACCTCACCGTTCGGCAGCCCGCCCTCACCGACTGGCAGGTGCTTCGGCAATTGCCGTCGCCAACCAAACTCGTCGTTGAGCTTATAGACAGCACGCTCAACGAGCGCCTGTTGCCCATCATGGCTGGTTGGGCGTCGTTGCAAAGTCTTAATGTGGGGGCTGAGTATCGCCCCCGATCCTACACGATGGTGCCCGACGGAAAAGGCGGGCAGAAAACCATTTCAGAGACAACGTTTTTACCCACGTTACCGCAAACAGGTTGGGACAGACTCACGTCGGTGCGCGAACTGACCCTTAGTACGAACCTGAACGTGCGGCAGGCCTTGTCGCAACTGAGTCGGTTGCCCGCGCTGGAAAGCCTAACCCTGTATCTCTGGGACACATCCGCCGAGTTACCCACCGCCGCCGACTGGGCACTGCTGCCCCAACTTCGCGAACTGACTGTCAACGGCTTCGATACTCGGCCCGACTGGTTGATCGGCTTAGGCCGCTTGACGAACCTCCGAAAGTTAACGTTCAGCAGTGGTCAACTGGCCGACATGAATGCCCTGTTTACATCACTTCAACGCCTGGAAACCCTCGATCTGGATTACGTAGGGCCGGCTGACAGGCTGCCTCGTCTTCGCCTTGCCGCGCTGCCTGCCCTACAAAGCCTGCACCTGAGCCGGTACGGCAAAGAGGAAAAAGCGGTCGACCTCGATTCGACACTGGCGGGCGTAACGACGCTTCGACACCTGACGCTCGACGGCATTCGGCTTGCCGCACTGCCCAGGAGCCTGCTTGCCAACCCGCAATTGGTGACGCTGTCGCTGGTCGACTGTGAACTAACGGCGTTACCAGAGAGTCTGGACAACCTGACGCGGTTAGAAGAACTGCACCTCGACCGGAATCCGCTTCAGACGTTACCCGCTTTGGTAGGTCGGCTGACCCGGCTGCGGCAGCTTAGCCTCGATCGCTGCGAACTGACCGAACTCCCCGCAACGCTGGGGCAGCTAGGCCAGCTAACGTACCTGACGGCCACGCAGAACCACCTCACCCGCCTGCCCGAATCGCTGGGCCAGCTACGGCAACTGCGCGACCTCAACGTGTCGATGAATGACCTGACCGATCTGCCTGGCAGTCTCCGGCAGCTACCGGCGCTGGAACGGCTGGCGGCCTTCACCAATCAACTGACGCGCTTCCCCGTCGAACTGGCGCAGGTTCGTCACCTGTATCTGTCCGATAATCAATTGACGAACGTACCCGATGCCGTGGGTGAACTCCGGCGGCTGCGAAGCCTGACGCTGGCGGGTAACCCACTCACGAGCCTGCCCGAGACCATCGGTCAGCTCGATTCGTTGGAGATGCTGACCCTCGGCGATAACCAACTGACGGCCTTGCCCCAGCGCATAGGGCAGTTGAGCCGCCTGTCGTGGCTGGAACTGGGCAACAACCGGCTCCGGGAACTGCCCGAATCCATCGGGAGCCTGACGTCGCTCACGGCCGTCGTCATTGGCAACAACCCGCTGGAAATCCTGCCAGCTTCGGTGGGGGGGTGGCAACGGCTACGAACGGCCTCGCTGCAACTCCCTTACCTGCGCCGCCTGCCCGATCAGATTGGCAACTGGCAGCAACTCGAAGACCTGACCATCGAAAGTGATCAACTCGTGCTGCTGCCCGACGCCCTCACTGACTGCCGCAGCCTGACGGTGCTCACCCTGTCGGGCAACAAACTGATTGGCCTGCCCGAGCGCATGGGTAAGCTCACCCGGCTCAGGCAACTGGTGGTGTCGGCCCGGTCCGATTCGACGACGGGCTCGGGGCTGGGGCGACTAACCAACCTGCCTGCTGATCTGGTCAATTGCCCCGCCCTCACCGACCTGACGGTGCAGCAGCAGCAGGCCTTCGACGGTGGCGACGCCCTGCGGTTGTCGGCTGCCCTGCCGCGCCTGCAAACCCTCTCGTTCATCAACTGCGGCATCACCGACCTGTCGGGCATCGTCTGGTCCAAGCTTTCTCTGGTCAACCTGAACCTCATGCAGAACCGCCTGAGCCAATTGCCCAACAGTCTCCTCGACATGCCCAACCTGACGCAGATCAACCTGGCCGACAACAACCTGCCACCGCAGCTAAACCGCTTTTTTCGACCGAAAAGCGAATTGGCCAAAGCCCTGGCGAAAGCGGCAGAGTAACGTACCTGGCTTCGCTGCTTATCGTACCAATCCAGATCCCCGATGACCCGTCTGAAACTTGGCCTGTGCGCGCTGCTGAGCTGCCTCCTGACTACCCCGCTGCTGGCTCAAACCGCCCGCGAACCTCTGTTTAAATCATTTGATGGCACCCAGATTCACTACGACGTGCTGGGCAAAGGCCCGCGGGCGGTGGTGCTGCTGCACGGCTTCATCGTCAACGGCGACTCCTGGAAGCGGGCACCACTCACGCAGATGCTGGCCGATTCGGGCTTCACCGTCGTCACGCTCGACCTGCGGGGTAATGGCCGGTCCGACAAGCCCCATACGCTGACGGCCTATCAGCACGACGCCGAAGTAAAAGACATCGCCGCCCTGATGCAGCACCTGGGCCATCTGCAATACGACGTGGTCGGCTACTCACGCGGGGCTATCGTGGCGGCGCGGCTGCTGGCCGTTACGCCCAAGAAACTGGTTCGCAAGGCCGTGCTGGGTGGTATGGGCCTCGATTTTTCGGACCCGAACTGGGTCCGGCGGCGTAATTTCTACGAAGCCCTGGCCCGCCCCGGTAGCCACCCCGAGCTGCAACCGGCCATCGACTACGCGCTCAAATCGGGCGCCGACACCACGGCCCTGAAGTTCATGCAACAGGCGCAACCCGTCACGTCGCCCGATCAGCTGCGGCATATTCAGCAGCCCGTGCTGGTGATTGCGGGCGATCAGGATGAAGACAACGGAAAAGCCGCCGATCTGGCCGCCATCCTGCCCCATGCTAAGCAGGTGAGCGTACCCGGCAACCACAACACCACCATGAATACCCTCCCGTTCGCCCGGCAGGTGATGGCCTTTTTAACGAATGAATGATGAATAATGAATGATGAATAATGCGGTCCGCCGCTGCGGTACGATGCACAATGGGCTGACGCAAGTGTGATCTCGCGTCAGCCCATTGTGCATCGTACCGCAGCGGCGGACCGCATTATTCATTGTACATTCCCTACCTTTGCCCCGCGTTGCAATGGGCCGGGGTCGTCTTACCGCCTCGCTTCGGCGGGGAGGAAAGTCCGGACAGCACAGAGCACCCTACTTCCTAACGGGAAGGCGGGCGGTGGGTAACCGCCGCCCGACAGCCAGTGTCACAGAAAACAGACCGCCAACGTTGGCGTTTGCAGTTTTCAGTTTCTCGTTTTTAGTTGGCTGGTGCAAGCTTAGTCTCGCGTAAGCCAACTGAAAACCGGAAGCTGAAAACTGCAAACGCCTTCAGGGTAAGGGTGAAAAGGGGGTGTAAGAGACCACCGCTCGGCTGGCGACAGGCGGGGCACGATAAACCTTAGGGGCTGAAAGACCAAATAAGCACCGGATGCGGGGCGGCTCGTCTCCAGATGGCCTCCGGGTCACTGCCGGTGCGGGTAGGTCGATAGAGGGGGTCGGTGACGGCCCTCCCAGATAAATGGTAAGACGGTTCGGCGCGCCCACGGGTACGGCCGGGCCGACAGAATCCGGCTTATAGACCCCGGCTCTTGTAGCGCTTTTTCTGAGAAATGCATGGGGCGTGGCGCTCGGAGCAGGGAGTTATTGGCTACTTAGCCTCTAATCCTACGCCCCGAGCGCCACGCCCCGTGCATTTTTTCGCATTTTTCCGTACCTTTGCGGCCACGTTTAACCCGGGGGACGTGTTCCCCCATCGGAACGACGGGTTCGTTCCGGGAAAAAGGCAAAACCATGCTTAAGATCCGTTTAGCGCGTCGCGGACGCAAAAAAATGGCCATGTACGATATCGTCGTGGCAGAGTCAACCTCACCTCGTGACGGCCGTTTTGTTGAGAAAATCGGTACGTACAACCCCAACCTCGACCCGGCTCGCATCGTCCTCAATAACGGCCGTGCCGTACATTGGCTGATGGTGGGTGCCCAACCAACGGATACGACTCGTGCCATTCTGTCGCACGAAGGCGTTATGTTGCAGAAGCACCTGCAGGTAGGTGTCGTAAAAGGTGCCATCACGCAGGATCAGGCCGACGCCAAACTGGCCGACTGGAAAGAAAACAAAGCTGGCCGTAAGGCAGACACAGCTGATGTGAAAAAACAGGCAGCTGACAAAGCACGTCAGGAGCGCCTTGCCGCTGAACAGCAGGTAAACGCGGCCCGTGCTGAAGCCATCGCGGCGAAGTACAAAGTGGAAGAGCCGGTCGCTGAAGAAGCCCCCGCCGACGAGGCTCCGGCAGCGGCCGAAACCGAAGAAGCTCCGGCTGCTGAGGCGTCGACCGACGAAACGGCTGCTGAATAAGCCACCGCTTTCTGACCAAGTACGAGCCTGTTCTACCCGAGCAGGCTCTCTTTTTTTACATTAACAGGGAATGCGGACCATACGGATTGAACAACTGCGCACGGATCAAACAAGCGGCATCTGATAGGCTGGGTTCCTGCTGGCCGTGTTTACTCCGTTCGATCCATAATCCGCGCTCATCCGGTTGATCCGTATTCTCCGCGTTCCCCCGAATCATGACAAAAGACGATTGTTTCCAGGTTGGGCACATCACCAAAACCCACGGCCTCAACGGCGAAGTGGTGCTGTTTCTGGACGTTGACGACCCGACCGACTACGAAGACCTGGACTCGGTGCTGATCGAAGTACGGGGCGAACTGCTGCCGTATTTCGTCGAATCCCTGTCGATCAACCGCGACCGCGCCATTCTGGCGCTGGAGGAAGTTGAGACGATCGACGAGGCCAAGAAGCTGATCAATTGCCCCGTCTGGCTCCCGCTCGACAACCTTGAAGACATTACCGACCCCGATCGGTTCTACTACCACGAAATCATTGGGTTTCAGATCATTGATAAAGAAGCCGGTCCGCTCGGAACCGTAACGTCGGTGCTGACCATGCCCACGCAGGACCTGATCGATATGCGTTACAAAGGGCAGGACGTGCTGATTCCGGTCAACTCGGCGATTGTGAAAACAGTAGACCGCGCGGCCAAAACCCTCAATGTTGACCTCCCCGAAGGCCTCCTCGACGTCTATCTGAAAGACGCCGGTGAACCCACCGATGGGGATGATGAAGAGAACTGATTCAACGTCCAACGTTCAATGTCTAACGTTGGCTGACGCATCTTAGTCAGGTGCCAACACACATTGGACATTAAACGTTGAACCTCAACTTACACTATGCGCATCGATATCATCACCTGCCTGCCCAGGTTGTTAGACAGTTTTTTCGGGCATTCCATTCTGCAACGGGCGCAGCAGGGGCAGCACGTGGAGGTAGTGGTGCATGACCTCCGCGACTACACCGCCGACAAACACCGGCGGGTCGACGATTACCCGTTTGGGGGCGGCGCGGGTATGGTGATGCAGATCGAACCCATCGCCAAGTGCATCCGGACCTTGCAGGCCGAACGTACCTACGACGAGGTCATCTACATGACGCCCGACGGCGAACGGCTGGCCCAACCCCTGGTGAACCGGCTGTCGCTGGCCCAGCACCTGATTATCCTCTGCGGCCACTACAAGGGCGTCGACGAACGGGTACGCGAACACTTTATCACCCGCGAAATCAGCATCGGCGACTACGTGCTGAGTGGGGGTGAACTGGCTGCCGCCGTGCTGTCCGACGCCATCATCCGGCTCATCCCCGGTGTGCTGGGCGACGAAACCTCGGCCCTGACCGACTCGTTTCAGGATAACCTGCTGGCGCCACCCATCTACACCCGCCCCGCGTCGTTCGAAGGCTGGAACGTACCCGATATTCTGCTGTCGGGCCACGAAGCCAACATCGACAACTGGCGCTACGAACAGGCTCTTGCCCGAACCAAAGCCAGACGACCGGATTTACTTAATGAGTAATGTACAATGTATACTGACTACTGGGTGAGGTACAGCAAGGGGACTTCGGTGCTAAGCCATTGTACATTATTCAGTCTACATTTTTCATTTAGCTATGACACGTACCCAACGACTCGACGCGTTCAGTAAACTCGGTGAGCTGCTGCGCGACCCGGCCCGCCTGGCCGACCGCGAGGAAGCAGCCCATCGGGCTTTCTCTAAAAATAACTGGTTCACGGTTGAGAACGGGCTGCGGTCGCTCGACGCCATTGCGGGTCAGATGCTCACCCGCGACGCCCTCACCAACTGGCTTTCGCACTATCCGGCTGAGCCAGCCGAGCCCCGGCAAGTCGGGGTCGTGATGGCGGGTAATATCCCGGCGGTGGGTTTCCACGATCTGTTGTGTGTGCTCATCAGCGGCCATAGCCTGCTGGCCAAATTGAGCAGCCAGGACGAAATGCTGATGCGCTTCCTGATCCGGTCGCTGCTGGAGGTGGAGCCTGCCTTTGCCGATCGTATTCAGGTGGTGGAGCGGCTCAACGCGGCCGATGCCTTCATTGCCACGGGCAGCGACAACTCGGCGCGGTACTTCGAGCAGTATTTCAGTAAGAAACCCCACATCATCCGCCGGAACCGCACGTCGGTGGCGGTGCTGACGGGGGCCGAAGATGACGCGCAGCTCGAACGCCTCGGCAACGACATCCTGGCCTATTACGGGCTGGGCTGCCGCAACGTGTCGACGCTGTTTGTGCCCGATGCCTACGAGGGTGAACCCGCCTATGATTTTACCCCGCTGCTCCGTACGCTCGAACCCCGCACGGCGACGTACATGGCGCACCATAAGTACCTCAACAATTACGATTACAACAAGTCGATTTACCTCGTCAACCGGGTGCCGCACCTCGATAATGGTTTCCTGATGGTAACCGAAGCCCCCGATCCGGCTAACCTGGTGTCGCCCATTTCGGTGATTTATTACCAGCTCTACCGCGATCAGGAACACCTGGGTACGTTGCTGGCGAGCCATGCCGACAAAATTCAGGTGGTGGCATCGGCTGAAGGCTGGTATGCCGGTTCGGTGCCGTTCGGACAGACCCAATACCCCCGCCTCGTCGACTACCCCGACGGCGTAGATACGATGGCGTTTCTGGGTACGTTGTAAAGCCGTTCAACGTCTAAAGGTTAAAGGTTGGCTGGCGCCTGACTAGGCTTGCGCCAGCCAACCTTTAACCTTAGACATTAATCGATTCTGCCGGCCAGAAAACACGGAACGTAGCGCCTTTCCCTTCTTCGCTGTCGGCGATAACGAACGCGCCGTGGTTTTCGGCAACGCGCTTCACAATGGCCAGGCCGATGCCGGTGCCTTCGTAGGGACTGCTTGCCGTATGCAGGCGCTGGAACGTGCCAAAGATCCGATCGCGGTATTCGGGCCGAAAGCCGATGCCATTGTCGGTGATCGTCAGTTCGTAGTAGGCCGGGGCGGTGATCGTACTGCTTTCGGGGGGCGTCAGCAGCAGCGCCAGCGCTTCCCGCGAATGGAGCGTACTGCGGATGTGGACCTGCGGCGTGGTGCCCGGCTGCACGTACTTGATGGCGTTGGAGAGCAGATTCTGCAACAATTGCTGAAGCTGTCGGCTGTCGGCCTGAAGCGTCGGCAGCGAATCGGCGTTGATAACGGCGCTATGCTCGGCGATCAACTGATCGAGGTCCGTCAGTACGTCGCTGAGCACCAGATTGAGATCCACCGGTTCACGCACCACCTCGGGCGTTGCCAGCCGCGAGTAAGCCAGCAAATCTTTAACCAGCACCGTCATCCGCTGGGCCGACCGATGCACCCGTATCAACAGATCGTGGCCATCGGCCCCCAACGCGTCGGCATATTGCTCGATCAGCAGGCCGCAGATCGTGACGATTTTGCGGAGGGGTTCCTGCAAATCGTGCGAGGCCACGTAGGCAAACTGCTGGAGGTTTTCGTTGGCCTGCCGAAGCACCTGGTTGGCCTGCTCGAGCCCGCGCTGGTAGGTCACGCTGGCCGAAATATCGATATACGACTGGATGAAGCCATCGCTCCACTTCACCGCCTGCGTGTCGTACCACAGCTCCTTCCCCTGCCCGTTGTAAAAACTGGTATACCGCATCGGCTCCCCCGTTTCGACGAGCTGCACCCATTTGTCGAACAGGCCGGAGGTTTTTACGTGGGGAAATAACTGAACCACCCGATTTCCTACCATATCGCTGGCTTTCAGGCCGGTAAGCTCTTCGGCCCGGCGGTTGAAGCTGTCATACACAAAGTCGATGATGGGACCGGGTTGCCCATCGGGGCCGGGTTCGCGGATGGCCGTGTAGGCCGCGATGCCCGACAGAGCGCTGTCGTTGATCTGCACGAGCCGCTCATTGGTGCGTTGCAGTTCCAGTTCCTGCCGTTTGATGCCCGTCACGTTATTGTACGTAACCACCAGCTGGTTGGGCGATTGCCGCACCGCCGACACCTCGAACCAGCCTTCCAGCCCAAAGTCGTCGCGGTAGTATTGGGTGCTTTCTTCGGCAATGCCCGTAGCCATCACCCGCCTGTATAGATCGAAAAAGCCGTTGTCGCGGTTGCCGGGGAAAACAACCAGCAAGCGCCGCCCGATGATCTGCTCGGGCTTCATGAAGTTGCTTTTCAGAACCGATTCGTTGGCCATATCCATCCGAAAATCGATGATGTCGTGCTGCTCATCGCGGATGGCCGTCATGGCAATGATGCTGTTGATGGAGGCGTCGAAAATCGCCCGCAGTTCCTGGGCATGCCGTTGCGCGTCGGCCTGCGCCCGTTGTGCATCGGTAATGTCGTCGTAGGTCAGGATTAGGTCATCGCCACTGGGGGCTACCCGCACCGAAAACCACCCATCGAGGCCGTCGGCCTGGTACATGTGTTCAGAACGGCTCGGCTGCTGCGTGCGAATGGCGTCGGCAAACTGGGTGAAGAATGGGTGTTGTGCTAACGTGGGAAACAAGGCCGACACGCGCATGCCCGGTAGCTCGTCGAAGGAAAAAGGCGTGACGGCGGCATGCGCCTGATTGGCGAGCCGGTAACGGAAATCGACAATCAGTTCGGGGTTTTCGGGCGATCGGACCGCCGTAAGCAGGGCCATGCCGCTGGGGGCGGCATTGAGCACCGACCAAAGTTGTGAAGTGGATATACCCTCCCCAAAATGCGGGGCCGAGTCAGCAAGTGACGTCATGTCCGTTGAGTAAACCTGCGTATGGGGCCAAAAATAGCAATAAATCGGCGTGTGGCTGGCTAGTAACGCCAGCTTGTGAGGTCGGCGCCGGGTGGGTGGCTGTCGGTTATCCGTTTCATAATCTGGTCAATGTACAGGGTGTTGTAGCGCAGACGGCTGATGTAGTTGGGTACGTTGGGGTCGCCGTTCCAGCAGTGTTCAAAGCGGTCGCCGTAGGCTACGGTGCTGTGGGCGGGTGGGTTCTGCACGGTTTTCAGGAAGTCGTCCATGAGGTAGACTGCGTTGTTGAGGTAAAAGTTATCCATATCGCCGCAGTAGATATGAATCTTGCCGGTCAGCTTCGGGCCAAGGGTCTTCCAGTCGCGGCGCAGGATATGAAGTAGGTCGAAATGCTCGCGCCAGTAGGCCGCCACGCTGCTGTCGATCACACCGGTTTCTTTGTTCCAGATGCGTTTGGGGTAGCCATCGGGGCCGGCGGGGGAATAGACCGCCTCCCAGATATCGAACTGATCGCCCGAGCGGGAGTGGGTACCCAGGGCCAGTTCGCGGTGGTTGGTCTCGGCCATCGTTACCTTTACCTGCCCCAGGTAGTTGCGCTGGCTGGGCCGGGGCGTTCGGCGGAAGGGCCCTTCCGTGTAATAGGCGTTCTTGTCTTTGTAGAGGTTGAAGACGGTGTAGGCATCGAAAGCAATAGGGTCGGGACAGGCCGCAAAACAACCGTTGAAGGCGTCGGGGTAAAAGACCTGCGCCGCCAGCGCCTCCCAGCCGCCGGTGCTGCCGCCGTAGGTAAACCGCGCCCAACCCTGCCCGATGCCCCGGAACTGCCGCTCAATTTCGGGCAGCAGTTCATACATGATGGCGTCGCCGTAGGGGCCGAGGTTTTCGGAGTTGACCGCGTAGGAGTCGTCGTAATACGGATTGGCGTGCTGGATTTCTACGATGAGCATGCGCGGGAAGCCGGGGCTTGTCCACTTTCGGTAAAAATCGTAGGCCTCCTGCGCCACGATTTTCTTGTACCCCCGCAGGTTGAACCGCTCGGTATAATCGGTGGTGTCCATGTTGGCGGGCGGCGGAGTTTCGCTGAACCCGTCGAAATCGGCCGGGAAGTGGCCATGAAACAGGCAGAGCGGGTAGCGCGCCTCGGGGTGCTCGTTGAAACCAGCGGGCAGCAGCACGTGCGCACCCAGGTACATGGGGCGGCCCCAAAACTCGGTCAGGCGGGGGCTCTGGATGCGGATATGCTTGATGAACCGGGTGTCTTTCGGCGCTTCAATGGGCGGGTTCACCTGATCCAGCCGCACCGGAAAGGTCTGTTTTTGCCCCGCCCGGATCGTGATGCGCTGTGGCCGGCTGAAGAGGTTGCCGGGGGCCGTGCGCCAGTTTTGGCCTTCGCCCCGGTCCATTGGCAGCTTCACGGTACGGCGCGTGCCGTTGGGGCCATTTTTTACCCGGAATGTTTCGTAGCGGTGGAGCACGGCCTGCACGTAATAGTCGCCGGGGGGCAGTTCGCGCAGGCTGCGTTTGGGGTAACCAAAGGCGCTGGCATCCAGCGTGGCGGCCTGCCCCGGCTTGAGCCCGTCGACGTCCAGCCCAACCAGTTGCGCCGTTTCCACGGCGTCGCTCACCTGCTGCCGGGGTTCGGGGGTGTTGGTCTTGGCCAGGATGAGCAACACCCGCCCGTCGAGCGGAACGGTGGTGGTACTGGCGGGAAACGAAACGGTAAAGGTAGGCTGTGCCTGCGCGACCAGGGCAAACAGGCAGAGGAGCAGAGTATAGGTACGTTGCATAAGACCTGGGCCACGACGTTGCGACGTGGCCCAGGTAAAAATACACGCCAGCGGCGGTTGGCCAACGGGGATGCGCTACTTCTCCACAAACACGATATCGAGCGTATCGGCCTGGAAGAGTACGTATTGGTTTTGTTGCACAACCAGCTGGCTCAGCGGCACTTCGATATGCCCACAGATCAGCACAAGGTCGTCTTCGGGGCGCGAGCCGGTCGCTTTGCTCAGGAGCCAGTCTTTGAGGTTTTCGGCCCCATCGGGTTTTTTCAAAAAATCCGTCGATCGCCGGAACAGCTTTGGCAGGATGAGCTGCCCCTGCTCGCCGGGTTCAAGGTCGGCCTGGCTTTCGAGGCGGTAGCGGCTGGTGCAGTCGACCGCCCAGACGCCCAGCAGGTTGGCCCGGGCTTCGGCGGCGGCAGCCCGCAATACGTGGCGGTGCAAGGCGGGTGTAGACGTATACACAGTGTAGTAGACCAGCCCACGCACCGTCAGTTCGTGATTGATCGTCTGCTTCAGCAGGGCTTCATCGACCAGGGTAGCTTCGCCGTCGGTGAGGGTTGCGGTATCGGGCAGGACGTAGGCGATGGGGCGGCCGTTGGCATCGACGCCTTTGGTCAGGATCCAGCCGGAAATCCGGTCGGGGGTAGCCGAGAGGACCGTCTCATTCGGATTGATGACGACGTTGGTAAAACCCAGCCGGGCCAGCAGGCTATCGCGCACGGCGTTACCCAGTGGCTGGGCCGCTTTGCCGTAGTGGACCTCGGGCGCGTCGATTCCCTCGAAGCGCAGTTGCACGCTGCCGTCGCGGGCTGGCTCGATCCGGTAGGCCCGGTAGATAGACTGGTAACCGGCGGGGTTGTCGGCGATGAACCGCACCGAATCACCATCGGGCGATTTGCCGACGATAACAAATGAGCCATGAAGGGCCTGATAATACGCGAGCGCCATGGGGGTGGTAGCTTGATTGTGTGCTTGTAAACGTACCCAGAAACAGGATGAACTGAACGTTGCGTTGAGCGAGTGGGCCAACGTTACGGTTGCAGGCCGACATGGTTTGTCGGCCCGCTACGCTTACCCTCAGTCGGGGATGAAGGTGAATTCGGGGAAGCCGTACATTTCGTATTTCACATTGGGGGTGGTGTTCGGAAACGTTGCCGTCGCCACGCCGCTGTAGCAGGCGTTGTACACCAGGATGCTGCCTTTCGTGAAGGGCATGAATTCAGCGCTGTTGGTTTTATAGACAAACCCGTATTTCTTGTTGGTCCCCGCCGATTGGCTGTTGATGCTGATAACGTATTTTTTATTCGCGGTCAGTGCCAGCGCATCGATACCATCCAGCGTCAGCTTGTCGGGCGAGGTTTGCTCAATGGTCTTTTGCCGAAGCAATTGCTTGCTGTCAAAATCCCAGATAATAACGCGGTACGTACCTGGCTCGGGCATCTTCGCGCCGACCTGCGTAATCTTACCCGCTACGGAAGCACTGAACACAAGCCCCAATTCCCACGGCCCTGATGCACGGGTACCGGCCGTGAGGGCCGTTTCACTCGTTATAAACGAAGTGATGGTGTTTTCAACGGGTTTGGTGGCATCGCTTTTTTTGCAGGCGGTTAGCCCAGCGAAGCTCAGGAGGCAAATTAAACTGATACCGATGGCTTTCATGGTGTTGCGTTTTTGCGTTGATAGACAGGTCGTTAAACTAGAAGAGGGGCTGCCGAATCGGTTGGGTCTTTTACCCAAAGGCACGTTGGGCTATGCCAACGGTTCGGGGCATATGGTAACGTACCTGACCATCACCACTTGGCCCGTTCGTTTGCCCCATTCGCCCAGTTAAAGCGTACCGTTGTTGTCGATGCTGAGGCCGTTGAAGGCAAAGACATTGATCGATTTAGCACTGCTTTAAGTCGCGATTGGGCTGGCAATAGCACGAACCAGAAAGCCTGGCACCCACCACGTGAGCTGGTCGTTTGGCCCAGGACATTTCGTGCATCCGTCGACTCACTCAGGGTGAAAGGATACTAATTGAGCCGCGCGATTGAAAATAAGCAGATTCGCCATGGCCGTCCGTGCGTTTAAGCGTGCGTTGAATTGTAAGGCGTTCGTTTTTAATTGGATGACTCGTTTGCGGTTTCACGGTAGCTTGCTTTCACACGCCTTGTTGGGGCCGTCTTTATTGGTCGCTGGGCGTAAACGAATGATTGAAACGAGTGATCAGGGTGTGGAGAGGCGGAAAGCCGGGTTTGAGTAAGCCAAAAGTCGGTAGGTGACGTCCCCCATGCGCCCCCAAAATGGGGGATGCAGGGGGCTGGGAGTCGAGAAGACACGGGCCAGCGCGGCAACGCTGGCTACTACCGCGTTGCGTCGTCGGCAGTGAGTACTTTGGGCTGCGCGGCGGCGTTCAGGCGGAAGCTGCTCTGTTTGCTGGCCAGGCCGTCGCCGTCTTTAATCACCCGGGCGGCCCCCACCGGAATGAGCCGGTCTGTCGGGTCGTTTTTGCTTTTCATTAGCAGGGTGGTGTAAAAATTCTTGATGCCTGCGCTGGTGATTTCGCCCGAAAAAATGCGAACCTGCTTGGCCGTGGCGCTCCCATCGACCAGGTCGATCTCGGCGAAAAACGTAAACTGGTTGCCGTTACCGGCCAGAAAACCGCCCACCCCCGTGCCCGTTGATCCGGCATTCTTGATGTCGACCACCGCCGTCTGATCGGCGGTATTTTGCTTTGAAAAGCGGATCGTGAGGTCGTTGAAAACGTACCCAGCCCCGTAGGAGTCGGTGTCGTAGGGACTGACGAGCGTGTGGGGCGACGACGCAAAAATGCCCTCGATGTTGGGCGGCTGCGACCCCTCGTTGATGATCATGCCCCGTTGCCGCAGCTTATCGATATCGGCCTGCGGGATGATCGACTGAATTTTGGCCGATAAGCCTTTCGTGGGGTCGTCGGCTTTTTTACAACCCGTGAGGCTGCCAAGCAGCAGGCTGACGGCTATAGTGACCAGGGAAAATCGAGACGTGTTCATGCGATTGATTGGTTTGGTGTGAAAGGGCCTCAGCCCTGTTGCTGAGACATACATGGTAAGGAGCGTGCATAAGCCGGGGGCGATTTGGCTGACCAGGCCGTATCAGGGGGTGTATTGCCAGAGCTGCCCCATCAGATTCAGGCAGGGTGTACCCGCTACCGAGCGGTACTGATGGAACAGATACACATTAGCCCCGCTGGATTCGGTGAGGTACTCATAGACGGTGCAGCCCGTACCACCCAGCGCCGATTTGTAGATGGCATCTGGTGCGGGTGCCGTCGACCACGCCTGGGTCGTGAAATTGTAGGTATAATAGTTGTCGGCGAACTGGGTGAAGGTCAGTTTGTCCCCGACCAGAAACGCTTTCCCGCTAAACGCGCCACTGCTGATGATAGTAGGGGGCGCTGCTTTTTGCGTCCAGCTATCGGTGGCATCGTTGTATTCCCACAGGTCGGCCAGCATCCCGTTGAGCCCCGTACCACCGATCAGATAGCCTTTGTTGTTGTGGGTGGTGCCAAACCCGCCATACCGCGCCTCACCCGGAAAGTCGTTCCGGCGGGCCCATTTGTCGGTAGTGGGATCATACTGCCACACCTGCTTCCCGACGGATAAGGGCGTGTTGAGCTGATCGCCACCCCCCCACAGCATACCCTTTGCCGTTGAGGCTCATCACCGTTCGCCACGAACCAACAAACGGAGCTTGCCCTTTGGCCGTCCATTTATTGGTGGTGGGGTCGTAGGTGTAGATAAACGAGGTGCGGGTGCTGGCCGTAGTGCCAGTCTGGACGGTGACCAGGGCATGAGCCTGCCCGTCGATCAGCATAATCGGCAGGGTATAATCGAGCCGGAGTGCGTTGGGAACCTGAAGGGCGGCTTTTGCGCTCCATTTGTCGGTGGCGGGGTCATACTGCCACAGATCGGTCAGGTCAGCCGCCGCGGATTGCGTTTGGTCCCACCCGCCTAACACATACAGCTTATTGGCCAGCGTAAAAATGCGCGCCAGGCGGCGGGTCTGCCCGGGGAAAGGCGCTTTGACGGTAACGGCGTTACCATTGGGTGCCGTCGTGGTTGAGGCGATGGTCGTGGTCGTGAAGGTCGTTGCTCGCTGCACCACCGCTACTTTGTTGGTGGCCGTGAAGTAGACCGTGTAGTTGGTGTTGGCGGCGAGGCCCGTCACTGCCTGCGTAATCGTCAGCGGAAAGGGGCCGCTGGTCGCTCCCAGTTCATACTGGTTGTCCAGGCGTTGGGACGCGGTCTGAACCACGAATAACTTGTGGCCGGTAATGGCCTCGCCCCCGTTGCCGTTGATGACGGCGGTGATGCGGGCCGAAAAACTGCCCACGTTACTAACGACAGGGTCGGTGAGCAGCACGGGGCCGGTGCTCTTGGTCGTAGCCGTTGTCGACGTACCTGGCGTAGTGGTGCCACTCGCGGGGCCGGTTGGGGTGGCGGGGTCGTCTTTCTTGCAGTTTTGCAAGCTCAGGCCTAGAATCAGTAACAGACCCAGCCCTACTGACGAGGAGTAATAGCGGTTCATGGCGTGGTGCGGCGGTAACCCGTTTTGGTTGGGTCAAAGCTCCACCACCGCCAGCCGCCGCGCGTCCCCAAAAAAGGGGATACGTATTGGGTTTGTTGGCTTCGGTAAGCGGGGTAAGCTGCTTACTTGCCGTGGTACTTGGCCAAGGCTTCGGCGACGGAGTGGACGTGAAGCTTCTCGTAAATGCGCTTCACGTGGGTACGGGTCGTCTCGACGGTGATGCCTAGCTCGGCCCCGACCATTTTGTAGCTATTGCCTTTGGCCAGCAGCGTCAGCACCTCGCTTTCTCGGGGAGTGAGGTCGGCCAGATTAGGGTTTGGCCGGTGCTGCATGGCCTCCATTACCCGCCGGGCAATGGCGGGCGACATAGGCGCGCCGCCGTCATAGACCTCCTGGATGGCCTCCAGGATGCGGGACGGGGGTGTTTTCTTCAACAAATACCCCGTAGCCCCCGCCCGGATAGCCTCAAACACCCGGTCATCATCATCGAACACGGTGAGCATCAATACATCTACGTGACTATACCGCTCGTGCAGGCTCCGAACGGCGTCGATGCCACTGCGGCCCGGCAGGTCGATGTCCATTAGCACCACGTCGGGTTGCAACGTACCTACCTGTTTTTCGGCAGAGAGGCAATCGCCGAAGGCCCCCAGCAGGTCAAACCCGTCGGTGGCTTCGATCAGAAAGGAAAGTGCCTCGCGCAGGGGCATGTTGTCTTCAAAAATAGCGGTGCGGACGGCCATATGGGTAGTGTGTTATGTGCCTCAAAGATAAATACCTGAACATACGTTGAACTCCCCAAAGAGGGGGATAAGCCGACCCGAAGGTAAGCAGGTTTGCCTTCCGGTAGCGCACAGTACATAGGCGTTGAATCAGTACGTTCAAAGCGGCAGCGTCAGCACCACCCGCGTGCCCTGCCCCGGTGCCGACTCCACCGACAACGTACCTGACAGCGCCCCGGCACGTACCTGGAGGTTCTTCAGCCCATTCCCGCCCCCGGGCCGGTGGGTAGCATGGGCCGGGTCAAAGCCATGCCCGTTGTCGCTGATACGCAGCCGTAGCAGGCTCTGCTGGCGATCGAGACGTACCTGTACCTGACTGGCCGCCGCGTAGCGGGCCGCGTTGGTGAGGGCTTCTTTGTAGATTAGAAAAAAGTCGCGGCGCCGCTCCAGCGGCAGGCTGAGGGCATCGACACCCGGCTCGACTGAAAACACTACGGCGGTGTCGGTCGAGCCGAATAGCTCGTCGGCTACCTGCTTCATGCGGTCGAGCACCTGCTGCATGGTATCCTGGGTGGGGTTGATGCTCCAGACAATATCGCTCATGGCATCCATCACCTGCCGGGCGGTTTGCCCAATGCGGTCGAGGTTCTGTTTGGCGCGGGCGGGGTCGGCGGGCAGGGCGGCGCTCAGGATGGAGATGCTGCTGAGGTAGCTGCCCATGTCGTCGTGGAGGTCGCGAGCAATCCGGTCACGGATAAGCTGCATCCGCATAAACTGCCGGATGCGGTAGCGATAAAACAGAAAACCAACTACGCCCATCACCAACAGGCCATACAAAAACAGCGATGGGGCAAACCACCACCGTTGCCAGAGCAGGTTCTCGATCAGAATCCGCCGCTGGATGAGAAGCGCCCCCCTCAACTGACGTACCTGAAACTGGTATTCATCGCCTGATAGGTTGTGGTACTGGACAGTATGCGCGCCTCTGAACGATTGCCAGTTTGCCGTACGCCGTTGGATGAGCCGGTATTCATAAAGAGCCGTCTGCTCGCCGGGAAGTAACTGAATCGTCAGGCTTGTCTCGCGGCTGGGTAGCCGTAGAACGGCCATGCTGAGCCAGTCACGGCGCTCGATAGCTTGCCCGTTTATCGTGACTCGTAACGATTGGCCAAGATGGGGGAAGGGCAGGCCGAGCAAAGCCGCCACCACGCTGACCTTAAGCAGCAACTGCCTGTGAACGAGTGAACCAGAACGCGTAGGCATAGCCAGTATGGGCAAAGAAGGCACTTAAGAACATCAGGTCGTAGGCCCGTAGCGTCAATGTCATCGAGTAGCTCATCAGGGCGGGGCTAAACAGATAGATGGGCAAGGCAATCAGGCTGATTACCAGCAAGCAGACACTGATGATTGCGATTGGCTCCCGCCGTAAAGACACGCGATCTTGCCGAAGCAAGTGGTTTAGATACAGTAAGATGATGATCGAAACCAGTCCACATTCAAGCGCTGAAATATAATTGGCTCCTAGCTGCTGACGCCCTTCACCCCACCAGTAGTCGGCTCCTGTAGCGACGGCAAACAACGGGCCGAAGAGCCAAACGGCCCGCCGAAGCCCAACGGTGGGCATCAGCGGGCCATACATCAGGCTCATAAACAGGGCATCAACGGCCACGCTCAAAAAATTCAGATACGCGTTGTTTCCGTCTGAAAACGTCAAGGTCGAATACACTGTGAAGCCAAGACCAATCATTTCCAGTAGGGCGAACAACCGAACGCCGCCGCGCAGGAAGGGCCAGTTCCAGAGAGCCGCGCCCACCGACAGCAATCGGGAGTAGGTGCCAACGTAGAGGATGATGTAGGATAACGTAGTGGTCATCACTCAACAGTAGAGGAGCCATACGGTGGATTTTGGTGAACGGGTGGGTCTGGCTGCTGAACCAGCGGCATCCGACCCGCTATATACACGTCATTACCAAACAAAGCGGGTTGCCAGTCGGTGGTCTCCGAGGCGGTGGCTATCTCCGGCTGATAAGACGCTGGCGTTGGCCGGTCGCCATTGTACAGTCCGCCGATGAGATAAACCAGGTTGCCAACGGTTTCGCCGTCAATCGGATGCTGCGTCAGCCCCAGCTGTAGTTGAATGCCTCTGAACGACCCAAACGCATGGTCAAGTAGGCACGAGAGTTGCTCCTTCCCGACGTAATAGCCGTGGATGGCTAACGTCCGTTTCAACAAATCAGGGGGTAAGCTTCCGCCTGCTGTTGGGTCATCACTCGCCAGGATACCGATCAGGCGTTGATAGTTGGTTGCATACTCGTCAGCCAGTGATTTGGTAATCTTTACCAGGCCACCATTCAGCGGATTATCGATAAAATCCGCTCCATTACAGCTTTTTTCTGCTTCTTTCATACGAATAGTAATTTAAAAATTTATCCAGTAAAGGTGTGTATATCTTTTGGGTGATTTACCTAAAGGTATGTACTTATGCCTCAGCCACCCATCCCTTTTCCTCCAGTCTCCGATCGTGCGGATGACGACGCCCAGCCAACCGCCGGAACCGCTACCGAAACCCTGGCAACCGTTGTCATCAAATTCCAGGAGGCCGTTTCTTTGGTGGACGTATTTCCTGTCGAACAGTCAGCTCACTCGGGCGTCAAGGCTTCATTCCGCTTATCCGTTGATTACTTGGTAAGCTCTCAGTTTGCGCGCGTCTTTTATGGACAGCTCGACGACTATAAGCCTGTCGGCATTGGCGAGTTTTGGCAATATGTATCGGCCACTGGTGGAACCCTTGTGCCGCTGCTAAATCATACGGAGCCTTCGCTTTTGTTAAAGCTACTGGAACGAGCCTACAACCAGCCAAACCGAATGAAGTCAGGCTACAAGGTAACCCGTATGGATAGCGTACCACTCCAGTCGGCTAATCCGTTTACTTACTTTAAGGTAGTCTGCCCCTTGGATAGAGCCGTAGAGTTGGAAAAGGCGCTACAGGCGTTTACCCCAGATGGTAAAACAAAGGCTCCGCTCCTTGAACTGGCCTACGTGCGCGGTGAATTCGTCGGGGCCGGTAGCCGACCTTCCACGGCGACGAATCCCACTGATTTTCGAAGCCTACTGAACGTACCCAATACGCCGTTCCCCGCAGATTCCTCTTCCCGTTTGCATATTGTCGATCAGGGCTGGTCACCCCATCGGGCGTATAATCATCGGTTGACCCTTGATCAACGCAGCATCCGGTTTCCGGCAACAGATTCGGTGCCCGAGGCTCTTATTCCGCATGGTTGCCGTGTCTTGGGCGTACTCATTGGCGACGATTCAATTGTAAAAGGAGTTGTCCCTGGCGTAGCGGTGAACTTATATTCTGCCTACGATGACGCTGGGCTGACCCGCATCGACGATGCGTTGGCCCACGCCTTTGACGCCGCCACCGCCAACGACGTTATCCTGCTGGAACTAGCCCTCGTCCAACTGCATAAGTTAGATGTATTGTTTCCGTCGGGAGCAGGCACTACCTATTACCCGCTTGATACCGATCAGGCTTGCTACGACCTTATCTGGCTGGCAACCAACGAACTGGGGTTAACTATCGTTGAGCCGGCCGGCAATAGCTCCCTTGATCTGGATGCACTTGATCGGTATTTCGCTACTCAACAACGCCGCATCAATCCGACCGACACAGTCGATTATGAGGCGAACTACTCACCCACAGGCAGACTGGCTGAGGGGCAGATCATTCATCGCGCCCGTTACGTCAGCAATCAACTCCCTTCAGACCCTTCGCAGCTCGTGTCGCCAGACTCAGGCGCGATCGTGGTTGGCGCCGCAACGGTCAAGGCCTCAAAATGGGTAAACAGTAGCAGTTTCGGCACCCGGATCGATTGCGTCGCCCCAGGTGAAGGCCTAAAAACCACGGATACCAACAACGGGTACCTATCTAGTTTTGGCATGACATCGGGGGCTTCAGCGCTACTAGCTGGCTTCATAGTCTATCTGAAAGCGAAGCAGTCTGGTTTGACCGCCCTATCGGTCCGACGGCTTCTCCGAGGGGCAGCACAAGGCAATACCACACAAAGTCCTGTGAGTCTGCATGGAGCGGTCAAATTTCCTAATCTGGGGGCTTTGTTGGAGCAATTCGCCGGTGGTGTGTAGCATATCCGCCTGAGGAAGCACTGACTCGTTCCATACGCTCGGCGTGTGGTCTGTTTACGTTTAGTTTGATGAACCACGCACCATTGCAAAGGTGATGCATATCGAGCCCCGCAACCTCCCCAAATAAGGGGATAGCTCCCGGATGTCCCTGGCCCTGAAGGCGGCCGGGGCGGTTGGGTTTTGTGCTGACCAGCGCCGAGACAGCGGCAACGCACCGGGTAGCGCTACCACGAATAAGGGAGGAGTGTTGTGGAACAGCCTCCAAATGACGCCTGACGTTGACAGAATCGGCGGGGCTACCCAACTGCTGAGCACGTACCTGTCGCGTCGTTATGACCAAAACTTGGCTGAGCCGTGCAGTCCTGTTCGACGTTGCCTCTCTCAGCAAGGAAGCCAAGTTCCAGAGCGATTGGCCTTTGGCCGTATCCAGACCCTGAGCGTTGTCAATGCCTGTATGGTCAGATCATGTATTCATGAAAATAGAAGTCGCTATGGGCGAGGTAGGGAGGGGAACCGGCTGCGTGTAGGGGGGCATAAGGTAAAGGAAAACTACGCGATAACTACGTATTTTTACGCAAACTTAAAATGCTTTTGTGATTAAGTAGTTTACCGCTATCTTCCCTATTCGTTAGCCCATTCTGGCCGGTTTGTGTGTCCTTGTTAACCACTATTGAATGACTGCCTGCCTTGTTACGTACCCGCAACTGCGCCTGTTTCTGGATGGCATGCTGGCCATGATGGCGGTCTATGCGCTGTTGTCGTTTGCGCAGCACCGTAAGGCTATTTACTGGCAATACGCGTTTTACATCGGCTGCATGGTTTGTACGTTTAGGCTAGTCGATCATGGGTATCAGAACCCGCACTACCAACCCGGCCAACGGTTCGACATTGTTTTATCGGAATCGCTGGCGCTGATGCTGTACGTCCGGTTTACCATGCAGCTGATGGACGTAAAACGGAACGACCCAACGAGCTACCGGGTGCTACAGGGTATATTGGGCCTGCTGGTGGGCTACCTGTTGCTCGATGGCATCCTGCTGCTGTCCGACGTATCCATTCCGGTTCGGTCAGCGCTTTATACCGCGGGCCGCATCCTGATGGCGCTGGCGGCGCTTTACGTAGTGCCGCGTATCGTCTGGCTCCGGCAGTCGATCGTAACGTACTTTGTGGTCGGCTCGTTTTTCTTCGTAATGGGCTGTCTGGTAGCCTTATCCATCAATTTTCTGCCCGCTATCTTTGTCCGTAATCCCACCAACCCGTTTTCGTTCCCGGTCATCTACATGCAGATCGGAGTGGCGCTGGAGGTGCTCTGTTTCACGCTGGGCATCTCCATGCGAAACAGTCAGCTGGAGCAGGAGCAGCTGGTCATGCAGGCTAAACTGATCGAGCAACTGCGGGAAAACGAGCGTAAACAACTGCAATTGCAACGCATCCGGGCCGACATTGCCCGCGACCTGCACGACGACGTGGGCGGTGACCTCAGCAGCATCAGCATGCTTAGCATGGCGGCCGACCGCGAGCTGGTCACCCGCCCCGAAGAGGCCCGGGCGCTGTTGCGGCTCATTGGCGAGTCGGCGCGGCAGGTGCTCGCCAACATGCGACAGATTGTCTGGAGCTTGCGCGCACCGGTGGACGAGGCCGCCGGGACGGCATTGCCCCCTGAACCACTGGATTGCCGGCTGCGCGAAGCCGCTGAGGCCCTGTTTGAGCATCAGTTTACGAAGCTGCACCTCGATCTGCCCGATTTCGATGCGGCCAATCCGCTGCCCGATGAGCTTTGCCGGGAGCTTTACCTGATTCATAAAGAGTTATTGCACAATGTATTGCGCCACGCCAAGGCCAGCAATGTCGATGTGTGTCTGCAACTGACCAACCAGCAGCTATGCCTGCGGGTGACCGACGACGGCATCGGGTTTGACCCGGCCAACGTACCTGCGCAGAGTAACGGCCTCGCCAGCCTACACCAGCGGGCTAGCGACCTCGGCGGCACGCTCACGATCCACTCTAAACCGGGCCGCGGTACGACCTGCACCTTCGCTATGCCGTATCTGGGCGCTTCTTACTCCCCCGCTGCCCAGCCGACCGAGGTTGCCATCTGAGCGGCCGGGAGTCAATCGGGAAGGTGGTAGTAAGCCTTTACGGCCTGGTAAGTGGTGAGATCAGCGGCTGCTTTACGGCCACCGATGGGCACCGTGCCGGGAATGATCACGTAGCGTATCTGTTGCGCACTGAGGGGATAGCTCGCCACCAGCTCGATCCGGCCCACGTAGAATCGTTGGTGCATACTGTAGGTAACCCCGCCAATCAGTTGGGCGTAGGGTAGCGAGAGAATGCGCCCATTTTCATTCCAGTACACCCGGATATCGGCCTTGTCGAGCACGTCCTGGGTAATGGCCGGTGCGGTGACAGTACCGGTGTAAGTGGAACCACCGCCCGCAAAGGTCACCGCTATCCAGGGGGAGTATAGCACGTTGGCGGTGCCGGGGTCACCTTTGGGTCCCTGAGCGCCCGTATCGCCTTTGGGGCCGGCCACGCCCTGTGGACCTACGTCGCCACCGCCGCCTTTCTGGCAGGCAGTTAGTAAACAGCTGAGGGCCAGGGTAAGCAGCAGCGCCGTACGGAACAAGAAAAGGGTTGTCATCTGGATGGGCAGCCGGTCGGTGTGAAGCTCGGTTGCCGATAACAAAACTGGGGTTTACGACCTGTCGATGGTCGAATCGGTAGCGAATAGTAAGTAAGCGGTTCAGAATCTGAGGGATTAACCAGATGGCCGGGCTGGGTACGTTGCCCATGTTACTGATACACCCGCACGTAGTCGACTTCCATCCGGCGGGGCCAGATCGTTTCGTCGACGCCTTTGGCGCCACCCCAGTTGCCGCCCACGGCTACGTTCAGGATCAGAAAAAAGGGCTGATCGAAGGGCCACTGTGCGGGTTGGCTACCCAGTGCGCTTTTGCTCACGCTGTAATACGGCTGGTTGTCGACGGAGAAGGCGATGGTGTCGGCGGTCCAGTCGATGGCGTAAACGTGAAAATCGCTGGTGGCGGTGGCAATGGTCGTCTTGCCTTCTTTCTGGGTGCCTTTTACGTGGTTGTAGGCCTGGGTATGCGCCGTGCCGTGAATCACGTCCTGGTCGTAACCAACGTGTTCCATGATGTCGAGTTCGCCGCAAAGGGGCCACCCCGCCGTCGCAATGTTTTTGCCCAGCATCCAGATGGCGGGCCAGGTGCCCCGGCCGGCGGGTAATTTGGCCCGCACCTCCACGCGCCCGTAGGTCCAGGTGGCGGTGTTTTGGGTCAGCAGCCGGGCCGAGCTGTAGGCCTTGCCCTCATACGGTTCCTTGATCGCTTCAATGATCAGGTTGCCTTTTTCGACGCGGGCATTTTCGGCGCGGGCCCTGGTGTAATACTGCAATTCGTTGTTGCCCCAGCCGTTCCCCCCGACATCGTACCCCCATTTGGCCGGATCGGGCAGGCCGTCCTTGTCAAACTCGTCGGCCCACACCAGCTTGCGGGCCGGGGGCGTTGGGGGCGTGCCAGGGGCGGTGTCGATCGTCGCCGAGCCGCAGGCCAGCAACAGAAGAGTCAGGGGCAGGAAAGGATGCATGGGAGGAAAAGAGGTTGTTGGTTAGGGTTTACCGTTGGCCGGTTGCTGTTTACCGGTAATACGTCGCCCAGCTGCGCTACGGGCCAACAGCAACCGGCAGATTTATTTCCCGAACGCCCACGTCAGAAAATCGGGCATGATCTCGCTCCAGGTACGTTGGTTGTGCTCGCCACCGGGCACCTCTACGTACCGGATGTCGGCGGGTTGGGCGAAACCCTTCTTCGTCAGCTCCTTAATGATGTCGAGGGTATCGTCGATGGAGTCGATGACGCCGTTGTTGTTACGGTCGGATGTTTCGTCGTTGGTGCCGGTTTGGAGCCAGAAACGGACCGGCGGTTTGGTGGTGCTTTCCCGAATCAGGCTGTGCATGATGCGGTCGGTATCGTCGTCGTAGGCGCTGCCTGAATCGGTGCTGAATTTCTTCTTCCGCCACCAGAACGACCCCGAAAACACGCCCACCCGGCTAAACCGATCGGGGTGATGAAAGGCAATGTCGAAAGCCGACAGCCCCCCCAGCGAAAAACCGGCGATGGCCGCCCCGGCCGGGTCGGGGCTGACGTGGTACTGCTTGCGGGCATGGGGCAGCAGTTCGGTCAGCACAAAATCGGTGTAGGCGGCGGCTTTGCTGCCCCGGTTCATGTAGTCGGCGCGGGCCGCGGTGCCGTATTCCTGAATACGGTCGGCGTTGGCGTGCGGAGCAACCAGCACAAAAGGCCGGATGGCCTGCCGGGCGTAGAGCGAGTCGAGCACGTGGGCTAGATTAAGCCGGGGAATGTCCTGCCCGTCGTTGAGGTACAGAACGGGGTAGGCGGGGCCGGTGGTGGTGTAGTGGGGGGGCAGAATGATCGTCAGATGAACGACCCGATTCAGCGGGACAGACACCAGCGAATCGTCGGCCAGTACGGTGACCGAATCCGACGGCTGGGCTGCTGCGGAGGTAAGCATAAGCAACAAACAGAAAGTAAGTACAAGTTTCACAGGACAAAGGTAGGCATTCGTGCTGTGCCGTCCGGCGTTCACCGGCCGACGTGCCGGAACCAGTCGCCAACGTGGCGCGGCATCGGGGCGACCCGGCTACGTAACTTTGGGCGCGAAACAGGGACGCTTACCCTATCTTTGCGCCATGCAAGAGTCGTACATCAAGTATTATTCACACCGGCTGGGGCGCGACATCGAGATGCTCGTCTACGGCCATTGGGGGTACCCGGTGCTGCTGTTTCCGACCACGATGGGGCGGTATTACGAAGCCAAAGACTTCAAACTGATCGACGCCATTCAGGGCCACATCGAGTCGGGGCACATCAAGTTGTACTGCATCGACAGTATCGACAAAGACAGCTGGTATGCCAAACACCTGCACCCCGGCACCCGCATCTGGAACCACGTGCTCTACGATCGCTTCATCAGCGAAGAACTGGTGCCCTACATCCAGCGCGAGTGTAACGTGGATAAGATTGGGGTAGCGGGTTGCAGCTTTGGTGGGTTTCAGGCGCTGAACTACGCCTTCCGCCACCCCGATCAGGTCGCGCACCTGATGGCGATGGGGGCTAAATACGACATCCGCTCGTTTATGGACGGGTACTACGACGATAACGTGTACTTCAACAACCCCGTCGACTACGTACCCAACGCCCAGAACGAGCACCTCTACCAGATGCGGATCGTGCTGGGTACGTCGGAATATGATTTCTGCAAGCCCTCGACGCTTCAGATGTCGGGCATCCTGAATGCAAAAGGCATCCACCACTGGCTCGACGTGAAACCCTGGGGCGAGCACGACTGGCCCGTTTGGCGGTCGCAATTCCCGGAGTATCTGAACGGGATTTAAGCGAGCCGAAATATATCTAGGCTGAAATCAGCAGCCCAATAACGCCAACAGGCCCGCCTACATC